>CADBTV010000028.1 GCA_902797655.1 uncultured Ruminococcus sp.
AAAAATCGGTATGAGCGCTTTTGCGAATGTAAAAAAGCTCAAGACCATTACGATTCCAAAGAGCGTAAATAATATTGAAGATGCAGCATTTATCAAGCCTATGAAGCTAAAGGGATACAAGAAATCTGTCGCTGAAACATACGCGAAAGCTTATGGCTTGAAATTTATTAAACTGGGATAATGTACGATTTTAAATTTTATACAAAATGATATCTATGAAACAGTGTAATATATAAAGTAATAAGTATACACTGCAGTATAAAGGAGAAAATGTTAACGGTAAGAATACAAGCAGCTTTGACCAGGCATCCGCAATGGCTTTGGCGGCTGTCGAATAAACCTTAAATCTTATTAAATCAAGCGGAAGCTGAGTATCGGCTTCCGCTTGATTTTTGATAAATATATTGACATCGTGTCAGAGTAGGTGTATTATATATGTATACTGACACTGTGTCAGCGTATTGTAGATCGAATTTCTAAGGAGGATTATATATGTCAGAAAAAATTGTGCAAACAGCAGGCAGGGAGCAGCTCGGAGATTTTGCTCCGACATTTGCTCATCTTAACGACGACGTTCTCTTCGGAGAGGTCTGGAACGAGGAAGCAATCAGCGTGAAAACAAAGTGTATAATCACTGTTGTATCGCTTATGGCGTCGGGAATAACCGATTCTTCGCTTGTCTATCATCTGCAAAACGCAAAGAATCACGGCGTAACCAAAGAGGAAATCGCCGCAATTATCACCCACGCTACAATGTATGTCGGCTGGCCAAAGGGTTGGGCTGTTTTCCGCCTCGCAAAGGAAGTCTGGAATGAGGAAAAGCCTGCCGTAACCGAACGCGAGAAATACGAAAACTCTCTGTTTTTCCCGATTGGCGAGCCCAATCCGTACGGCGAGTTTTTTGTCGGACAAAGCTACCTCGCGCCTGTTTCAACAGAGCAGCTTTCGATATTCAACGTTACCTTTGAGCCCGGTTGCCGCAACAACTGGCACATCCACCACGCAAAAAGCGGCGGCGGTCAGATGTTGATTTGCGTTGGCGGACGCGGTTATTATCAGGAATGGGGCAAAGACCCGGTTGAGCTGACCCCCGGTACAGTCGTGAACATTCCTGCGGAGGTCAAGCACTGGCACGGCGCAGCAAAAGACTCGTGGTTCTCTCATCTCGCAATCGAAATTGAAGGCGAGAAAGCCTCTACCGAATGGCTCGAGGCTGTTGAGTCGGAGTACGAAGCACTTTAAGAATGAAAAGACTAAACGTTGTAAAGCGTGTGCTCGACATTGCGCTGACTATTACGCTCCTGCTTTTGATGTCGTTTCAGGTCACGAAGCAGTTCACCCACGAATGGCTGGGCGTTGCGATGCTCGTGTTGACTATCCTGCACCAGATTCTGAACCACAGGTTTTATACGGCTCTTTTTAAAGGGAAATACACCCCGGTAAGGATTTTGCAGCTTGTTGTAAACGTGCTGTTGCTGCTTTCGTTTTTCTGTACGGCTGCTTCGGGAATGATGATGAGCCGTTACGCCGCACCGTTTTTGAATGGTCTTGTAAAAGCGTCGTTTACACGCCAGGTCCACGTTGCGCTGTCGCACTGGTCGTTCGTGCTTATGGGGCTGCATCTCGGCTTACACCTTGGTATCGCAGCTTCAAGACTCAAAAACCGTTCGGCAAAAATCGCGGTCGGCATCGTAATGTGCGCAATTTCTGTTTACGGCTTCTGTCTGTTTTTTACCTCAAAATACCTCGACTATATGACCCTGAGAGTGCCGTTCGCTTTTCTCGATTACGCAAAGCCCTGGTGGCTCGTAATTCTCGAGAACCTGGTGATGCTCCTTGCGTGGGCGTTTACGGCGTACCTGATAAGCTTATGCTTGAGAAAACGCAATAAATAAATTCAGCCTCCCGAATAAAATCGGGAGGCTGTTTGCGTGATAGTATTACATACTTTCTTTTAATACCTGAATGACTTCGTCTTTGCTCAGTGTTTTGTAACCGCCGTCGAGTATGATTGTACCCTCCGCGATACCGTCGAGCATTTCCTCGGTCGCGCCGAGCTCGCTTATGCTCATAGCAACGCCGATTTTCTTCATCCAGCTTTCGAGCGCTTCAAGTCCCTCGGCGGCAACCTGTTCGTCGGTCTTGCCATCCGGGCAAACGCCCCATACTTCCTCGGCAAAGCGCTTGAATTTTCTGAGTCCGTACGGCATAATCATCCTGTAATACGGGAGTGATACCGCAGCCAGAGTCATACCGTGCGTCGCGTCTGTGTATGCGCCGACAGACTGACCTATCATATGCACCATCCAGTCGGTGCTTTTTCCGCGTGAGATAAGCGTGTTTAGAGCCCATGTCGCTGTCCACATAATATTGGAGCGAGCTTCGTAGTCCTCGGGATTCTCAACGGCAATCAGCGAGCTGTGTATAACAGACTTCATCAGTGCTTCCGCGATGTAGTCGCTGGTGTTGTCGTCCTCACCGGAGAAATATTGCTCGCAAATATGGTTGAAAATATCATAAATTCCCGAAACCATCTGGCGCTTAGGCAGAGACATCGTGTACTTTGGGTTTAGAATAGAAAACTTCGGCATAACCTCGTCGCCGAAAACGTGACCGATTTTCAGCTTTTGCTCGTGGTTAGTGATGACCGCTCCGCCGTTCATCTCGGAGCCTGTGCCTGCCATAGTAAGCACACAGCCGACGGGAACGATTTCGCACTCCGGCTCCTCAAATCGGATGTAGTATTTATCCCACGGGTCGTCGTCGCAATGAACGGATACGGACACCGCCTTCGCGTAGTCGCAGCATGAGCCGCCGCCAACAGCAAGCAAAAAGTCAACATTGTTCTCGCGCGCAAGCCTTACGCCCTCGCGCAGCTTATCAACAGTCGGGTTCGGCATAACGCCGGCGTCCTCGACTACGGTCTTTCCGTTTTTCTTTAGGATAGCGAGGATTTCGTCGTAGAGACCGTTGCGCTTGATGGAGCCTCCGCCGTAAATCAACTGAACCGTCTTGCCGTACTTGGGCAGCTCCTCGTTCAGAAAGCCGAGCGATTCGTCGCCGAAGTATAATTTGGTTGGATTGTGATAGCTGAAATTACCTAACATAATTAATTGCCATAGCCTTTCTGCCCACAAATAGTTATTAAAGTTACCTTACGCTGTTACCGTGGGCAGATAAGGCGTAAATGGCAATTAAGCCATCGCTCGTGCGCGCAGTGCGCAACTGAGCAGGCAATATTTATTTTAATTAGTGTGAACTTTCACACTAATTCCTCCATTTTTATTTTATGATAACATAAATGTTTTATTTTGGAAAGATTATTTTGGAGAAACATATTGACAATGTGTCAGAATAGTTGTATTATGATTATACTGACATAGTGTCAGGATGAAAGGCTGTGATAATATGAAGTATGTAAAACTCGGAAAATCAGATTTGAACGTATCTCGGATTTGTATGGGATGTATGGGCTTCGGCGACCCTGCGCGCGGTCAGCACAGCTGGACTCTTGATGAAAAGCACAGCCGTGAAATCATAAAGCGCGGCATGGAGCTCGGCGTGAATTTTTACGATACGGCAATCGGCTACCAGAGCGGCACAAGCGAGCAGTACGTCGGACGCGCTCTCCGCGATTTTGCAAGGCGGGATGAGGTTGTTCTGGCGACAAAGTTCCTGCCGCGTACTGCTGATGAGATTGAAAAAGGCGTCACAGGTCAGCAGCATATCGAAAATATGATTAACAAAAGCCTTGAAAACCTCGGTATGGACTATGTTGATTTGTATATCTATCATATGTGGGATTGGAACACCCCGATTTTCGACATCCTCGACGGGCTCAACCGCATTGTAAAGGCAGGCAAGGCGAGGTACATCGGAATCTCCAACTGCTTTGCGTGGCAGCTTGCAAAGGCTAACGCGCTTGCCGAGAAAGAGGGCTTCGCAAAGTTTGTGTCTGTGCAGGGGCATTACAACCTCATTTTCCGCGAGGAAGAGCGTGAGATGGCTCCGTACTGTTTTGAGGAGAATATCGCAATGACTCCGTACAGCGCGCTCGCAAGCGGAAGACTCTCGCGCAAGTCCGGCGATGACGAAACAAAACGCGCTGCGGAGGATTCCTACGCAAAGTTTAAGTACGACTCAACCGCGGCTCAGGACAGCGTGATAATAAACCGCGTTGCACAGCTTGCCGAAAGGCGCGGCGTAACTATGACAGAAATTTCCCTCGCGTGGCTGCTTACAAAGGTGACTTCTCCCGTTGTCGGAGCGACAAAGCTCAGCCACATCGAGGGTGCGGCAAAGGCGGTGGAGCTTGAACTCAGCGGCGAGGAAATCGCTTATCTTGAGGAGCCGTATGTTCCGCATCCGCTAGCCGGAGTAATGGCTCAGAACAAACGCGAAAACGCGAAGGAAAAGCACGTCTGGACAACAGGCGATCAGAAAATAAAGGAAAATTAGGAGGTGCCTATGAAAACGCAATCAAAGCTTACAAAAATTACCGCTCTTTTACTCGCTGTTCTTCTTGTGTTCTCTCTGGCTTCATGCTCGCAACCGGGCGCGAAAAGCAGTTCACAGTCCAAGACAGAAACAAAGCAAACTGAGTCCGGGACAAGCGAGAAAACAGCTAAAGAAACCGCAAAATCCGATAAGAACAGCAACGATACAATCGTTTTGTATTTCTCCGCAACCGGAACGACCAAGGGCGTTGCCCAGAAAATCGCGTCGGTCACAAAGGCTGAGATTTATGAAATCGTACCTGAGCAGAAGTACACCGACGCCGACCTCGACTGGAACGACGAAAACAGCCGCACGACTATTGAGCAAAACGATTCCTCAGTCAGACCGAAAATCGCGGGCAAGAAGCTCAGCCTAGACGGATACAAAACCGTCTACATCGGCTATCCAATCTGGTGGGGCGAGGAACCGCGAATTATGGATACATTCGTGGAAAGCTACGACTTCAGCGGAAAAACAGTAATACCGTTCTGCACCTCGGGCGGCTCCGGAATCGGCTCCAGCGGAAGCAACCTTGAAAAGAACGCCGGCAGCGGCAAATGGCTTGAGGGCGAGCGTCTCAGCGATTCATCTGATATAGAGGGCTGGGTTGACAGCCTTAAATAAGGAGGCAATTATGAAAAAACCGGTTTCCGTTTTATTAATAGGTTTGATGTTGTTTTCGCTGCTGGCTCTTGCACCTGCGGCAAGCGCAAAGTCAAAGACCCCGTATCTGAATTACAAAACCTTTCTTATGAAAAAGGGTCAAAAACAGACCTTTAAGCTAAAAAACGCAAAGAATGTAAAGTGGTCAAGCTCCGACAAAAAGGTGCTGACCGTCAGCAAAAAAGGCGTTGCCAAGGCAAAAAAAGCCGGAACGGCAAAGCTCACAGCTAAGTACAAGAACAAAAAATACACCTGTGCGGTAACTGTTTCCTCAGGGAAAAAGACATCGCTCGTAGTGTATTTCTCGGCAACAGGGACTACCAAGTCCGCCGCCGGTAAGGTGAAAAAGGCTGACAAAGCGGATATTTTCCGGCTTGTTCCGAGAACTCCGTACACCTCAAAGGATTTGGACTACGACACCGACTGCCGAGCTAACCGCGAACAGAACAAGCCGTCCTCACGTCCGGCAATCGCGACAGGTATCAAGAACCTGAAGCAGTATTCCACCGTGTACATCGGCTATCCGATTTGGTGGGGAAAGGAACCGCGTATTATCCGTACCTTCCTCTATAAATACTCGATGAAGGGCAAGACTGTAATTCCGTTTTGCACCTCAGGCTCGAGCGGAATCTCAGGCTCAATGAGCGGAATCCGCGCAGGCGCAAAGAAAGCGACGGTGAAGCAGGGAAAAGACCTCACCGATTCAAGCTATTCCGCGGTGAAAAAATGGGTCTGCAGCTTCAAAAAGAAAAATTCCTCAAAAACCGCTAAAAAAACTCAACCGACTGTTTCTCCGGTACAGCCAACCCTGACTCCCTCGACTGAGCCTGCTACTGAACAGACTGCACAGCCGGCAACGGAACCTGTTGCGGAAAAGCCTGCCGAGCCTGCTTCGGAAAGCGACAAAACGCTTGTTGTTTACTTCTCGCGCACAGGACACACAAAGCCGCTGGCGCAGTACGCTGCGGAGTATCTCTCGGCGGATTTGTTCGAGATTAAAGCGAAGATTCCCTATACCGACGAGGACATCGCCTACTACACCGACTGCCGGGCCGACAGGGAACAGAGCGACCCGACAGCGCGCCCCGAAATCAGCGGCTACGTTGACATTATGGACAGATACAGTACAATAGTCTTGGCGTATCCGATCTGGCACGGACAGGCTCCGAAGATTATTTATACCTTCCTCGAAAGCTACAACTTTTCCGGCAAGACGATTATCCCGTTCTGTACCTCGGCGTCAAGCCCGATTGGTACCAGCGACACTAATCTCCATCCGCTCGCGGAGAACGCTAGCTGGAAGGAAGGCAGGCGATTTGCTATCGGAACGGATAAGGAAACAATTTGCAAATGGATCGGCAGTATGACGCAAACAAATCTGACAATGACAATCAACGACGTTCACGTCGCGGTTGACTGGGAGAACAACGAAGCTGTCGCCGCATTAAAGGAAGCGGCAAAGGCTTCTCCTCTTACAATAGAAATGTCTATGTACGGAGGCTTTGAGCAAGTAGGCTCGCTCGGGATGAATCTTCCCTCAGACGACGTCAGCACAACGACCTCCCCGGGAGACATTGTACTCTACAGCGGAAACCAGCTTGTTGTGTTTTACGGCTCCAACACATGGGCGTATACACGGCTGGGCAAAATTACCGACAAAACCGGTTCCGAGCTCTCGCAATTGCTTTCAAGCGGCAACGTAACTATAAAAATCACATACTAAAGAAGTCCGATAAAAAGTGAGATTTAATGCCCAAAAACTATTGACATTCAGTGTAAAAATGATATAATGAAATTGTATAACCGTTTTGAAAGGAGCTTTGATTATGAAATCTGAATATAAAAAACCAATCATCACAGTTGAAGCTCTTGAGAGAAACGACGTTTTACTTTCGTCAGGTACAGAAGAAGTAACAAATCCTGTATTATCGAACAAAAAGGAGAGAGAAAACAGCTACGGCGATTTTATAAGCTTTATAGGCGAAGGTCCCGGCAGTTGGTTCTGATTGGTAATTTAAAAATCTACGCTCTGCGTTTGCAGAGCGTTTTTTTACTTTATAGGAAACTGCTCTGTAACGCTGCGAAACAATAAACTATTTTACAGTATTACTGATAATTGCAATAGCATAAACTCCTATAAAGCAAAAAAAGTTTATATTCTCCGCTCAGTTTGCTGCTGCGCAGCAACGAGCGATGAGTAGCGAAATGCGCGCAAAGCGCGCCTTTCTTGCTTTATAGGAAACTGCTTTGTTTTTTAAAAAACTTGTAATAAAAGTATTGACAAGTAACTTGTAATATGATATATTACAAGCGCAGGATAGATAAAACAATTCTTTGCAAATAATTTTTAAGGAGGATACTATTATGAAAATCGCAGTAGTTGCAGCAAACGGAAAAGCAGGAAAGCTCATCGTCAAGGAAGCCGTAGACCGAGGTATTGAGGTTACAGCTTTTGTAAGAGGAAAAAACGAAAGCGCCGCGCAGAATGAAGTCGCAAAGGATATTTTCGATATTACAAAGGACGACCTCGCAGGCTTTGACGCTGTAGTAGACGCAGCCGGAGCATGGACTCCCGACACAGTTCATATAATTCCGGACGCTGCAAAGCATCTCGCAGAGCAGCTGAGAAATACTGACGTTCGATTCCTCGTTGTAGGCGGCGCAGGAAGCCTGTTCGTGAATCCGGAACACACACAAACTGTTTTTGACGTTACTCCGTTCCCTGAAGCGGCGGTTCCTGTTGTCAAGGCACACCAGACAGCTCTTGATGAGCTCAGAAAATACGACGATGTAAACTGGACTTATGTAAGCCCGGCAGGAGATTTTCAGGCAGAAGGAGAAAGAACCGGAAAGTACATTCTCGGAGGCGAGGAGCTCGTACTCAATTCAAAGGGCGAGAGCGTAATCAGCTACGCGGACTACGCAATCGCGATGGTTGACGAAATCGAAAACGGCAACCACATCAAACAGCGTATCTCTGTTGTAAGCGAATAATCGACAGGCGGATGAGACCTAATTTGTTGCAAATCAAGTTGTAATATGATATATTATAAGTGTCAAATTGCAAAGAGATTTAGTGTTGCGCGATAAGCTTTAGAGACGTCGGGCAAATGCTGAATTTGCATCTACGCCTTATCCGCCCACGGTAAGATCGTAAGAAACCTTAATGACTATTTGTGGGGGAAAGGCTATGAAATTATATGCAGATTACAAGTCGATTCACAATTGCGGTACACAGCATTATCCTGATAGCGTACAATCAGGATATGAAGGTAACGAGTAAGCTGATAGCAGGAAGCACGAATGTGAATCCTGTTATCGTCCGCGGCGTGCTTTCCCAACTCAAAGAGGCAGGAATTGTAAACTCACGTCAGGGCGCAACCGGAATCACAATCGCGAAGCCGCTCAGCGAGATAACATTCTATGATGTTTACAAAGCTGTTGACAGCGTAAAGGACGAGGGGCTGTTTCATTTTCACGAAAACCCGAATCCCGACTGCCCTGTTGGCAGAAATATTCATAGCGCTATGGACGGTCGTCTGAATCAGATTCAGACTTCAATGGAGAACGAAATGAAGCAAATCCGTCTCAGCGATATTGTCGGGGATGTTCAAAGCATAATTGAATCGGAGCAAAATTCATAGCTCCGTTAAAATAATCCCAAGGAGGTTGAACGCAATGAGATTAATCAAATCACATTTACCCTACGCAGAACAGAATAAAAGGCTCAGGGATGAAGTATCGTCAGCCGACGCGATCCTAATCGGCGCCGGAGCAGGATTGTCAACCTCCGCCGGACTGACCTATTCGGGCAAGAGGTTCTACAAGCACTTCTCCGATTTTGCGGCAAAATACGGTATCCGCGATATGTACTCCGGCGGATTCTATCCTTTTCCGACTCAGGAGGAGTTTTGGGCGTGGTGGTCAAGACACATCTACTTCAACCGCTACGGTGTAACGGTTGGAAAGCCCTACGCCGACTTGCTCGAGCTGGTAAAGGATAAAAACTACTTTGTCCTGACGACTAACGTTGACCACCAGTTCCAGCTTGCCGGGTTTGACAAGGAAAGGCTTTTCTACACTCAGGGCGACTACGGACTGTTTCAGTGCTCTGTGCCCTGCCACAACAAAACCTACGATAACGAGGAAATAGTCACCGAGATGGTCGCAAAGCAGGAGGATATGAAAATCCCCTCCGAGCTCATTCCCAAGTGTCCCGTATGCGGCAAAAATATGACCCTCAACCTCAGGAGCGACAACAAATTCGTCGAGGACGAGGGCTGGCACAATGCTAATCAAAGGTACGAGGATTTTCTGAGGAAGAACAAGGATAAGCGGATTCTGCTTCTTGAACTCGGAGTAGGCGGCAACACGCCGGTAATCATCAAATATCCGTTCTGGCGTATTACGGCTCAAAATCCAAAGGCAACCTACGCCTGTGTAAACCTTGGGGAAAGCCTTTGTCCTGATGAAATTGAACCGCAGTCAATCTGTATTGACGACGATATCGGCAAGGCGCTGTGTGATGTGATGCGATAATCATGGTGTGAGGTATGAGAATACCTCACATTTTTTTGCAAATATGTTGACATTGTGTCAGAATAGGTGTATGATATAGATGTTGACAAAGTGTCAGAATAAATGAATAAGGTGATAAAATGCCCAAGGGTTCTCCCGAGCTTACTAACGCTCGAAAGGAAGAAATCATATCCGCCTGCAAAACTCTGTACAAGGATATGAGCTTCAAGGATATTACAATTATGAAAATCGCGGATTACACAACCTTCTCCCGCGCGTCGATTTACAACTACTTCGAGACCAAGGAGGAAATCTTTCTTGCAATTTTGCAGAAGGAGTACGAGCTCTGGGTCGATGATTTGACAAAAACAATTGACGAAAACGAAGCTATGACAAAGGACGACGTCGCAAGGTCTCTCGCGTCCTCTCTGGAAAAGCGCAGGCTTCTGCTCAAGTTGATGAGTATGAATCACTACGACCTGGAGGAAAACAGCCGCGAGGAAAGACTCTGCGAGTTCAAGGTTGCTTACGGAAGCTCGCTGAGAGCAGTTGATAACCTGCTCAAAAAGTTCTGTACCGAAATGGACGACCTTGCACGCGAGGAGTTTATTTATTCTTTCTTCCCGTTCATATACGGAATCTATCCGTACACCGTCGTAACCGATAAGCAAAGGAAAGCGATGGAGCAGGCGGATGTCGGTTTTGTGGAGTATCCGATTTATAAACTGGCGTATACCTGCGCGCGCAAGCTCCTCGGAGCCTGAGCCGCTTAATTAAATTATAAAAGGAGAATGTAATAATGAGTAAAACACTGGTAGCATATTTTTCAGCAAGCGGAACGACCGCCAACGTTGCAAAAAATCTCGCCAAGGCGTCAGGCGCCGACCTCTACGAGATTAAACCCGAAACCCCTTACACAAGAGACGACCTCAACTGGCAGGACAAAAACTCACGCAGCTCCGTTGAAATGCGCGACAAAAGCTCTCGTCCGGCTCTCGCTGATAATAATGCGAATATCGCAGGATGCGATACAATCTTTGTCGGATTCCCGGTTTGGTGGTACGTGGCTCCCACAATAATCAACACCTTCCTCGAGACCTATGATTTCAGCGGCAAGAAGATTGTCCTCTTTGCGACTTCGGGCGGTTCCGGCTTTGGCAAAGCAGTTGCCGGATTAAAGCCGAGCGCTCCCGGAGCTGAAATTGTTGAGGGTGAAATTCTCAACGGCAACCCGAGTCCGGCGAAGCTAAAGGCTTTTGCCGAGGAATTCGTCTGATGAATATGCGTAAGCTGCGCGCCGCAGCCGCGGCGGTATTAGTGATTGCGACAGCGTTCGCTTCAGCTTCCTGCGCACAGGCAAAATCACCGCTGAAGCTGAGCGCGAAAAAGCTAACCTTGAATGCCGGCAGTTCAAAAACCCTCAGCCTTAAAGGAACTGACAAAAAGGTTAAGTTCAAAATCACATCCGGAAAAAAGGTTGTCAGGATAAAGCGCGAATCAAACACATCGGTCAAAATAACCGCGCTCAAAAAGGGTTCTGCAAAGCTCAAAGCAACCCTCGGCAAGCAGAGCTTCAAGTGCTCGGTAACGGTCAAAGCGAACACAACCGTTACCGTCAGCGTCAACGGCGCAAAATTCACCGCAAAGCTCAACAACAGCAAAGCCGCGAAGCAGTTCTGCAAAATGCTGCCGCTTACGGTTACGATGAACGAGCTCAACGGCAACGAGAAGTACCATTATTTTGACAAGGAGTTTTCCGGAAAGAGTAAAACCTACCCTAAAATTAACCCCGGCGACTTGATGATATTCGGCGGAGATTGCCTTGTGCTGTTTTACGACAAGATTACCTCCTCGCCATATGAGTACATCAAAATCGGAAAGCTTACAAACGCCGGCAGCCTTGCAAAAACGCTTGGCAGAAAGAACGTAAAGGTAAAGTTTACGAGGTAATTATGAACACAAAGGAATTTATCGAAATAATGGACAGCGGAGCCGAGGTTATCGCGTTCAGCGAGGTTCATCAGTATATGACCTACCTCAGCAACGAGGCGATGAAGCTCACATCCGAGCTCAACAGCTCCTATCACACGCCCGAGGAAATCGGCGAAATTATGGAAAAGCTCACCGGCAGAAAATTCCCCGATACAGCGTATATGTTTCCTCCTTTTTATACCGACTGCGGCAAGAATACAAAGCTCTCCGAGGGAGTGTTCATCAACGCCGGCTGTCAGTTTCAGGATCAGGGCGGAATAACAATCGGCAAAGGAACGCTCGTAGGACCAAAGACGGTTATCGCGACGCTTAACCATCATCAAAACCCCTCAAAGCGCGCGAACCTTATTCCCAAGCCGGTCACGATAGGAAGCAACGTCTGGATAGGCGCTAACGTGACTATCCTGCCCGGAGTTACAATCGGAGACGGAGCGATTATTGCTGCCGGAGCGGTCGTTACAAAGGACGTCGCCGAGAACACAATCGTCGGAGGAGTTCCGGCAAAATACATCAAGGATGTTGAACTTGGGTACTAACCCTATACACACCTCTCGCAAATTGCGAGGGGTGTATTTTTTCTATAATGTAGACTTTTTATCAGCGCTGTGATAGAATGAGTTTAAGAACAAAAGAGGAGGGAGCGGCGTGACGAAAACCGACAGAAACGGCGTGCGTGTTTTTGTTTTTGCAGCGGCTATGGTCGCTGTTGCGTTTGGATGCCGTCGGGTAGTCGTGTGTTTTGACAACGCTGTTGTTGACAACCTCCTCAACTATATCCGCACCTTTATCTACATCGCGCTCTACTGCGCGTGGGGAATCTCAGTCGGCAGGCGTGTTGTACAGTCTCAGGCGCGAAGACTTCTGACTATTGTTTCAGTGCTTATGACCTCGTGGTTTATTCTGCGCGAGGTCAAGTACCGTTTCGTTTTTGACGAGGGTATCACGCGGTATTTCTGGTATTTATACTACATCCCGCTCTTGGCGATACCCCTGCTCGCGTTTTTCGTTGCATTATCCTCCGGAAAGGGCGAGGACTTCCGCCTCCCAAAATGGACAAGGGTATTTCTCCTTGTTACAATCGCGATGGTTGCGCTTGTGCTCACCAACGATTTTCACAGTCTTGTGTTCAGCTTTCCCGAGTCAACGTGGACAGAATTTAACCGAAAGCTCGGGGCGTTTTATTATGCGCTGATAGCATGGGGAGTCTTTTTAATAATCTCCGCGCTGGTAGTAATGGTCAAAAAATGCCGAATCCCCGACAGCCGGAGGTTTATGTGGCTTCCGCTGTGTCCGTTTGTGTTCGCGCTTGTGTATTTTACGCTCTATACTCTTGACTCCGCCTTGGTCAAAAGCTACCTCAGCGACTTTGCGGCAGTGTGCTGCGTGCTGTTTTTGTGCTTTTTCGAGAGATGTATCCGGTGCGGTTTAATCCAGTCAAATTCACGTTACTCGGATTTGTTCTCCGCGTCGGTCATCACCGCCGTGCAAATTACCGATAACGATTACAACGTTGTGTATTCGGCAAAGTCAGCCGAAGCCTTACCCCGGGAAACCCTCAGAAAAGCTCAGTCCTCGCCCGTAATGCTTGACGGCGGAAGGATTCTTAAAAATATGCCCGTCAACGGTGGCAGAGCTGTCTGGGTGGAGGATATTTCCGAGCTGCTCAAGCTGCGCGAAACCCTCAACGACAGGAGCGACGAGCTCAGAGAACGCAACGAGCTTCTGCGTTATGAAATTGAACGCGGAGAGGAGCACCGCGTTATTGAGGAGCAAAATCGTCTGTACGACCTTTTGCAGATAAAAACCCAGGCTCAGCTCGACAGTATCGACCTGCTTGTGCAGGAGTACAGCCGAGAGTCTGATACCAATACAAAACGCGCGATTTTGGCGCGAATCGCTGTTCTCGGAAGTTACATCAAGCGCAGCAAGGATTTTGTGCTCTCGACTGACGAATCTTCTCTGATTCCTGTTGGCAAGCTTGAAAGCGCGCTGCGCGAGTCGTATCGCTCACTCGGTTTTTTGAATATCCGGGGAAGTTTTATTGTCAACGCCGAGCGCGCGCAAATCTCCGGCAAGCTCCTTATGCGCGCTTACGACTTTTTTGAGGATGTTGCGGAGAGCGTATTTGACAGCGCAAAATTTCTCAACGTCAGGGCTTTTGACTTCGACGGTATTCTCAGGATGAATATTCTTACCGACTGCATAACCGATGACAGCTCAATCCGCTCAAAATATCCCGACGCGGTCGTTATCCGCGAGGACGACGGCACCGCCTTTATCCTTGATTCAAAAGGAGGCGAGGCGGATGATTAGCGTAACAGAGCTTCCTGTTTCATATATAAACGTAATTTGTATTGCGCTGTTTTTCGCGGCGCTTATGCAGCTTTTTCTGTGTGTGCACAGTTTGATGTCGAGCCGGAAAGCCGCTCGCTGTATTGCAAACGTCGTGTTGTTTGTTTGTGTGCTGACTGCGCTCTCGGTTTTGAGAGCGTCCTACACGGAATTTGGTGTTCGTTTTTCTGTCGGTATTCCCTGGATACTGTTCCTGATTATCGGAGCAGGTGTGTTTGCGTATGCTTTTCTAAGTCTTTTGCGGGAGCGCAGGCGCGCAAAGACCAACCTCTCCCGAGCGTCAATCCGCGAATCTCTCGACAATCTTGAATCCGGAATCTGCTTTGCCGATAACGCCGGCAGGGTTATCCTGATCAACCGCACGATGAACAGGTTGATTTCCTCCGTAAGCGGAAGCGTTCCGCAAACGCTCAGCGAGGTTAACTCTGCGCTGGAAAGGGAAAAAATCAAGACCTCCCCGGGGTTGTGTTGTTTTCCGGACGGCAGTATTCGCCGGATAAGCCTTGATGAACTGACCGAGCCCGGACTTGAGGGCTTTACACAGGTTACTGCTCAGGACGTTACCGAGCTTTATACTGTCAGCGAGAATATACGCAATGACAACGAAAAGCTCCGCAAAACCAACGAGGAATTAAACGAGCTTTACGTACGCCTTGCCGACAGAATCCGCGAACAGGAAACCCTCAACCTCAAAATGCGTATTCACAACGACATCGGAACCAGTCTTATCTCGATTTCCAAGATAATCGAGGAGCAATCTCCCGATGACGCAAACTCTCAGCTCGAGAGCCTTCGCAACGCGGTGAGCTATTTTTCAAATAATAATTCGCGCGTTGACGACACTCCCGAAAAAATTCAGGCATACGCCGATAATATGAACATAAAGCTCATATTCGACGGCGCCATTCCTGAAAACGAAGCGCAGAGGGCTGTGCTTTTTTCCGCAGTGAGGGAGAGCGTCACCAACTGCGTGACCCATTCGAAAGGTAACGCAGTGACTGTCAAAATGCTTGAAAACGGCTTTGATATTACCGACAACGGCGAGCCGCCGAAAAGCCCCGTCAAAGAGGGCGGAGGACTCGCCTCGCTCAGAAAACGCGCCGAATCCGCCGGAGCAAAAATGCAAATGAATCACAGCCCGGTGTTCAGGCTGTCAATCAGATTTAACGGAGAAGAAAATGTTTAACGTAATCATAGTCGAGGACAATATCTATATGCAAAACCATTTTGTCAATATGATTTCCGCTGACGGGGATTTTAATATCTCGGCAACCGTCAGGGACGCATTTGACGCGGAAAAGCTCTGTGAATCCGGAAACATCGACCTGGTGCTTATGGACGTGCAGACGCTGTACAACCACTCCGGACTCGCCGCAGGAAAAAGAATCCGCCAACTCGGCACAGGCACCAGGGTTGTTGTAGTTACCTCGCTGATTGACCCCGACGTTCTCGCTAAGTCAAAAGCAGGCTGCGCCGACAGCCTTTGGTACAAGGACTACGGCGACCGGCAGCTTATGGATGTGATAAAGCGTACCCTCTCGGGCGAGCAAATCTTCCCTGATTCTTCGCCGGACATCGAGCTCAACGATATGCACTCCGCGGAGATTTCACCCCGTCAAATCGAAATTCTGCGCCGTTTTGTCAAGGGCTTGACCTATGACGAAATTGCTTCCGAGCTGAAAATAAGCAAGAACGGAGTTCGCTGGAATCTCGACCGAATCGTTGAAAAAGGCGGCTTCAATAACAAGCATGAGCTTCTTGCCGCTGTGATTGAGAACAAACTCATCGTAACAACGCTCAAGGAGTAGAAACTTGGGCTATATGATAAAAACCTAAATTTTTAAGGAGGAGAACCTATGAAAAAACCTATCTGTTTATTGCTGTCCGCGCTGATGCTCGCCGGAGCCTTTGTATTTTCGGCAGGAGCTGTGGACTCAGCTTCTGCAGGCGTGGGAGAGAAATCCATTGAAACAACGACTGCTCCCGAAACACAGCCGGCAGAGTCTGAGCACGTTCACAACTGGGGAGAGTGGACTGTCACCAAAAAAGCAACCCTGTACGCAAACGGCGAGGAAACAAGAACCTGTCTTGACGACCCGTCTCACACCGAGATCCGAGTCATTGCAAAAATTGCGGAGATTAACCAGCCTAATTACAGCTACACCTACACCGGAAAGGTAATCGTTCCGATATTCACAGCCGCCGACGTAAACGGAACTTTGCTTGTTCAGGGCATCGACTACACCGTTGACTACGTAAAGTCAGTAAACACAGGACCCTATACCGCTATCGTTAATTATATAGGTAAGTACGATGACATTGACAACGTATCCTATATCATCTCCGGGGCAAAGCAATCGATGACTGTTAAGGCAAAATCAAAAACTGTCAAGGCGAAGAAGGCGAAGAAGGCAAGGCAAAAGGTCAAAAACGCGATTTCTGTTTCCAAGGCTCAGGGAAAGGTTACGTATAAGAAGGTCAAGAAAGGCTCGTCCAAGTACCTTACTGTTTCAAAGAAAGGCGTAATCACCGTCGCCAAGCATAAGTACAAGAAGGGCTCTGTCCTGAAAATCAAGGTCAAGGTCAGCGCTTCCGGAACCATAAACTACAACTCCGCATCCAGGACCGTGACCGTAAAAATCAAGATAAAGTAAACCCTTATTTTACTCAAAGCCTGCATAAAGTATTTAACTCCTGTAGAGCAAAAAAATATATTAGGAGAAACTATGAAACTAAAAGCGCTTAACGAACAACTTACCGTTTGCCAGGTAAAAAACATATCGGACATCAACCTCTCCGACAGCATATACTTTATCGGCAAGACCTCAGACGAGCTTTCCCTCGTCTGCAAAACCGAGAGCACTCCGATAAATACCCTCAACCGCGAGGACGGCTGGAGGGGCTTTATGATTGAGGGCGTGCTCGATTTTTCGCTGATTGGAATCCTCTCGAAAATTTCTACACTTTTGGCTGACAACAACATCGGAATCTTCGCCGTTTCTACCTACAACACCGACTACATTCTCGTCAAAGAATCCGACTTTGAGAAGGCTCGCGCCGTACTCTCTGAGTTTTTTGGCTAGCAAAAAGAGCTTTTACGGCAAACTGTCCTTGTTGATTTTGCCGAAACTGTATATTTTCAAAAGACAGCTATTCTGCTACAATATCTCCAGTCATTAGGAAAGGCGATGATTATATGAGAAGAATAGCCACTATTCAGGACATTTCCTGCCTCGGAAAATGCTCGCTGACCGTAGCTCTGCCCGTTATCTCGGCAACCGGTGTTGAAGCGGCAATTATTCCGACCGCTGTTTTGTCCACTCACACTATGTTCAAGAACTTTACCTGCAAGGATCTCGATGACCAGATTCTCCCTATTGCACAGCATTGGAAGAACGAGGGTATCGAGTTCGACGCTTTCTACACCGGTTACCTCGCCAATGCCGCTCAGGTTGACAAGGTTATCTCGGTTATAAATTCGCTTAAAACTGCCGACACCAAGGTCATCATTGACCCGGCTATGGCTGATAACGGAAGGATGTACCCTGCGTTTGACTCCGACTTTCCAAAGGAGATGGCGCGTCTGTGCGCTGTTGCGGACATCGTTTTGCCGAATATTACCGAAGCCTGCTTCCTCACCGACACAGAGTACCGCGAGGAATACGACCTCGATTTTGCCAAGTCGGTAATCAAAAAGCTCGTTTCCTTAGGAGCGAAAAAGGTTGTCCTAACCGGAGCCAAATTCGACGGAAAGTACGGCGTGCTCAGCTATGACAGCTCGACCGACAGTTTTAGTATGTATGAACAGGAGCATATTGACGCTGCATTTCACGGAACCGGCGACATTTTCAGCTCCGCGTTTACCGGCGCGCTGGTTCGTGGTATTGATATGCAAAGCAGCATCTCTGTTGCGGCGGATTATACCGCCGAGTGTATCCGCATTACAAAGAATACCCCCGAAGCTAACTGGTACGGAGTTGACTTTGAACGCGCGATTCCTTATCTGGTTGACAGAATCGCAAGGCTCAGTTAAAGTAAAATGTAAATAAGCGCGAGCAAGAGCGAAGGCTCAACGTCCTCGCCCATAAGAAGCACCAGGAGCATAAGTATTATGCTCCTGTCTTTGTCTTTGAATAAGCTCCCAAGAAAACCCGGCTCCTGCCTTGAGGCTTGGTTTTCTTTTTGAGCGGGCTTTGGTTCGGGCTTTGGTTCAGGAGCAGGCTTTTGCTTTGTTGTTCGCGAGTGAAGCTGGCTGGCGCGTTTGAGAGCCTCGCGCGTTATAGCGTCCATATCTGCCAAAAAATCACACCCTTAGGAGAAAAGCTCCGGCAGACCGACTTCTTTCAGCGCCGGAAACAGCTTTATTATCATCAGAATCTTCTTTGCGCTTTCGAGTCGTCTGCGTTTTTCCTCGCTGAGGAATGGTCTCAACGCCGCAAGCAGCCGCGTTGTGTCGTCGTCCTTGCGCGCGTTGTTGATAATCGGCATCAGCTGAGTTAGCTTGCCGAGCGCTTCCGGAGTGAGTAGGTCGTTTGTGCTTTCAGCCGGAGCCGCAGGCTCGGAAGCGTCAAGCCCGAGCATCTTGCCCAGCGACTTAACCTGCTCCATAGCCTCGGGGTCGGACATTATCTCGTTGAGTTTATCTTCAATTGATGAGTCCATTACTTCATCAGCTTCTTCATCAGCGCCTTTGCCGCAGGAGAATTCAGCAGGTCCTGTGATTTCTTTGGGTCGCTGAGCAGCTGCTTGAGCGTTTGCTCCTGCTTTGGGTCAAGGCTTTTAAGGAGCTTTTGCGCCTTTTCCTTGTTTTTTACGTCGGTTTTATCTGTAGTTAAGTTGTTGCTTTGGATGAATTTATTGATAAGGTTGTTAAGCTCTGAGTTGTTCATTTTACCACCTCACTACATATTATGCAAATTTATTTAATATATGATTGAAAAAATTTTTATCTTTTGCTATAATAAAGGGTAGTTTATTATAAGGTACCTGTAGAAAAGAGATGAGTGTAATGAAATTTTTGGTTATGTCTGATTCGCATGGTAACCTCAGAGGCGTAATGGAGGCAGTGCGCAGATTCGGCAAGAATGCTGATGTAATCGTGCATTGCGGTGATTCGCGCAACGAGGCTGACTGGCTGCTGCAGAACTGTCCGCAGGCTTCGGTGGTCTGCGTGCGCGGTAATTGCGACTGGGGCAGTACCCTTGACAATGTCGAGTTTCTGGATGTTGCCGGCAAGAAGATTATGGTCACTCACGGGCATCTCTATTCTGTAAAATACGGACTCGACAACCTCGGCTACGCTGCCGAGGAAAGCGGAGCCGACATCGTCTTTTTCGGTCACACTCACGTCCCGACCGACGAAAGCTTCGGCGACGTTCGCCTGATTAACCCGGGCAGCAGCGGCAGCTACGAGAGAAGCTGCGCCGTTGTTGAGATTGACGAAAAAGGCAACGTGCTCGTAAACCACCTTAAAATTCCGGAATAACGATAGGGGTGAGGTTGTGAACTTTGGGCAACTGGAGGGCAACGAACATCTGAAAAAATCTCTTACTGAGCTTGAGCGCGCTCAACGTATGCCTCATGCAATCATCATCAGCTCAGGCAGCGAACAGCAAAGGGCTGAGCTTGCGACTCACCTCGCTATGTGGGCGGTATGCTCAGGTGGGGAAAAGCCCTGCGGAAAATGCAAGAACTGCCTGAATGCCGAGCACCGCGCCCACAGTGACATCTACTACGCCAAGGGCTCCGGTAAGACTAATATATACAACAAAGACGAACTCAAAGGTATGATTCGCGACGCTTCCGTAAAGCCTAACCAGGCGGACAGAAAGGTCTATGTTCTTGAGGAATGTGACCGCAGGCTGCCTGTAATCTCGCAGAACACATTTTTAAAAACTCTCGAGGAACCGCCGCAGGATGTACTCTTTATAATGACTTGTGAAAATTCGCGCTCACTGCTGGAAACAATCCGCTCCAGAGCCGTTGAGTTTGCGCTTGAAAGTGACTCCCGGCTTGATGAGGAAGCGCTCGGAGTTGCGCGCGAAATCGCCCTCGGGATAGTCTCTCCGTCGGAGATTGACCTGCTTCGGGCTACTTATCTTTTGAACGAACGCGCCCTCGCGCTTGAAGCTCTCGACGCGCTTACTCTGCTTTTGCGCGACGGACTCTCGGTCTACGTTGGGGCAAAAGCTGAGCTCGATTCCGAGATTGCCGAGGCGCTTTGCAGAAAGCTCACAAGGTCAAAATTCTTAAATCTAATTGAACTCACTCAGAATGCTCAGTCAAAGATAAACGCAAACGTCAGCCTTAAACTCATTTCCGTCTGGCTGTGCGGACAATACAGGAGGAACGTATGGCAGAAGTAATCGGTGTCAGATTCAAAGAGGTCGGTAAGATTTACTATTTCGACCCAAAAAATACAAAGATTAATACCGGCGACAGGGTAATCGTCGAGACCGCCCGCGGAATCGAGTGCGGCGTTGTCGCTCTCGCTAATAAGGACGTCCCCGAGGACGAGATTGTCTTTCCGTTAAAGCCGCTGATTCGTATAGCTACGGAAAATGACCTGAATCATATCGAGGAGAACAAACGCCGCGAGAAAGAAGCCTTCAAAATCTGCGAGAAGAAAATCGCCGAGCACGGGCTGAAAATGAACCTCGTTGACGTTGAGTATACTTTCGATAACAACAAGATTCTGTTCTACTTTACCGCCGACGGTCGAGTTGACTTCCGCGCGCTTGTCAAGGACCTCGCCGGAGTTTTCAGAACCCGAATCGAGCTGCGCCAGATTGGCGTCCGTGACGAAGCAAAAATGCTAGGCGGACTGGGAGTGTGCGGACGTCCGTTCTGCTGCCACAGCTTTATGGGCGATTTCCAGCCGGTTTCAATCAAGATGGCAAAGGAGCAGGGACTCTCGCTCTCTCCGGTCAAAATCTCCGGAACCTGCGGCAGACTTATGTGTTGCTTTAAATATGAGCAGGAGGCTTACTCCGACTTGCTAAAGCGAACCCCAAAGGTCGGCGCGATTGTAAAAACTCCTGAGGGCAAGGGTGTAGTTGTTGAGAACAACCTGATTTCGGGTATTTTGAAGGTCAAGCTCGACTCAGCTCCCGAGGGAATAGCTCCCTCGACGTTCAGGGTAAAGGAAGTCAAGCTCCTAAAGGACGGCTACATCCGTATGAATAAGAAAGAAATTGAGGACCTAAAGCACCTCGAGGAATGATTTGTTCTGTTGGTAATTCCGTTTATAATATACAAATTTCAACCCTATAATTAGTATAAAGTCACGAAATTAGTAAAAAATCACAAATTAGCGAAAACTAACCTATTGCTTTTTGTCGAGCTTGTGGTACAATTGAATTAACTTAATAAGGAGGTCATACTATGGCATATACAATTAATGATGATTGCATTATGTGCGGTGCTTGTGCAGACGAGTGTCCTGTAAGCGCTATCTCTGAGGGAGACGGCAAATACACTATCGACGCTGACGCTTGCATTGATTGCGGTACTTGCGCAGATGTATGTCCTGTAGGCGCGCCTCAGGAAGCATAAAAACATAATTTTAGCAGCAAGGCTTTGAGCCTTGCTGTTTTTTCTTTATAATGCTATAATTGATTATATCTTTATTGGGAATGATTGTATGATAAATAAGGGAGAGCGGCTTGAACCGCTCGGCAACGGAGTTCGGATAATAGTCTCCGATTTGTTCCATTTTTCAACCGATACAATTTTGCTCGCTGATTTCGCCAACGCCGACCGCGCAAAAAACGCCGCCGACCTCGGCACAGGCTGCGGCACAATTCCGCTCCTCTGGGCAAGAGAGAATCGAAATATAAAGATTTCAGCCGTCGAGATTCAACCCGAATGCTGCAATATGGCTCGTCGTTCCGTTGAGCTCAACGAGCTTTCAAACATCGAGATTTTCAACGAGGACTTAAAGCGGTTGCGCGGCGTTCTCCCGTTCGGTTTCTTTGATTTGGTAAGCTGCAATCCGCCGTACAAGCTCGGCGGCAGCGGAATAACCAACCCCGACTCCGAAAAGCTCCTCGCGCGCCACGAGGAAGCCTGCACAATTGACGACATCACCCTCGCCGCAAAAAACCTCTTGCAGTTTGGCGGCAGGGTCTGCCTTTGCCAGCGGCCCGAAAGGCTCGCGGATATACTCGAATCCATGCGCAAAAACGACCTCGAACCAAAGCGCCTGCGTTTTGTCCAGCAGCGAAGGAACAAACAGCCCAAGCTTTTCCTCGTTGAAGGCAGACGAGGAGGAAAAAGCGGCGGACTGATCGTCGAGCCGACTTTATTCATTGAGGAAAACGGCGACTGGAGCGACGAAATGAAAAAAATCTACGGAAGTTATAAGGGAAATTACTATGAGTAATACATTATATGTAGTCGGCACACCGATAGGGAACCTCTCGGACTTTTCGCCGAGAGCGGTTGAAACACTGTCGAATGTTGACTTTATCGCCGCTGAGGATACACGCGTAACCCTCAAGCTGCTCAATCACTTCAACATCAAAAAGCCGATGGTGAGCTATTATGAACACAACAAGCGCGAGCGCGGAGAGATTATCTGCGCAAGAATTCTGTCGGGTGAGGATTGCGCTATTGTAACCGACGCGGGTATGCCCTGCATCTCCGACCCGGGCGAGGATTTGATTAAGCTCTGCGAGGAAAAGGGAATCCGTACCGTCGTAGTCCCGGGACCCAGTGCGGTGATTTCTGCCCTCGCTGTGAGCGGTTTGGAAACCGGAAGGTTCTGCTTTGAGGGGTTTTTGAGCGTCAATAAAAAGAGCCGCCGCGACCATCTTGAATCGCTGAAAAACGAGACAAGGACAATGATTTTTTACGAAGCTCCGCACAAGCTTCCCTCAACTCTCAGGGATTTGTACGACTTTTTCGGAGAGAGAAAACTCACCATTGTCCGCGAGATTACCAAGATTCACGAGGAAACAATCCGCACAACCACGCGCCACGCCGCGGAGGTTCTCGCCGAAAGCGGCATCAAAGGAGAGATTGTCCTCGTCCTCGAGGGAAAAAAGCAAACCGATGCCCGGGAATACACCCTCGATATGGCGGTTGAAATAGCCAACAAGCTCATCGCCGATGGTATGAAAACCAACGAAGCCGCAAAGGAAGCCGCGCGCGTAACCGGCTTCAAAAAGAACGAAATTTATAAGGAAATCCTATGAACGCTATAGATAAAATCCACTCCCTCGACAAGTTCGGTTCACGACCCGGACTCGACAGAATACAAAGATTCCTCTCAATCCTCGGCAATCCGCAGGACAATTTAAAATTTGTCCACGTTGCCGGTACCAACGGCAAGGGCTCAACCTGCGCTATGCTCAGCGCTGTACTCACCGCCGCAGGCTACAAAACAGGACTCTTCATCTCGCCGTATATCGTGGATTTTCGCGAGAGGATTCAAATTAACGGCAAAATGATTTCTGAGGAAGTTCTCGAAAACGCTGTGGAAAAAACCTTCCCCGTTATCGAAAAGCTCAGGGAGGACGGCTGCGTCATCACCGAGTTCGAGTACGTGATGGCTCTGGAGTTTCTGATTCACAGCGAAGCCGAGTGCGACGTCGTCGTGCTGGAGACCGGCTTGGGAGGGTTGCTTGACTGTACCAACGTGATAAAACCTCCGCTGTGCTCTGTTATCACCAAAATCGGGCTTGACCACACTGCCGTCCTGGGCGATACTATCGAGCAGATTGCCGCCCAAAAGTGCGGAATAATAAAGTCCGGCAGTCCTGCGGTTGCTTCCGCTCAGGACAAAAGCGTGATGAAGCTTATTGAGTCCGACTGCGCCTCAAAGGGCGTACAGCTCATAAAGAGTGAGAGCTTACCGGTCAAAGTGCTCGCCAACTCTCTCGACGGAATCAAGCTTGAGTATAACGACATCCGTCTGAACCTGCCGCTTGTCGGCGCGCATCAGATTGAAAACGCCAAAACCGCGCTCTCTGTTCTTGAAGTAATACACGAAAGCTTCCCTGTCAAAAGCGAGAATATTCAGTCCGGCTTTGCGCGTACAACCAATCCCGCGCGGCTTGAGGTTCTCGGGAAAAATCCGCTCGTTATTCTCGACGGCGCCCACAATCCCGACGGAATCAACGCGCTGAAAAACGCGCTCGAAGCCTATCTCCCGGATAAAAAGAAGAGTCTCATCCTCGGAATGCTCGCCGACAAGGACAGTAAAAGCTCCGTAAAGCTTCTCGGAGGATTGTTCGATAAAGTGTTCACTGTTCCCGTAAACAATCCCCGAACCCTTTCTTCCGAAGCTTTGGCAGAGGAATGTAGGCAGCATTTTTCCGAAACCGAGTGCTTTGGCAATCCGTTCTCAGCGTTTGACGCGGCATATGAAACCGCAAAGCAAGAGAACAATGCACTCATAATCGCCGGCTCCCTGTACCTTGCCGGAGAGCTGAGACCATATATTTTGAATCAACTATAATTTGACAAATTTCTCGACCTATACCGTTTATAATGGTATAGGTTTTTCTTTTGAAAGGATGTTTTTATGCTCAACACAGACTACAAAGACGACGTTCTCACCGTGTACCTCAGCGGTGAGATTGACCATAATCGCGCCGCCGGAATACGGACAAGCATCGACAGCCAGATAAACGCCCTGCGTCCTAAGCGGCTCAATCTTGATTTCTCCTCGGTCAGCTTTATGGACAGCTCCGGTATCGGGCTGATAATGGGGCGTTACCGTTCCGTAGGACTTGTCGGAGGCGAGCTGAGCGTCGTAAACGTTCCCGACGGTATCAATCGTATAATTGAGCTCAGCGGAGTTTCAACCTTGGGGGTGCTGAAATGAATGTTATCAATGAAATGCACCTGCGCTTCCTCAGCAAGAGTACCAACGAGGGCTTTGCGCGCAGTGTGATTTCTGCCTTTGTGCTTGAACTCGACCCGACTATCAGCGAGCTTGCCGACATCAAAACCGCAGTAAGCGAAGCGGTCACAAATTCTATCGTTCACGGCTATCGCCGTGGCAGCGGTATGATTTACATAGACGCAAAAATCACCGACTCGAGAAAAGTTATCATAAAAATTCGCGACAAGGGCGTAGGAATAGCGGACATCTCTCAGGCTATGCAGCCTCTATTTACAACCGCTCCGGAGGAGGAGCGCGCCGGACTCGGTTTTGCGGTAATGCAGAGCTTTATGGACGAGGTCAAGGTAAGCTCTAAGCCCGACAAAGGTACGACCGTCACTCTCTCAAAGCAGATTGTCGCGCTCAGATGACCGACCGCGACAAAATCGTTGAAGAAAACCTTGCTCTCGTTCACGCCTGCTGCAAGCGCTTTAGGGGCAAGGGTATTGAGTACGACGACCTGTTCTCCGCCGGCTGCGTCGGACTTGTCAAGGCGGTCAATAACTTTAACCCCGACCTTGGGCTCAAGCTCTCGACCTACGCTGTTCCGGTGATTCTCGGCGAGGTAAAGCGGCTTTTCCGTGACGGCGGAACCGTCAAGGTGAGCCGCAGCCTGAAGGAACTCAACCTCAAAATCATCGAAGCAAATAAGCGTTTTCTTGACGAAAATAATCGCGAGCCGACTGTTTCCGAGCTTGCGAAAATCCTCTCCGAGAGTAGCGAGAGAATCTCCGACGCGCTCAACGCCGCAAAGCTTCCGCTCTCGCTGAACGCCTCCTACGACGGCGAGGAGACAGAGCTCGAAATTCCCTGCGACGACATCGCGGACAAGCTCACCGAAAAGCTTGCCCTGCGCAAGGCGATAAGCGAGCTTAACTCATCCGACCGCAAAATCATCGAGCTTCGCTATTATAAGCACAACACCCAGCAAAAAACGGCGGAAGCCCTCGGTATGACCCAGGTGCAAATCAGCCGTCGTGAAAAGAAAATCCTTTTGCTAATGCGGGATAAACTCTCGGTATAAATACGCAATCTGTCTTTTTATAAATCTCCCTTAAAACGCGTCCGGTTTCACGCCGGGCGTGTTTGCTTTGTGAATAAATCCTTTTTCTAAGCAAAAAATATTTAGAAAGGATTGATGTTTATGCTAAAAAGAATCGGAAAATACACAGTAAGCTTTTTGCAGCAGCCGGTGATTACAGGCTTCGGCTCTGTTGCCGGCGGCAAGGAAGCGCAGGGACCGCTCGGAAAGAACTTTGACAAAATCTACTACGACCACCGAGCCGGTCAAAAAACCTTTGAGCAAGCGGAAATACTCTTTCAGCAGGAAGCCCTTGTCGAAGCTTTGAGCCGCAGCGGCAAAAAGGCGGAGGACATCGACTTCGTGCTGGCCGGAGATTTGCTGAACCAGTGCATCAGCTCCTCCTACGGAATGAAGGAATTTCGCGCTCCGTACCTGGGTCAGTACGGAGCTTGCTCAACTATGGCTCAGTCGCTGTTTCTGGCAGCCATGACAGTTGCTTCGGGAGCCTCGCGATGTACTGCAGCGGTGACTTCGTCGCATTTTTGTACAGCCGAGCGTCAGTACAGAATGCCGCTCGAATACGGCGGACAGCGCACAACCACCGCGCAGTGGACAGTCACCGGCGCCGGCGGATGTATCCTTGAAGACCGTGGAAAAGGAGTGAGAATCGCCGCCGCGACAACCGGAATTATCACCGACCTCGGCATAACCGATATGAACAATATGGGTGCCGCCATGGCACCTGCTGTGTGTATAATAAGACCATAACGCACAGCAGGGAGGTGTTTTTTATCAAAAGTATATTTACGGACGCGCTGGTGCTTACATATGGAAAATGGGGAGCCCTCTACCGCCGGTATCTGGTCTCGAACAATAAGGAGCTTTATTATATCCTCTTATCCTCGGGAGAGCTGTACGACCGCATCGCAGAGGTAGACCTCAAAGCCGAGCGATTATATGAGGAGACCGTCAAGAAATTGCAGGAAAAAGGAAACAGAGGTTTAATTGAAAAGAAAGCAGAAGAGATAGTTTTTGCTAAAATAAAAGATGAATACAAAACGGATATTGATCCGATAAATAGATGTTTAATCAATCGAGAATAAGTAAGACTTTAGATTCTTGAATTGTGATCTGTAAGCAAAAGGTCTGATTATTACTGATAGTTCTGACAAAACACCCCTACACTTCTGTTTTGGAAAAGAACAGAGTAAAGAGTAGGGGTGTTTTGTAATATTTCATTGTATTATTACTGATACTATCTAATTCTTAAAAGATTGCTAACTGGACTGACACCAACTTATCTATAACGTTAAGATTTTCTGTTGTAATCATACATCTAATTATGTTTATGTTTTGATTACAGTATGAACAGTTTTACTCAGAACAATCCGTCGGGAAAACTTGTCAGTCGTTGACTGACAGAGAGTTAAAAATTCTTCGCTAACGCTCATATTTTTAACTCTCTCACGCCTCGCTTCGCTCGGCGAAGTTTTCCCTAAGTTGCAGTTAAATTTGATGTAAACCGGCAAATGAATAAAAATTTTATAAACATCTAAAGTTGGGTGTAAAGAAAAGATTGGACAACGTACACTATCAAAACTTCGATGTGCAACTTTCAAAAAAATGGGTGCCAGCTTCGATAAATACTGGATTTCTAAAAAACATTTTACTACACTCGTGATGAAAAAAAAGGGGACGTGGTGGGTAGGAAAAAAATTGTAACGAGATGAATATTATTTCTGAAAATTGACCGCTTATTAAAAGTAAAAAGAAAAATGGAGTCCTATTGTTTTTTGTGCTTTCTTTGCCTGTAGTTGTTTCCGCATTTGTCGCTGCAATACTTTTTGTCTTGTCTTCCCATTGTGGTGATGAACTTCTTACCACAGTTTTTGCAAGTGTTTAATACTGATTTATATTCACCGGACTGTGCAATATATAAGTACAATACGTCGATTAGATTATCTATTATCAACATCGGCTGATTAGTTGCGGTGTCATAATATATTTTGATGTTTGAAAGATGATAATTGATCTCCTGCTCTAAAATGTATTTCGCATCCAGTAGCAATGCTTCCTTCTTAATAGGAGACTTCCCGAGATTTTTTAGATTATTGTTTTTATGAAATGCGTTGCTGAAGCTGTAGAATGATAATCTGGATTCTCTCAGGTTCGCGAGAAATGTCATAATAGAAAACATTCCGAGTGGCATATTTCTTTTATATTCAACATCTGCTTTTTGAAACAAACTAATCAAACTTGTATCATTGTTGGCAAAAACGTTTACGAGATAACGGTAGTCGGGTGAATCCGGGTTGTACGTAAAACTACTGAGGTCAAACCCATACTTTTCTGCCATATACTCTAGCATATTGTTGAAGTCACTCATCTGCTTTGTTGAGTATAAAATACCGTTTTCAGAGTAAATATTAACACTTGGAGAAATCAGCAGGTATAACATCTGTTCCAGCATCTGAGCATAATCGCGTTTGCTTTCAGGGTAATCAGGTGAGATAGAAGCCTTTAAACTTACTGTACATTTAAACCTATTGATAATGTCAAATACAGCGTGCAGACTGCAAGTAGTCTTTTTGGCACCGCCTGTATTAACAAAGAAACCGTACTCATCAAAGAACCTTTTAGTTTTCGCAACGATTTCATCTAGTATCTCTATGTGTTTATCATCAAGTTCTTCGCTGTCGTCGTAGTCATATGGAAAAAGTTTCTCGGTCGGAATGTTCAGTAAATCCCGAAACGCATTCTTTTTGTTGCTTCGGTTGATAATACCTTTGTTTGGTACCACGAATAGCTTATGCCTCTCTAAAGCTTTATTGGGCTTACAGATGTTAAAGTAATAGGTTAGGCTGGAATACGATGTGAAGTCCTGAGAGATTAGAGTCGCACACGGTTGAGTCCAGAACACATAGTCGTTTTGAACAGCACCATAGTATATGAACATCGCTCTGGTTGTATCGTCTAAATCCTTCTTGCGTATCTCGGAGTAGAACGAAGCCAACTCCTCATCGTTACAGTTATTTATATCGACTTCCTTTGAAAACGGATTGAAGTCGGGAATACTCAAAGTGCTTTTTAGCAGCTTGCTATCAGCAAGGGCAACAAGCTTGTCCGTGTATTCATAAGTTTCAGGGTTGTCGTCTGATAACGTGTCAACAACCTTAGCCATATTTTGTAATTTGTTATAGTCAAGAGCTGACTTGCTTGTTAGATCAATCAGTTCGTCCAGCTTCTCAGAGAATATGTTTTCCTCGGAAAAGATTTCTTTGGAAAGCTTCGCAATCTGATTCGCGCTCACTATAAAATCGTTGAGCTGATACAACATCCTCTTGACGCTATCCATATTTATCATATCCTTTCTCAAGATACTCCAAGTATAGCATTTTGAAACGTAAAAGTAAATATACCGTTATTTATTCCGTTATAATTATTTAAAAAAATAACGGTAAAATTTTGAGGTAAGGAATTATATTTTAAATTATAATGAATATGCAATGAAGAATTATCCAATATTATAACCGAAAGGGGCATTGCATATGTCATATTCTTCTCATCTTCAAATTGTGAAAACCGCATCTGATAAAACAGAATTAGTCGATATAAACAATTGCTTAATTGATACAACCAAACCGCTAAATGAAAGAAGAAGGGGCTTTACGCAGCAGGTGCGAAATCCTAATTTGTTTATAATCGGGGACTTAGTTGTAAGAATTGAGTACACCGGAAAAAGAAGCTTCAGCGACGCGTTTTTGAGTGCATTGAAATCGAGCTGAGCTTCCGTACACTTCCATTGATTTGCAGGCGGTGTGCTGATACAATTTGTTCAGTGAAGCACATATCGCCTGCCGTTAGATTAAGAACGGAGGATACATATGAAAAAATACCAAGATTATTACGGGGAACCGAAAGCTTTGGAGACTACATGGAATACGGCGATGTATATTCGCCTTTCTAAAGAGGACTACGGCAATAAGGACGAAAGCATTTCCATTACCAACCAGCGCGAAATTCTGCTCAGCTATATAAGCGAGCATCCGGAGTTGAAGCTCGTTGACATCTATATTGATGACGGCTTTACCGGTACGGATTTTGACCGTCCTGATTTTATGAGGCTGAAGGCTGATATTGAAAACGGGCGTGTCAACTGCGTTGTAGTCAAAGACCTCAACCGCTTCGGGCGTAATTATACTGTCGGCGGCGACCTGATAGACAACTACTTTGCCCGTAAAAACGTGCGGTTTGTTTCTTTGAACAACTGTGTAGATACCACAGATGATAATATGAACGACGCAGCGCGCTGCATTAATATCGGCATCACAAACGTAATAAACGAAAGCTATTCCGCGATGACCTCGGTTTCTATCCGCGGAACGCTCAACAATCACCGCAGACAAGGAAAGTTTATCGGAGCATTCGCTTGCTACGGATATAAAAAAGATACCGAGGATTATCATAAGCTTGTGATAGATGAGAAGGCCGCCCCCGTAGTCCAAATGATTTACAGAGAATTTATAGGCGGCAGGAGTATACTCGGGATTGTGAAAAAGCTAAATGATATGGGAATCCCGAATCCGACTCTCTACAAAAAGCAGAACGGAATGAACTTTAATTCGCGAGCCGACAACGACGGCTTGTGGAGCGACAGAACGGTACGTCGTATTCTGAAAAATCAGATGTATATCGGCAATATGGTTCAGGGGGTCAATCGTACGGTGAGCTACAAAATCCACGAGTGCAGGGCAGTTCCGAAAGAAGAATGGATTATTGTAGAGAATACCCACGAGCCGATTGTTGAGCGCGAGGTGTTTGAAAAAGCTCAGTCGCTTTTCGGACGTAATGTTCGTTGCCGAAAAAGTGACGGAAAGGCGGATTTGTTCGCAGGCTTTGTGTTCTGCGCGGACTGCGGCAAGGCTATGCGCAAGAATGTCAAAAAACAAAACAATAAGGTTTATCGTTACTACAAGTGCCCGACAAAGCAAAAGAGTTCCAGATGTAAAAATCACACTATAAGAATAGAAAAACTTGAAGAAGCGGTTCTAAAGTATATCCAGCTTATGATTGATGTTGCGATTGAATTTGATGAGGTTGTCTCAAAGGTTAAGAAAAATGCAAAAAGAAACGAAGATAACCATATAAAGAACGCGCTCTCTTTGCAGCAAAAAGAGCGGGAGAAATGCCTGAAAATCTCAGCCGACCTATACCCCGACTGGAAAAACAATATAATTACACAGGAAGAATACCTGCGAATTAAGGCGAATATTCAGGAAAAACTTGCGACTATTGATTCCATGATTGAAAAGCTCCGCGCTCAGCTTCAAACCGAAGACTCTGTAAAGCACAACAGCTTCATCGAACATTTTATGAAGTACAGGAATATAGACCGCCTAACCCGTCCTATGCTCGTTGAATTGATAGATAAAATCTTGATCCACGAGAACGGCAATATTACAATTAAAGTGAAATTCGCCGACGAGTTTGAGAGCGCATTTGACTATCTCGAGCAGAATAAGTCTATAGCCTAATGACTAAATCCATATTTAAAGCTCCCTTGAAATTGGTTCAGGGGAGCTTTACTCATAGATAGTTAAATTGACAATGATTCGCGTTCTGACAATTTATTACCAAATAACAAAATTGATTGACATAATCGTGCTTTTGTAGTACAATATATTAGATTATTATGTGTTATAGTGCGCGTTATTAAGGGGATTAAAGATTTTGATAGAGAAGTTTGAGAAAAAGCTTTGGCTTTCTTCGCCGACAATGCACGGCGAGGAGCAGGAATTTGTCAAGCTCGCGTTCGACACCAACTGGGTCAGCACGCTTGGCGAGAATATTAATAAGCTTGAGGAAAACATCTGCGATTATCTCGGCTGTGATTATGCAGTCGGATTGTCGAGCGGTACTTCCTCGCTTCACCTCGCGGTTAAGCTCGCCGGCGTTAAGCCGGGAGACACTGTATTCTGTTCCGATTTAACCTTCTCGGCTTCCGTAAATCCTGTTACATATGAGGGCGGAATTCCGGTTTTCATCGATTCCGAGTATGAGACATGGAATATGGACCCTGCTGCCCTTGAAAGAGCATTTGAAAAATATCCCGACACCAAGGTAGTAATTGTTGTAAACCTCTATGGAACTCCGGCAAAGCTCGACGAAATCCGCTCAATCTGCGACAAGCACGGCGCGATTATGATTGAGGATGCCGCTGAATCCCTCGGCGCAACATACAAAGGTGTAATGACCGGAACCTTCGGTGCATACAATGCCATCAGCTTTAACGGCAATAAAATCATCACCTGTTCTACAGGCGGTATGCTCGTGACAAATGACAAGGCTGCCGCTGACACCGCGCGCAAATGGTCAACTCAGAGCCGCGAAAAGGCTCCGTGGTACCAGCACGTTGACACAGGCTATAACTACAGAATGTCCAACATCATTGCCGGAATCGGCAGAGGACAGATGCTCCATATTGACGAGCATATCGCGGGCAAAAAGCGCGTGTTTGAAGCTTACAAAGAGGGCTTCAAGGACCTGCCCGTTACGATGAATCCGTATCTTGATAACAGCGAGCCGAATTTCTGGCTGAGCTGTATTCTGATAAATAAAGACGCTCTCTGCGAGCAGACTCGCGGAGAATACAAAGCTGAATTTATCAGCGGTGACGGCAAGAGCTGCCCGACTGAGATTTTCGAGCAACTTCTAAAGTATAACGCTGAGGGCAGACCGATTTGGAAGCCTATGCACATGCAGCCGATTTTCAAAGACAACGACTTCATCACAGCCGTTGACGGAGTCGATGTAAGTGCCGATATCTTCGAGCGCGGCTTGTGCCTGCCAAGCGATATTAAGATGACAGAGGAAGAGCAGCAGAGAGTTATCGAGATTGTAAAGAGCTGCTTCTAAGGGTGAGAATATGGACAACAAGCATGTCCCATATGGTATTTATGAAAAATACATAAAGAGAATTCTCGATATTATCTGCGCCCTAGCGGCTTTGATTGTTTTTTGCTGGCTGTATGCGATTGTCGCTGTTCTGGTCAGAATCAAGCTCGGCAGTCCTGTGTTGTTTAAACAGCAGAGACCCGGCAGAAACGAAAAGATTTTTAACCTTTACAAATTCCGTACAATGACCGACGAAAAGGATGAAAACGGAGAACTTCTTCCGGATGAAGTAAGGCTTACAAAATTCGGAAAGTTTTTAAGAAAAACCTCGCTCGACGAGCTCCCCGAGGCAATCAATATCCTCAAAGGCGATATGAGCGTAGTTGGTCCGAGACCGCTTCTTGTCCGGTATCTTCCGCTTTATAACGAGTACCAAAGACACCGCCATGACGTTCGCCCCGGGCTTTCCGGATGGGCGCAGGTCAACGGCAGAAATACAGTGAGTTGGGAAGATAAATTCAACTACGACGTAGAATACGCAAACCACGTCACATTCGCGATGGACGTTAAAATAGTTTGGAAATCATTTATACAGGCGTTTTTCAAGCACGAGGGAATCTCGTCGGAAACGTCGGCGACTATGGAAGAATTCACAGGAAACGTATAAAATATGACACAACGTATTTTGTTCACAGGAGCAGGCAGGCGAGTTGAGCTTCTTCAAGCGTTCAGACAAGCCGCCCTTGCGCTTGATATAGATTTAAAAATTTATGGAGCCGAAATGGCAAATACCGCCCCGGCTCTCGCATATTGCGATTTCACACGACTTGTATGCGCTATGAAGGACAGCGGTTATATCCCGCAGCTCCTTGAAATCTGTAGGAATGATAAGATTGATTTAATCATTCCGACAATTGACACCGATTTGCTTGTTTTGTCAGAGAATAAGGATAAGTTTGAGCAGCTTGGTACAAGAGTCTTAATCAGCAAAACCGACAGTATAAAGATATGCAGAGATAAAAATTTTACCTCCGACTTCTTTGTGGCCTGCGGACTGAGCGCTCCGAAAACCTATAATGATTATACGGAGTACAATGATCGCTTTCCTTGCTTCATTAAGCCAAAGGACGGGAGCAGCAGCATTGACGCATATAAGATAGAAAACGAAAGCGAGCTTGCTGAGTTCGCGAACAGAGTGGACGATTATGTAATCCAGCCCTTTGTTGACGGCGAGGAATATACAGTCGATATTTTCTGCGATTTTGATTCCAAGCCGATTTACATAACTCCCAGAAAGCGAGTTGCGGTTCGGGCCGGAGAGGTTCTGAAAACCGAGATTGCGCTTGATGAAACTATTATTTCTGAGTGCAGACAGCTTATCGGGAAATTCGAGCCTGTCGGTGCAATTACCGTTCAACTCATTAAAGATAAGCTAACCGGAAAGAACTACTATATTGAGATAAATCCTCGTTACGGCGGCGGCGCTCCGCTGTCTATGAAAGCAGGAGCAAGGTCAGCCGAAGCGATACTAAAGATGCTGTCTTGTCAGAAGCTAGAGTTTGAACAAGTCGAAAGCGATGGCGCGGTTTTCAGCCGTTTTGATCAGAGCATCTGCGTTGATAACAGCAAGAACACTCAACCGGTAAAGGGCGTTATCTTTGATTTGGACGATACTCTCTACGGCGAAAAACAGTATGTAAAAAGCGGATACAAAAAGATAGCAGAGTTCCTTGGCGACGCATCAGACGAAGAAAAGCTTTGGCAGTATTTTGAGCAGGGCAAGAGGGCTGTTGACGAGTATCTCGCTGAGATTAATAAATCAGATTTAAAAGACAAATGTCTTGAAATATACAGAAACCATATTCCCGAGATTTCGCTCTACGACGGCGTATTGGAGCTGATTGAGAGCTTGAAGTCAAAAGGAATAAAGGTTGGAATTATCACCGACGGACGAGTTGAGGGTCAGAAGAATAAAATCAAAGCCCTCGGACTTGAAGGTATGGTTGATGATATTATTATAACCGACGAGCTCGGCGGAGTTCAGTTCAGAAAGCCGAATGACATTTCATTTAGAATAATGCAGTGCCGTTGGAAATTGAATTTTGAGCAGATGCTTTACGTCGGCGACAATCCGAGCAAGGACTTTAAAGCACCCAAGCAGCTCGGTATGAGATCGGTATGGTTTGACAACAAGGACGGCTTGTACAGCCGCTTTGAGGACGATACCGTACCGAGAATACAGGAGCTGTGCGAGCTCTTGCCAATGATAAAATAGGGGAATTTCGATGAATATATTGTTTTTGACACTACTGGATTTTGATAGCTTGAACGAAAGCAATATATACACCGACCTGCTCCGCGAGTTTATCAGGCATAACCACAGCGTTTACGTCATTTCTCCTGTAGAGAAACGTAAAAATATAGATACTCACATTATCGAAGAGGACAACTGCAAAATCCTAAAGCTCAAAATCGGCAATACCCAGAAAACCAATATTATTGAAAAGGGTATCTCAACCGTCAGGATTGAGCCGGATTTTATCAGAGCGATAAAAAAGCATTTTGCGGATGTCAAGTTTGATTTAGTGATGTACTCAACTCCGCCGATTACTTTCTGCGGCGCGATTGAGTACATAAAAAAGCGTGATAACGCCCGTACATACCTTTTGCTGAAGGATATTTTTCCGCAGAATTCCGTTGACATCGGAATGCTCAGCAAAGATGGAGTGAAGGGTAAGATTTACAAGCACTTCCGCAAGCAGGAAAAGAAGCTTTACGCGATTTCCGACCGAATAGGATGTATGTCCGAGGCGAATGTTAAATACGTTCTCGCGAACAATCCCGAGGTCAGCGCCGATAAGGTTGAGGTCTGCCCCAACAGCATTGAGCCGCTTGATATGAGCTGTTCCGGCGAGGATAGAATTGCTATCCGCAGGAAGTACAACCTGCCGCTGGATAAGAAGATTTTCGTCTACGGCGGAAATCTCGGAATGCCGCAGGGGATTGATTTTCTGATTGATTGTATGCAGCGCCAGAATTTTGGCGATGTCGAGTTTTTGATAATCGGCAACGGCACAGAATACAGCAAGCTGAAAAAGTTCGTTGATGAAACCGACCGACAGAATATTATTCTGATGAAGTATCTGCCTAAGGATGACTACGACAGGATGATTGGCGCGTGCGACGTAGGGATGATTTTCCTTGACCATCGCTTCACAATCCCGAACTTTCCGTCGCGATTGCTGTCATATATGCAGGCAAAGCTGCCTGTCCTGACCGTCACCGACCCTAACACCGACATCGGTACTATCGCAGAAGAAAACGGATTCGGGGTTAAGTGCATCTCCGATAATCCGGAGGATTTTGTCAGAGCAGTTAATAGACTAAAGTCGATGGATATGCCAAATATGGGCGAGAAAGCCTTTGCCTTTATGCAGCAGGAGTACACTGTTGATAAGAGCTATGAGATAATCACCAGATTAATGGAGTAAGTAATGAGAAGACTGAATACCGAAGAAGTCAAAAAAATCCAAATTGAAATACTTGATGTTGTGTCGTCGTTTTGCGAGGAGAACAACATCAACTATTGGCTGGACAGCGGAACCCTTCTGGGAGCAATCCGTCATAAGGGATATATTCCCTGGGATGATGATATTGATATCGGTATGCTCAGAGAAGATTACGATAAATTCGCAGAGCTTTTTAATCAGTCAAATGATAGATATAGATTTGTAGATATTGACAATACACCGGATTTTTATGTAGCATTTGGAAAAGTAATGGACACAAACACTATTCTTTATGAACCGGATAAAAACGGTGTAAAATTTTGTGTTAATATTGATATTTTTATTTATGACAATGCACCTGATGACGATAGACTTGTCAAAAAAATGTATAATAGAAGAGATAGGATTGCTTATATTTCTTTGTTTAGCAGAGGGAGTCAGATAACAAAAAATGATTCGGTACTAAAGAAAGTAATAAAGATGTGCACACATATATGTTTATGCGGTTTTTCTAGTTCTAAGTGTATAAAAAAGCTTGTTGCTAATTCTAAACAGTACTCAAATAGAAACACTAAAAGGGTTGGGAATTTTACAGCGGTTACCAGGATCGCGTCTGATAAAAAGATATTTTCGTCATTCGTTGATGTTGAATTTGAAGGAAAGTTTTATAAAGCTCCGGAAGGATATGATGAATGGTTGTCTGATTTTTATGGGGACTATATGCAACTCCCACCAATAGAAAAGCAGGTTACTCATCATCAGTATGAAGCTTACCGAATAGATTAATTAGGAGTATTAAATATGTCGGATTATATTTTCTTGTTTGATTTAGATTCTACAATTACTCGAAAAGAAATCTTGCCTGAGATTTCAGCCAAAATCGGGAAAACAGAAGAAATGAATCATTTAACCGAGGCAACAATGCGCGGTGAGATTCCATTCAAAACAAGCTTTTTAAGGCGAATTGAGATTTTAAAGAGTGTTCCTGTGAGTGAAGTGAACGATATTGTTAAGAATATTCCTTTAAATGATAATATAGCAGACTTTATAGTAAAAAACAGCGAGCGCTGTTATATTGTGACCGGAAATCTTGATATATGGATTGACGGATTAATGAAAAAAATGAATTTGGATAACCATGTTTATTGCTCCAAAGCTGATGTAAAAAATGACAGAATAACCAAGGTAAGCAGTGTATTAGATAAAGAACTAACAATAAAACAGTTTGTTCAACCTACTGTGGTAATAGGTGACGGCGATAATGATTCTGGAATGGCGAAAGAAGCAGATTTATCAATTGGTTATGGCGGGGTAAGAGAAATAGCTCCATCGTTACTTCGCAATATAGATTATGCGTTCTATGATGATAATAAATGCGCGGATTTCCTTTGGAAACTACTGTGATAAATCAGGAGACAGACAAATGAAAGATATGACAATTATTATAAGTTGTGCGGGAATGGGAACAAGATTAGGAATTGGCACGACAAAGGCTTTAGTAGATGTGAATGAAAAACCACTTATTATTCATCAACTCGAACAGTTAAGGGATTATGATGATGTTAGAGTGGTAGTAGGTTATCAGGCTGAGAAAGTTATTGAAGTTGTAAAAAACTATCGCAAAGATGTTTCTTTTGTTTTTAATTATGATTATAAAACTACCGGTACTGCGGCAAGTTTTTCAAAAGGATTACTTGGAGCCAGAGAATACGTTGTTGCGTTTGATGGAGATTTATTGGTGAAACCGGACGACTTAAACAGATTCTTGCAATATGATGGTGAGTGTATAGGAGGCTGTAAACCTACTACTGATAATCCGGTGTTAATGTCTTTAAACGATAGACATCAGGTGATTGAGTTTTCAAGAGAGAAAGGAACACTTGAATGGACCGGCCTCGCAAAAATGAAAAAGAATAGATTAACTCCGGGGAACAAGCATGTTTATATGATGTTTGAGCCTTTAATGCCAATTGATGTTATTGAAATAAACACCAAAGAAATTGATACACAAAATGATTATGAGAATGCTCTAAACTGGATATCTAACGGTTATAAAGAATAAATATGCGAATTGTAGTAAATGACATAGCCGCTGAGAAAGGCGGAGCACTTACGGTTCTTGAATCGTTTTACAACTATATTCGCAACAACGACACAGAGAATGAGTATATCTTTATTCTAAGCGGCAATTACATCGAAGAAACTGACAGGATTAAAGTTCTCATCAAAGATGACGTTAAGAAAAGCGGACTTCATAAGATGTGGTTCGATTTTGTCAGCGGCAGTAGGTTCATTGAAAGTCTGAAGCCGGATTATGTGCTTTCGCTTCAAAATATTATTACATTTGGAGTGAGGTGCCGGCAGGGAGTGTATGTCCACCAGTCTATCCCTTTTCAGAAGGTTAAGAGGTTTTCGCTTCTAAAGGGCTCAGAAAGAGGAACGGCAATTATCCAGCAATTCATCGGTTCAATAATTAAAAAGTCCGTTAGGCGCGCTGATGATGTTTTTGTTCAGACTGATTGGATGAGAGAGAATGTTGCGGAGTTGAGTAGGGTTGATATAAACAAAGCTACGACTGTTCCGTTTGAAATTGAACTGCCGGACGATAACGAGATAGTTACCAAATGCCCGACAAATAGTTTTTTCTATCCTGCAACTGCGGAGAGCATTTATAAAAACCACAATGTGATTTATGAAGCAATAGATATTCTAAATGCAGAGGAAATTCACGATTTCAAAGTAAAGCTGACGTTGCCAAAGGATATTCCTGCAAAAAGAGAAAATATTGAGCACTGTGGAATGTTGGATAAAGCTAAACTGTATGATGAATACAGAAATAATATCCTGCTGTTTCCGTCGTATATTGAAACCATAGGCTTGCCTTTGATGGAAGCGAGAAGCGTTAATTCTGTGATATTTGCGGCGGATTGTCAGTATTCAAGAGAAGTGTTGAGCGGTTATTCTAATGCTTATTTCTTTGAAACATTTAATACAACAGAGCTGGCAGAACTTATGAAGGCAGCAATACAAGGACAGATAACACTTAACCTCGATAATTATACTTATGATAATGGCATCGGTTGGAAAGTATTGATAGATAGGATTGTTGAATAGATTATGTATTCAATTGTAGACCCGCTAAAGGAGAAAAAAGGCGCAAGCGCGCTGGATACTGCGATTGCGGTTTTGTTTGCCGCACTCGTATATCTTCCCGCAAGTACGACGTTTAACATAATACGCCTTGCTGTTGTTGCAGTTGTGTTTGTGTTTAAGTACTATAACGGTGAAGAACACGACAAGGAATTGAATAAGGTAGCTTTGTGTATGGCGATAAGCCCTTTGATTTCCGGAGGAATAGTGTTTGTGCTTGAAGCCGGAAACGCGAGCACAAGTCTTATTGTGCATGAAATCCAGAGGATGCTTTTCTGTGCTATGCTTATTATTACAGTTAAAACTCTGAATCTGAATTTCAGAATAATTTATATTATTACTGTTTTAGTATTAGTGCCAAACTTTATCATCCAAGTCTTGCAGTATTTTCAGGTAGGATCTGTATTTAGCTTTATTGAGAATAACTATGTGTTTGCCGATGAAGGAGAGTTTACGCACCTAGATTTAGCAAGAGAAGAGTATAATGATAGCTTGAGATGTGGTTCGATCTTTATTAATCCCAATGTCTGTATGGCAATTCCTTTGTTTTCGCTTGTGGTTTTATTACACCAAGACAGGGAGAAAAAAAGCATTATAAATTACGCATTAATTGTGTGTGCCGCTATCTCATGTTTGATAACAGGGTCTAGGACAGCGACTGTGGCTATGGCGATTATTCTGGGAATTTATGTCTTTCGTTACGCTAACTTTTGGAGTAAATTTGTTTTTGTTATTGCAGCAGGGATTATAGCTGTGAGATATGGTTCCGAATTGTTGACTACAAGAGCATTTCAATTAGATAGTATGGATTCAGGATCTCTTGGTGTTAAAATTAATCAGTATGGTTGGTATTTTTCTAATGCAAGTGTGCTTTACTGGGTAACGGGTTCATTAGGCTCGCAAGTTGTAACAACATTTGATTCTGAAATAGGACATATCTACGGGTGGTTTGGTGTATTTGGTATTTACTGGTATATACAGTATTATAAATATATCTGGAAAAGATGTAATGAAATGATTGTTTTTTACAATAAGCCTTTAATATATATTTCGTTGCTAATTGCGTTTACCGCTAGTGTACTATTATGTATGCCTATTTATCCGTTTGCGGCATTGGTACTTTTTTCCAATATAGATACCGGTAATTCTACCGAAGAAACATCAACTGAGGAAGACGAATGAAGTATGTAGCGTTTTACGATACAAATAAATATCTCAACGAGAACAGAAGCGTTGCGCTGTGTGCTGCTAATGTTACTGAATATATGATAGATATATTCAGCGAAGATGATGAATTACAGATCGTCTGTCCGGCGCGTACTCGAAACAGAAAAGGAATATATAGAAGCAGAAAAACCGCTATTAGCGATAATTCAACTCTGGTAATGCCGTTTACATTTGGGGTCAAGACTCCGGTTGGTAGAGCGTTGGCGATTCTTTATGATCTTCTATGGCTTTTCTTTTATTTGATGGTGCATACAAAGAAGAATGAGACAGTAGTTGTTTATCACAGTTTATCGACAATGTTGCCAATAAGGCTTGTAAAAAGGCTTAAGAGTATTAATCTGATATTGGAAATCAGAGAGTTTTATTCGGACGCTCGTCAGGAATATGAAGAATTTGGACAGAATCTTGAAAAGCTTCATAAAAAGGAAATGAACTATTTTCAAATTGCTGACAAGTATATTTTTCCTTCAGAGATCTTAAATAGTATCGTAAATATTAAGGATAAGCCGTACGCGATTGCCCCCGGAATATATAAACCGGAGATGGTTTTAGAACAACAAAAATGGGAAGACGGGAAAATACATATTGTTTACGCAGGCACATTACGCAAGTCAAAGGGCGTTTACGACGCTATTGATGTTGTTGAAAAGCTACCAGGAAACTACTGTGTTCATATATTGGGAAGTGGAGATAAAGAAAGATTAGATGCTGTAAATAATGAAATAGAGTGTATATCCGGGAAGTCATTAGCTGATATAATATACGAAGGAGAATTGCGAGGGGAAGAGTTTATACATTTTTTACAGAAGTGTCACATAGGTTTATCTCCTCAAAACAAGGACGCAGGATTTAATTCAACCTCTTTCCCTTCAAAAATACTGACTTATTTATCAAATGGATTAGATGTAGTTTCTGTGAAAATTCCTGCTATTGAGACTTCACCGGTAGGTAAATATATACATTTTTACCACGGCAACGATCTTGACAGTTTAGCGAAAACTATTGTTGGAATAGATGTCAATAAAACTGTTGATAAAACGAAACTCCTAAACAACTTAGATAAAGAATTAAGAAACAGAATAAAACAACTTATCCGGTAGATTAAGAAAGTGATGATATTATGAACAAAAAACTACATAAGAGCAAAATAGATGTTCCCGTGCTGTTGATATTTTTTAACAGACCCGGTTGTTTTTCAAAAGTATTTGAGCAAGTAAAAAAAGCTCGGCCGAGCAAATTGTTCCTTTATCAGGATGGGGTCAGAGAAAACAACGAGAATGATGCAAAATGTGTTCAGAAATGTCGAGAAATAGCACTTGATATTGATTGGAAATGTGAAGTGTATACCAAGTTTCAGGAGAGTAACTTTGGTTGCGATCCTTCTGAGTATATAGCTCAAAAATGGGCTTTTGAGCATGTTGACAAATGCATTATTTTAGAAGATGATGATGTTCCGAGTCAAAGCTTCTTCCCATTTTGTAAAGAGCTACTGGATAAATACGAGCATGATGAGAGGATTAATATGATATGCGGTATGAATAACCTTGAAACATGGGGTTCTCCATACTCATATCTTTTCTCTGAAACAGGTTCTATCTGGGGATGGGCATCATGGAAGAGAGTAATTGATGAATGGGAATCGCATTATGATTTATTGAATGATACGTTCAATAAAGAAAAAATGGTTAACTATTTAAAAAATCAAAATCCGGACTTGAGTAGTCGATTAAGAACATGGGAGAGTAATAAAGCCTCAGGGAAGCAACATTATGAAACAATACTATGTATTAATCAATTTGCAAAAAATAGACTTAATATTGTTCCAACACAGAACATGATAATTAATATCGGCAACACACCCGAAGGCGGAACACATTCTGTTGATGATTTATCATTAATTCCAAAGGGCTTGAGAAGAATCTATACAATGAAATCGTTTGATATAGATTTCCCTTTGAAGCATCCAAAATACGTAATAAACGACGTAGAATTTCAAAAGCAGTTATTCCGTGTTATGGGAACAGGTCATCCGTTTGTCAGAATGTATAGAAATGTCGAAAAGGCTTTTCTTTTACTTAGATACAAAGGGCTAAAATCAATGGTTAGAAAAGTGGAAAAAAAGTGTAGAGAAGGTTAATGTAAGATAAATTCTTACAAATAGCTTTTACTTAAGAGCATAATTACTTGTTATAAGAAGGATAATTCTATGATTGGATTAGTTTCGATAAACGAAGATAGGAACTATGGGGCAGTGCTTCAAGCAGTTGGTATACAATCTTTTTTAACTGAAATTGGCATTGATAGTAAATTCGTATGCATTAATCGTGAATATAATACTGTTCTTAATTGTAGCTTCCACTCGCCTAAACAGTGGCTAAAGAGCTTATTTACTTTTATGCATTATAAATCGTTAAAAAATGGATGCGATAGGTTCCAATCTTTTATTGATAAGAATCAAAAACTATTTCCCAAATATAATAATTATGATGAATTGACAAAGAATCCGCCTAATGTTAAAGGGTATATAGTAGGTTCTGATCAGGTATGGCCTGAAGCAAATTTGACATCTTTTTACAGTTTAGCGTTTGCAGACAAGAATAATGTAAAGATATCTTACGCTGCAAGTATGGGAAAAGATATAATTGCACAATGTAACAAAGAAATATATAGAAATTATTTAAGAGAATTTGATGCTGTTTCAGTTAGAGAAAAATCCGCTATTGATGCAATTTCAGAAGTATATGATGGGGAAATCAGCTATCATGTTGATCCTACATTATTGCATGATGATATGGTTTGGCAAAAATATGAACATGAATACGACGGAAAGCTTCCACTAAAATACATATTACTCTATATGATTTATGTGCCATCTGATGTTAATAAACAACTTAATCAGATTAGAGATTATACTGAGTTGCCAATAGTAATGGTTTCAAATACTCCTTATAAAAGAATAAAATGTGACTACTACATAAGAGATGCTGGACCTGCGGAGTTTTTATGGCTTATTCACCATGCTCAAGGGATTATCTCCAGTTCTTATCATGGTGTTGTGTTTTCGATTATCTATAGGAAGCCGTTCTTGGCAATCAACAACCCTAAGAATGGAGTTCGAATAAACAACTTATTAGATTTATTCGATCTTCAAGAAAGAAGTGGATGGGATAAAGCGTTTCTTGAATTTGAATACGATGTAGATTACATAGATAAAGTGCTAGAGATAGAAAAAAACCGAAGTTGTAAATATATAAAGGATAAACTATTATGACGATTGATTTAGCTGACCATCAATCTTGTACTGGATGTGGAGTATGCGCCTATAAATGTCCTAAAGACGCCATTTCTTTAGAACGGGATAGAGCAGGATTTATTTATCCAAGAGTAGATAGTACAAAGTGTGTACAATGTGGAATTTGCAATAAGTATTGCCATGTAAATAATCTTACAAAAAACAGTAGATTAAGTGCTTGTTTTGGATGGCATTCTAATCCTAGAATTAGAGAAGAATCTTCATCAGGCGGATTATTTACAGCTTTGGCGCAAACTGTTCTTAGTGAAGGTGGAGTAGTTTATGGTCATGTTATTGACTACAGTACTCTATATACGCATTGTATTCGAGCTGAAAATGAAGAACAGTTATCTCCTATGAGACAAAGCAAGTACGTTGAATCCAATATAACAAATGTTTTTGATTCCATAAATGAAGATCTCAGTGATAGACTTGTTCTGTTTTGTGGAACACCTTGCCAGTGCGCAGCAATAAAAAAAGTGTATGGAGATAATAAGAATCTGTTTTTGATTTCATTTTTGTGTTATGGTGTCGGTGCTCCCAATTTTTTTCGTGATCATTATAGGTTTGTTTCAAAAAACAAAAAAATAAAAGAAATCAGAATGAGAGATAAATTCTTTGGATGGCATGATGATACTGTTCGAATAAAGTATTTTAAAAACAAGGATTATTTAGCACACTATTCTGTAGATGCATATTATTATTGTTATATTTCACTTGGTTTGTACAAGCGTGATTGTTGTTATTCGTGCCAGTATACCGATAATCATTTGTCGGATATCACTATTGGGGATTATTGGAATATAGTAAAAACGAGTTATTATGACGACAATAAAGGCGTTTCCCTTATAATTGCAAATTCTGAAAAAGGGAAGGAATTATTGTCATTAACAGAAGACGTTAAGTTGCATTCGATTGATATTTCGGAAGCAGAGTATGCTTTTTTTAAATGTATAGATCCAAATTCGGAGACGGTTCAGTGGAAGATTAATGGCAAAAAACAGTTTCTAGACTCTTGTAAAAAAAGGGGTTTTGAATTCACTGCTAGAAAATACATGAAAAATACGTCGTTAAGAAAGATAAAGGTGTTTATTAAATTTTTATTAAGAAAAACAAAAAAGTAGGATGCTAAATGAAAAAAAAGAAAGTGTTATTTGTTTATCCCGCTATGAATATAGGCGGTAGTACAACAAGTCTATTATCTATTTTAAATCGTTTGGATTACAATAAATATGAAGTGGATTTGCTTTTAAATATACATGCAGGTGAATTGCTAGATATGATTCCCGAACAAGTTCATCTGTTAGCACCGGCTTACAAGTACACAAATAGAAGACAAGAGTATTTTCATAGATTTATTTCCCCAAGATTTTTATATCATTACTCTGTTGCGAAAATAATCGCAAAAAGGAGCGGGGCTGAAATACAGGCAGCACAATATATTGGGTATAAGGATTTAGATTATTATAGAGATATCGAGCAATTATATGATGTTGCTATTTCGTTTCTTGAAGGAAGATGTTGTAAGTTTATTGCCAATCATATAAAAGCTAGCAAAAAAATTACATGGATACATATTAATTATGCTGATGTTCGGTTGAATCCTAAATACGATGCTCCTAGTTTGTCTAAAATGGATAATATTGTATTTGTTTCTGACGATTGTAAAAAAGATTTTGATAGGATTTTTCCAAAGTTAAAAAGTAAATCTATAATAATAGAGAATATACTTGCTACAGAGTATATAAAAATGATGGCTAAAGAAAGCTTGGATTTTACTGTTAATCAATTAACAATAAATTTGGTAACAGTATGCAGAGTTAGCTTTAAATCAAAGGGCTTGGACAGAGCTGTTGTTGCATTATCTAAATTAAAGCAAGAAAATAGATTAAAGGACATCTGCTGGTATATAATCGGAGACGGTTCTGACATGCAAACACTAAAGAGTATGATTTCAGAAGCAGGATTAGATGATTATATCAAGCCGCTTGGCATGAAGAAGAATCCATACCCGTATCTCAAGAATATGGATATGTTTTTCTTGCCGTCCCGTTGGGAAGGCAAGCCTATGGTAGTAACCGAGGCGTTTATGCTCGGCCTCCCCGCATTAGTAACTGAGTATTCGTCGGCACGCGAGCAAGTGCGAGACGGAGTCGACGGTATTATTGTTGATAACAGCGAAGAAGGTATATACAAAGGGTTAAAGCGGATTATCGAAAATCCCGAATTGATTACCGAGCTTCATAATAACGTAATTAAAACCGATTATTCAAACGTAGAGGAAATTAAAAAGGTTGAACAATTGATAGATGGATAAACTGATTTCTGTGATAGTGCCGGTATACAAAGTCGAGAAATATCTCTCCAGATGTATCGACAGCATAATCGCACAAACCTATAAATATTTAGAAATTCTTCTGATAGATGACGGTTCACCCGATAACTCCGGAAGGATTTGTGATGATTACGCTCGGAAAGACCACAGAATCAGAGTCTTTCATAAGCCTAACGGCGGCGTATCTTCCGCTCGCAACCTAGGCTTAAAGGAAGCTAAAGGTGAATACATAGGCTTTGTTGATAGCGATGACTACATTGCTCCGCAGATGTATGAGGTGTTGATTAATAATATCGAAAAATATGATGCCGACATTTCTATTTGCGGATTCAGTCAGGAAGATCAAAACGGAGTATTTCACAGATATTGGCAGGAAGATATTACAGAGACTTTTGATACTGTTCAGCAAATAGATAGTTTGCTTTCCAATAAGTATTATAGATGTTCTATCTGGGATAGGATTTTTAAAAGGAAAATCCTTAAAAATGTGTTTTTTCATGATGATATAAAGATTTACGAGGATATGCTTTTTGATTATGAGGCAATTAAAAAGTCTCACAAAGCTGTATTCACATCAACACCGTATTACTATTACTGCGAAAACGACAGCAGCAGCGCCGCGAGAAGTCCTTTTAGTGATACTAAAATGGATATACTCAGAGTTTTTGATATAATTAAAGCGGATATTGAAAAGCGTTATCCTATATTGAATAAAACCGCGAAGAGAGAGTTTACACGAAACAATATAATGTGTATGCAACTTGCAGTGTCATCAGGCTATGACAATAGAATTAATCTTAAACTCATTCAGCGAAATATACGAAAAAATCTGTTTTCGTATTTATTCTCATCAGCTGCTTTAGGATATAAATATAGCGCTGTGTTGATTTCTGTGAATTGGCGTTTTTATAAAGTGCTGAAGGTATAAGGACATTATATGATTTTGCTTAAGCGATAATCGATTTATGATGAATTGCAATTAGGATTAGGAATATTTAATGAAATTTATGGAGTTTTTTTATGCCACTAATAAGTATAATTGTTCCAGTATATAATTCTTCTAAGTATTTAAGAGCATGTCTTGATAGTATTGTTAACCAAACATTCTCTGAATTCGAGTTGATTATAGTCAATGATGGTTCAACTGATGACTCGGATACAATAATAGACGAATACGCAAAATCTGATGAGAGAATAAAAGTTTTTAGTCAGGCAAATAAAGGACAGGCTTCAGCAAGAAACTTTGGTGTAAATCAATCAGTTTCAGATTGGATATGTTTTATTGACAGCGATGATGTGATTAATCCATATTTTCTTGAATATCTTTTTAAAGCAGTCACAGAAAATAATGCAGGAATGAGTGTTTGTAGCTATATAGAAGGGAAAAAAACTGATAATGCTTTTTTTGAAAAAAAAGAATACCTAAGTACAGATTATGAAATAAATGAGTCAAATGTTTTAGATTTAGTAAAAGAGTTTTCAAATATATATTGGTTAGTGTGGGCTAAACTAATAAGAAAAGACATAGTGGTTTGCCAATTGTTTGATGAAGGAAGAATCTACGAGGATAATGCAGTAGCACCAAAATGGTTATATAAAGCTAAGAAGATTGTTGTAGTGGATTTGCCATTATATTTTTATACACAAAATGATAAGAGTACTACACATAGTGCATTTTCTTTAAAACAGTTAGATTTATTATGGGCACTTGAACAACAACTTGCTTTTTTAGATTCAATATCGTTTTATAAAATGGAATTAAGAATATTGCTATTTTATATGGATTGCACAGATTCACTTATTAGTAAAATGAGCAATCAAATTGAGTATAAAAAGCGTTGCAAAGTTATAAGAAAACAATCAAAAAGAATTGTAAAGAAGCATGTTCAAAATCTTATTCTATGTTCTGAAGATGAGAAAAGGATTAGAAACTTTCTCCATCCTTTTTTGACGAGGATTAGTTGCAAAATGTTTAGAAATGACAGGTGATGATCTGTTGATACCTAAAAAAATACATTACTGTTGGTTTGGGAGGAATCCTAAACCGGAATTGGCTGAAAAGTGCATAGAAAGCTGGAAGAAGTTCTGTTCTGATTATGAAATAATTGAATGGAATGAGGATAATTTTGATATTCAATCTGCTCCTTTGTTTGTTCGTCAAGCATACGAGGTAAAGAAATGGGCGTTTGTCACGGATTATGTGCGTTTAGAGATTGTATATAATAATGGCGGGGTGTATCTCGATACAGACGTAGAGGTTATTAAACCTCTTGACGACCTATTAAAGTATAATGCTTTTTTCGGTACTCAAAATGGCATTGTAATTAACACTGGACTTGGGTTTGGCGCAGAGAAAAAGACGGCGATTCTAATGGAATTGATGGCAAATTATCAGTCTATTCCGTTTATAAAAGAAGATGGTTCTTACGATTCATTAACTTGTCCCGAAAGAGATACCGAAGTGTTTATTAAGCATGGGTTGATAGGCGATAACTCACTCCAAATATTAGATGGGAATATAGCTTGTTTGCCTCTTGATTACCTATCTCCTAAGGATTACATGACGGGCAACCTGACGATTACAGATAATACACATACAATACATCATTTTGCGGAATCATGGATGACTGAACAAGAGAAAAAAAACATGGATGAAGTTAGGCGTTCTCTGTATAATCCTACAGCTAAAGAACGTTTTAAAAGATGGGCGGTTCGAACCTTTAAAAATAGAAGATAATTGTTTACGGAGATGAAAAATGTCTGATATCTCTATCGTAGTACCTGTCTATAAAGTCGAGAAATACCTTAACAGGTGTGTTGACAGTATATTAGCACAATCATATACAGAATTTAAACTTATCCTTGTTGATGATGGTAGTCCTGATAACTGTGGGAAAATGTGTGATGATTATGCAAAGCAAGATTCTCGCATACATGTTATACACAGAAAAAACGGTGGGCTTTCTGCTGCCAGAAATTCAGGAATAGATTGGGTGTTTAATAAACATTTTACAGAATGGATAACCTTCATCGACAGTGATGATTGGGTGCACCCTGATTATTTAATCAGATTATTGGAATGCAATAAGAATAATCAAACGAATATTTCTATAGGTGGTTTTGTTAAGTCATATGATGAAACCGCTTTTTCTGAGATAACAACCGATTCAAGAAAAGTTGCTCCGGAAGATTTCTGGGTAGAGAATCAAGGAAACGCAACTGTAGCATGGGGGAAGTTGTATAAAACCGAATTGTTTAAAACCGTTCGATATCCTGAAGGCAAATTGCATGAGGACGAGCTTACTACATATAAACTGTTGTTTACACAGGAGCGTATTTCCGTTACTTCTGATGAATTATATATGTATTATCAAGCGTCGACAAGCATAATGAGATCAGCATGGAATCCCAAGAGGTTGGCTTCGCTTGAAGGATACGGCGATCAAATGATATTCTTTAAGGAGAAAGGATTTGAAAGAGCGTTTAGAGAGTCGAAAAAGCTGTTTGTCTTTTCTATTAAAAACCACCTTAATCAAATTAAGAAATCCGATGATAAGAATTATAGGCTCTTTAGAAGATATGTTTCGAATTATTTATATAGCAGATATCATAGCATAATTATGTCTTCTTCGTTGTTTTCTATGGTATATGTTCGTAAATTGATTGTAGAGCAATTCTTTTCAATACGATTTAATGTGTTAAAGAAAACATGTAAAGAAAATGGGATTAAGGATTGTTTTAGAAAGATTTTTAGACTTAACAATTAATCAGGAGTGGATAGGATTTGGATTTTATTACTAGCATAAAAAAAAATAAGGCTATCTACAAGATAGGACACGGTCTAAATGTTTTCAGAAACCGACTATCTGTTATACCGTATTCATTTAAGTATATTTTTGCTGATAGGAAAAGAAAACTTTATATTAATGATAAACACTCCTCAGAAAAATTTCTTATTTTTCAGCGAATTGACTTTACCGGCTTAATGACTCATATGCTTACAGTAATGGGATGGATAAAGTATGCACAAGAAAACGGCTTTACTTTGATTGTTGACACAAGTCAAGGAGAAAACAAATATAGAGAAAACAACGGGGAGAATACTTGGGAACTATTTTATAAACAGCCAATGATTGAAGATGTAGTTGACCAAGCATATATTGATTACGTAACAAAGAATAAAAACTTTTCATATGCACATGAGTATACACGCTATGGGTTAACATATGTGAGACATGTTCCTCGTTGGTTAACCAGAGCGTTTAAACCCCAAATACTTTTCCCAAAGGCAAATGACTGTGTTCGAGACGAGCAAGCTCAATTGTACTGGGAAAAGATATACAAAGACTTTATAAAAACAAAACCGGAAATAACACAATACATAGAAGATGAATACGAGAGTATTATTAAACCCAACGGAAGAGTTCTTGGAGTTTTAGTAAGAGGCTCGGGTTATCGTAAAGGAAAGCCTTTTAATCATCACATTCAGCCTGAAATTTCTGAATTGATAGATAAGATAAATGAATACAAAGAGAATTATGGCTGGGATTATATTTATCTTGCAACAGAAGAAGAACAATATGAACAACAGCTTAAGACTTTGTATCCAGGTAAAATCTTGACTAACAAGAGAGTCTATGACGAAAAAGAATCAGAACGTCATGGACATCAAGCAGGATTAGAATACTTATCCTCGATGTATTTGCTGTCCAGGTGCAATATGCTTATAGCAGGGCTTTGTGGTGGCTCGCAAGCAGCAATACTGATGAATCAACATAAGTATGAGAAAATGCATGTTTATGATATAGGACTATATAAATAACGAGGATTGCGAAACAACAACTTGATTGCATGGAGATTTTAAATTGAGAGTTTTAGTAACTGGAGCTAAAGGGCAACTTGGCTATGACGTTCAAAAAAGATTAACTTTGCAAGGAGACGTTCCAATTGCTGTTGATATTGAAGAAATGGATATAACTGACAGTGCGTCTGTTGAAAAAATCATTTCTGAATCAAATGTTGATGCAGTTATTCATTGCGCTGCATACACTGCAGTAGATAACGCAGAAGATAATATGGATCTGTGTCGCAGTATTAATAGATTTGGGACATTGAATATAGCTAATTCATGTAAGAATAAAGATATAAAGATGATATATATAAGCACAGATTATGTTTTTAATGGAACAGGAAATAATTTTTGGGGTCCGGAAGATAATTGTTGCCCCTTAAATGTATATGGTTTGACAAAATATGAAGGAGAACTTGAGTTAGAAAGAACACTCAAAAAATATTTTATAGTGCGTATCTCATGGGCATTTGGGTTGAATGGAAAAAATTTTGTGCGTACAATGTTGAATCTTGGAAGGACACATAATAATATTAGAGTTATTGCAGATCAAATCGGCTCTCCTACATATACAGCAGATTTAGCTATATTACTCTGTGATATGGTGCATTCTGATAAGTATGGCCGTTATCATGCTACAAATGAAGGTATTTGTAGCTGGTATGATTTTACCTGTGAGATAATGAAGCAAGCGAGTGCTTATTACCCAGAGTATAAAAGTGTAATAGTTAGTCCGATTACAAGCGAACAATATCCAACAAAAGCCAAAAGACCGTTCAACAGTAGAATGTCCAAAGATAAACTTGATGTTAACGGATTCAAAAGATTACCGTCTTGGCAAGATGCTTTGAAGAGATACTTAGAAGAACTATATAATAATAAAAGACTTTAATATTTATTATAGTCAGAGATAATCGACTCAGAAAGGCGTAAATTATGGGACAAATAAAAGTAACAAAAGCTCCGATAGAAGGACTGTATGTAATTGAGCCAAAGCTATACAGCGACTATCGTGGATATTTCATGGAGACTTACAATAAGAACGATATGGCTGAAGCAGGACTTGATATGAACTTTGTTCAGGATAATCAGAGCATGAGTATCAAGGGTGTATTGCGTGGGCTTCATTTTCAAAAGCAATATCCGCAAGGAAAACTCGTCAGAGTTATCAAAGGAAAGGTTTTTGATGTTGCTGTTGACCTTCGCAAAGACAGCTCTACATATTTGCAGTGGTATGGCGTCGAACTCTCAGAGGAGAATAAAAAACAGTTTTATATCTCAGAGGGTTTTGCTCACGGATTCTTAGTGTTGTCGGATACTGCTGAGTTCTGCTATAAATGTACAGATTTTTATCATCCGGAAGATGAGGGCGGAATCGCTTGGAACGATCCCACCATCGGAGTAAAGTGGCCCGGTATCACCGGAGGATACAGCGGAACAGCCTCAAGAGAAGGCTATACAATGCTCGACGGAACAGAGCTAACAATTAGTGAGAAAGACCAAAAGTGGGGGACACTGCTATAATAATCTATGGACCTATTTTTTATTAACCCAAAATACTTTTTTGAAACCTATTTTTCGTTCTCGAAAAAAGCTTTCCTGATTGTATTTTTCAGCACAGCTATAATAGTGTACCTATTACTGGGGCGCCGGTTTAAAAAGAAATCAATGCACTTTGCGTTTGTAGTGCTTTCTGCGTTATACGCTGCGGTGCTACTTGGGATAACGCTCTTTAACATCAATAGAGGACAAGTTCAGCAGTCGCATTTAAATCCGTTGTTTAACATACAGGATATGTTTAGTGATACAGGCGTACACCAGATACGCGGCTGTGTGTCCAATATTTTACTGTTCATACCGTGCGGCGCATTTACGTCAATCTTTTTTATGGAGAATAAATTTCGCAACAGCGTAATTGTTGCGACAGTTATTTCGATAGCGATTGAAGCTCTTCAGTTTTCGCTAAGGAGAGGCTGTGCCGAGACCATGGATGTGATTTGTAATGTTCTCGGTGCGGTAATAGGTTCGCTGATTACAATCAGGATTTTAAAAACAATAGATTATTTTAATATTAGGTATAAGGAGTAAGTAATGTCAGCATTTTCAGGTTCAACATTAATGATTACAGGCGGAACAGGTTCGTTCGGAAACACGGTGCTAAAGCACTTCCTGACGACCGACATCGGCGAAATCCGCATTTTCTCGCGCGATGAGAAAAAGCAGGACGAT
>CADBTV010000029.1 GCA_902797655.1 uncultured Ruminococcus sp.
GATTGTAAAGCCCTCGGCTTTGAGCTCCTTTGCCGCTTGGTCGGAGGTCTCGCCCATTCCGACCTTTACTTCACTTATGTACTTCTTGCCGCCGTCAGCCGCGGAAGCGACTACCTGCGTAGGGCCGAGCACCAGCATCGTCATACACAACAACGCCGAGGTAAGCATTGTAATAATTCTTTTCATAAACATTTCCTCCTGTTTATAATTATACTGCTATTATATCATATAAAAGGGGACAAAAAGGGGACAAAAAGGGGACAAATCGGGCAATTCTATCTTTTTTTATAAAAAATTTTAAATTTTATTGTTTTGAAGCGATATTTATTGTATAATAAATCGAATCGCAATAACAAATAAGGAAGGTAAGCTATATGGAAAACACAAGCAACAAGAAGAGTCTTGCTTTCAAAACAATGACTCTGCTGTTTATTATCGTTATCGTCGTATCGCTTATCGCCTCCGCCGTCATAGGAGTGTCCACCTATTCCGAAATGTCGGATACGTTGCGCGACTATACGTATGAAGCGGCATTTACAGGCTCGAAGATTGCGTCATCGAAACAGATAACAGCGCAAAGAGGAAGTATTGCCGAATATATTGAAACAGGAAAAACGGATTTAGATTACGAAAACCTGTTAGATAACCTTAGGTTAATTGTCGAGAATTACGATTTGCAGTGTTGCGATATTTTTGTTCCTCACGGGAAGCATATTACCTACGTGATTTCTACCGATGACAAAACACCGGGCGAATCTCTGGGCAAAGAAGCCGCCTATTACGGCGAAGAAAAGGATTATGCGGTAAAGGCGCTTAATGCACCGCTCAAAACCGAACTGGACTATAAACAATCGACGAGAGAGAATCTCTATACCGATAATGTCAAAAACGGCGTGAATATTATGACATATTATATGCCTGTACTCGACAAGGACGGAAAACCTGCGGCTGTGTTTTCGGCAAGCTATTCTGTCGATTTTTTTGTCAGAACGATTTGGGAAGATATTTTCGGGTTGATGGGAATATCGCTCGCTGTTATGCTTGTTTCGGTAATCATCTTCTACTTCTCTATCCGCAAGCACGTCATAAAGCCTGTTACCAAGCTGACTAAATCCGTACGCTCGATGGAAGAGAGCGTTAAACACGGGCAGACTGTGGCGACGAATATCCACACCGACGACGAATTTGAGGAACTCGCGACAGCGTTCGAGGATATGAACAGGGATTTAATCGGTTACATTGACGAGAATACGAAAATCACCGCCGAAAAAGAGCGTATTGATACGGAGCTGAATCTCGCGACCAATATTCAGGCAGGTATGCTGCCCGATAAATTCCCGGCGTTTCCTGACAGAGACGATTTCGATATTTATGCGTCGATGAAGCCTGCAAAAGAAGTCGGCGGAGATTTTTACGATTTCTTCTTGATTGACGAAAACAGACTGGGAGTTGTTATGGCAGACGTTTCCGGTAAGGGTGTGCCCGCGGCGCTGTTTATGATGTATTCCAAAATATTGCTGAAAAGCTACACCCTGATGAAGCAGAGCCCAAAGGCGGCGCTTGAGGAAGTAAACCGTCAGATTTGCGAGAGCAACCCTGAGGATATGTTTGTAACCGTATGGCTGGGCGTGCTTGATTTAAGGACAGGCGTATTTACCGCAGCCAACGCTGGTCACGAAAAGCCTGCCGTGAAGCAGGCTGACGGAAGGTTTGAGCTTTATAAGGACAAACACGGTATGATGGTCGGGTATATGGACGGCATTACTTTCAGAGAATACGAGCTGAAGCTCACCAAGGGCGCAAAGCTGTTTCTTTATACCGACGGCGTTGCCGAAGCTACTAACGCAAACGATGAGCTTTTTGGCACCGACCGTATGATTGATGCGTTGCGCACTGCGGAGGACAAAAAGCCCAAGGATATACTCGCGGCGGTCAACGCTGCGGTCGATGAATTTGTCGGCGACGCTCCGCAGTTTGATGATTTAACAATGCTGTGCATTGAGTATCAAGGTAAAAAAGAGGATTAATCACTCTTTATTCAAATATATAATTATACAAGGAGAGTACAAAATGGAAATAACAGTAAACAAAAACGGAACTGAACTGACATTATCCCCCATCGGAAAACTTGACACCGCTACATCACCTCAGCTCCAGGCGGCTGTTGATGAAAATATCAGCGGAGTTACCGGCTTGACCTTTAATCTTGAAAAGCTCGTTTACCTCTCGTCTGCCGGATTGAGAGTGCTTATGAGCGCCCAAAAAACTATGAACAAGCAGGGCGAAATGGTCATTACTAACGTCAATGAGGATATTATGGATATTTTTGATATGACGGGTTTGACCGACGTATTTAAAATAGTATAATCTTGCAAATAATAATCTGCCGCAGGCTGTTTGCCTGCGGCAGGTTTTTTATCGGTAAACTTCAAGAGGGTAAACATAGGTCTCCGCCCAGCTGTACTGATTAATAAATTCTCCCCGGTACGAGTTTTGAGCCTCAGGCTTTCGCTCAAGATAATCATAGTAATCGCACGCTATCAAATCTGTATTTACCGAATAAGCGTTGCGACTATGCACGAGAACCTCCTCCAGCTTATATTTAGAGAGGTCTTTTTTGAGTGACTGAACTGCTTTTTTCAAATGCTCAAAGCTTTTCTTCTCGTTATTCTCCTCAAAAAGATTGGCGCATATTTCACCTCTGGTAGCGGACGCACCCTTCAAACAAACGAGGTACGCAAGCAGCTCCTTTCCCTTCTGACGCGAGAACCTTACCGTCTTTCCGTCAACAAACACCTCAAAATTTCCGAAGAATTTAACGTCAAGCTTTTTACTATCGGGTTGAGTTTGGCTGACAGGTTTCCTCAGGTTGGCAAGCGCTTCCCTCAGCTCATTATCGTCAACCGGCTTCAGCAGATAAGCGCTGACATATAGGCGCAAAGCGTCCAGCGCGTATTTTCGATGCGCAGTAACCATAATAATATTAATATCGGAATCAAGGCTTTTGATTGTCTGCGCGAGCTCAAGCCCTGTCTTGCCGGGCATATTTATGTCCAGAAACGCAATATCTATTTTATTATTATTTATCTGTTCAACGGCAGTGTCATAGTCCTGCGCGAAAAAGAAAACGTTGTCATCAGAGGCGGCCACTCTTTCAACAGCAAATTTCAAATCGTAGCGCATACTCATTTCGTCGTCAGCTATAAGAATATTCATATTCATCAACTCCGGAATCGCTTCATTCGGGTATGATAATAACCGCGCGTGTACCTTTTCCCGGCTCGCTATTAATGATAAGCTCGCCCTTGCACATTATCTTCACTCTGTTTCTGGTATTTGTAATACCGACAGAGCTTTTGCCTTTCTTCTCCAACTCGCTTAAATCAAAGCCTGCGCCATTATCTTCGACGATAACCATCCGGTTCTTTCCGGATTTTTTGGTAGTTACCCTGACTAAGCCTTTATCCATTTTGCCGCTCATTAACCCATGGTGTACGGCGTTTTCTACAAGAGTCTGTATAGAAAACGGCGGAACGTCAAAATCTGTTTCTTGAATGTCATACTCCAGTTTGACGCCTTCGCCGAACCGTTTTGACTGTATCTGCAAATAGTTTTTTACAATATCGAGCTCCGCTTCAACCGAAATACAATCCTCTTCCGTCAGGTAATCGGTGATACCCCTGAGGTAATTTGAAAACTCGGTAACGGTTTGTGCCGCTTCGTTCGGAGCTGTTTTACACTGAAACCTTATGAGAGTCAATGTATTAAATATAAAATGCGGCTTCATCTGCTGATTGACAAGCTTCAATTTTTCTTCGGTTAATATTTTTTCCTTTTCAATCAGAAACTTAGCATAGCTTGTTTCATACGATATAAACAGAATGATAACCGAAATCACAATGGCAATCGTAACGAATGGGGTTTCGGGATTAAAAAGCTTGATTATGATACCTGCCAAGGGTAAGGTCAAAAATGAAACAACAGCCGCTCTTTCAATTTTCATCATATATTTACTATACACAAGCGCTACCGCCATCGTAGTTAAAATGCCTACAAATCCGATTAGACTCGGCAGCCAGAAGAAAAACGGCATTCTTACAAATCTGCTCGCGTCATCTATATAGTAGATAAATGGATAAATCTCGTTGGCAATCAAAATCAGGGCTCCGAAAATAAAAATGCCCCATTCAATAAATTCCCAATAAAGCTTAAAACCGCCCGAGCGTTTGTAGATAATCTGGGAAACATACTGCGCCGAAAGCGGAATAATCAGAAAACTGAGAAAATACACGGCAAACGTTGCCCAGCGTTCAATTATTTGTGAGTTTTCGGAAACGTTTCCCCGAAACCAAATTGATGTACCGTCACATATCATCAGAGCAGCCGAGCAAAGCATAGCAAACATCAGCTTACGCGCGCCCGACTTGTCAAAATATCTGGTAAGAAGTATTGTCAGGGCTGCAATAAGGCTGAAAAAAGCGCCCCACATTTCTATAGAAAAATACACATTTTGGTGTATACTCATATTTTGTTACCTTTCTGCCGTTTGTTCTATACGCTTACAAAGCTGACGTTATTTTTGCTAATTATATCATAAAAACGTCTCAGGGTACAAGGGCTTTTGCGAGATTATTAGCAAAGTATTCAGGCCTTTCAAATCCGGTCAGATTATATGCAGGCAAAATAAAACCCCCTCAGAATGAGGGGGCTTTTATTTTGGCCTGCCTGACTGGATTTGAACCAGCGATCTACAGAGTCGGAGTCTGTTGCATTATCCAGCTGTGCTACAGGCAGATGATAATTAATTATAACACATTATTTTCAAAATGTCTATTCCTCCAGCGACGCCCATTCCTCGAGGGCAGAATCGAGCTCTGACTGCTTGGATTCAAGCTCTGCGGTAAGCTCCAAAAGCTTTTCATAATCGCCGGAAACCTCGTCGCTTTGAAGCATTTCATTTAACCCGGAGATTTTTTCTTCAAGAGTTTCGATTTTCTGCTCGCATTTTTTCAGGTCGTTCTGACGCTTACGCTCCTTGGCGCGCTGTTGTTTTTCGAGCTGATAGTCATTAGGCTTTTTGACCGTTTCGACAGTTTTTATTTCTTGAACAATCGGCTGAGAAGTTTTTTCGAGATAGTAGTCATAGTCGCCGAGGTACTTGGTCACGCCGTTTTCGCCGAGCTTCAGCACGCAGGTAGCGAGCTTGTTGATAAAATAACGGTCGTGACTGATAATCAGCATTGTGCCGTCGTAGCCCATGAGGGTACTCTCGAGCTGTTCACGCGAGCTGCTGTCGAGGTGGTTTGTAGGCTCGTCGAGCAGCAGGAGGTTATCGCCCTCGAGCATAAGCTTTAAGAGGCTTATCCTCGCTCTTTCGCCTCCGCTCATTTGGCTGAGCGGTTTAAAAACATCGTCACCCTTGAACAGAAAGCTTCCCAAATATGTACGCACCTGCGTCTCGGTAAGGTCAGGAAATGTGTCCCAGATTTCGTCGAGCGCTGTTTTGTTTAAATCTAAATCCGACTGCATCTGGTCAAAATAACCGATGTCAACCTGCGCTCCGTAGTCAACCATACCGCTGTCGCAGGAGGTTCTGCCAAGCAGCATATTGAACAGAGTTGTTTTGCCGCAGCCGTTGTCGCCGATGATAAACACGCGCTCACCGCGGCGAATGTGGAACTCAACGTTGGAGAAAAGGTGTTTCTCGCCGAACGATTTGGATAGGTTCGACGCAATCAAGACGTCAGTGCCGCTTTCTCTGCGCGGATTCAAACGCATACGCATACTCTCGAGCTCCTGCTCCGGAGCTACGAGCTGGGCCTTGATTCGGTCAGCTTCCTTCTGCTTGCTGGCGGCTGTGATAAAATTGCGCTCTCTGCCCCAGCGTTTTTGCTGCTCAACAATTCCTTCAATTCGTTTTATCTCTTTTAGGTCATTTTCGTATTTATTTCTCAGGCTCTCGGTGAATGCTTGCTTTTTCTTTTTGAACTCAGTGTAGTTGCCCTTGTACATCATAGTACGGGTGTGCTCGAGCTCAATAGTCTTGTTGGTGACGCTGTCGAGAAAATATCGGTCGTGACTGATAATCAGCATCGATCCCTTGAAATCCTTAATAAAACTCTCGAGCCAGCTCACGGAACTGAGGTCGAGGTGGTTTGTAGGCTCGTCGAGAAGCAGAAAATTCGACTTTGAAAGCAGAAGCTTCAAAAGGCTGAGCTTTGAGCGCTGTCCTCCGGAGAGCTTTCCGGTCGGCATATCGAAGCTTTCCTCGGCAAAGCCAAATCCGATTAACGCCGAGCGTGTACGGCTCTTGTATGTAAGACCGCCCAGAGCCTCGAACTTTTCTATCAAGGCGGTCTGTTTCTCGATATTCTCGCTTGTAGGGCTTACGCCGACGAGATGATTGAGGTTGTCAATCTCCTGCTCCATCTCAATTAAATCGCTGAACCCGGAAACCAGCTCATCGTACACACTGCGCTCCGGATGAGTGCAGGCGTGCTGCTGCATATAACCGACTGTTGTGTCGGAGGAAGTGAAAACGTTGCCCCCGTCAGGCTCAAGCTCGCCGTTGATAATACGAAACAGCGTCGTCTTGCCTACTCCGTTAGCGCCGATAAATCCGACCTTGTCGCCTTTTTCAATCTCAAAGGTAACATCGCGAAAGAGCTCCTGCTCGGCAAAGCTCATACTCAAATTGTGGACGCTTAAAACGGGCATATTCTCACTCCTTACATAGTAGTATACAAAACCACAAAGTTCACGATATGAACCACAATCACAGCGGTATAAATTACCACTCCGCTGTAGATGATAAAGTTGGTGAACTTGTTTTGTTCAAGCTTAAAAATCTTATAGAATAACCAGATAAAAATACTCAGCGCAAGCGGCAAAACGCATTTGATAAAGAACCCGGCAATCGGATACTCCATAATCGCCGCCATGAGGGGGTTTGCCTCCTGAAAACGCCCGGTATCAATCAGAGTTTGTGTACAAAACCAATCCGCGACATTGAGCAGGTACAAAAAGAAAAGCTTGGTCCCGAAGCCGTACTGCCGCGGTTTGTCGTATTCTCTGTAATCCAATACTAATTCTGACATAAAAACACCTCACAGGTAGTATGCCCCATGAGATGATTTTATTCAAAAAGGTTAGTTTTTTCTCCACGCTCTCGGAACAAAAATAATCAAAAGCGGATACAATTCAAGTCGTCCGGCAATCATATTGAAACAGAAAACGAACTTTGAGAGCAGGCTAAAGCCGCTGTAGTTTCCGGCGGAGCCTACGATTGAAAATCCAGGTCCGGTGTTGTTGAGAGTGGTGATGCAGGCTGTGATGTTGGTTGTAAAATCAAAGCCGTTGAGCGCGACGATAGCCGTGCTGAAAATGATAAACATAATGTAGATGATAAGATAAACACTGACGTTGCGGGTAACCTCGTGGCTGACTCTCTTGCCGCCCATTTTGATGGTCTGAACAGTGCGCGGATGCACAATGAGCCTGAACTCCTTGCGTACTTCTTTGAGGAGAATCAGGACGCGGCTGACCTTAAATCCGCCGCCGGTGCTGCCCGCGCAGGCGCCGATACAGGTCAGAACTACAATGAGAGCCTGGCTGAACGCCGGCCAGCGGTTGGTGTCCTCAATCGCGAATCCGGTACTCGAGAGAATCGAGGTTACGTAGAAGAAGCTGTGGTGGAACGAATCAAAGGCGTCCGGGTAAAGCTTCGAGATGTTTACGGCAATCATTATTGTTGAAACAACGACGATACCCAGGTAGAACCAGAGCTCCTCAAGCTTTAAGATGCTCTTGAATCTGCGTGTAAGTATGAGGATATAGACGTAAAAATTCACACCAAACAACATCATAAACACAGACACAACGCCCTGTAGATAGTAGCTGTTGAAGTAAGCCATAGAGTTGTTGTAGCACGCGAATCCACCGGTACCGGCAGTAGAGAACGAAGTTGTCACCGCGTCAAAGAAATACATTCCGCCAAACATAAGCAGAACAATCTCCAGAACGGTAAGTCCAACGTAAATCGCGTACAGCACAAACGCGTAGTTGCGCAGCTTGGGCATAGTTTTGTCAACCTCGGGACCGGTTGATTCAGCCTTCATAAGGTTGATTCCGGCGTTGCCGCCGAGCTTCGGAATAAGCGCGAGCAGAAACACGATTACGCCCATACCGCCGAGGAAATGGCTCAGCGCGCGCCAAAAGAGCATACAATTATCGAGCGCTTCAATATCGGTAAGAATTGTAGCTCCCGTCGTTGTAAAGCCCGAAATAGACTCGAACAAGGCGTCAACATAGTGCGGAATCTGACCGCTCATCCACAGAGGCAGCGCGCCCACTGCAGAGAGCACAAGCCAGCTCAGCGCAGTTGCGGCGAAGCCGTCGCGACGTGACATAGCGACCTTCTTGGGCTTATTAATCATAATCAAAAGCCCGAGCGCCGCGGTGCCAAGTCCGATAAACAGAAAATATTTAAAAGTATCCTCGTGGTACCAGAGTCCGACAAAGGTGCAAAGCTGCATAGCCGCGCCCTCGAACAACAGCACCCAACCGAGTATATGTAATATCGTTCTTTTGTTCATAATTTCCCTCTTGCCGATTACTTGAGAATATCCTTGAGGTCAAACAGACCCTTGTGCTTGGTGACAACGATTACGCTGTCGCCGAGCTCGATAGTATCCTTACCGGTCGGAATAATTATTTTGCCATTACGCGTAATACAAACAATCTGCAGGTCGGGTTTGAGTCCGAGCATAGCAAGCGGAACGCCGATTGCCATACTGTCCTCCCTAGCCTTGAACTCAAGCGCTTCCGCCTGATCGTTGCAAATCGAGTGCAGAGTCTCGATATTTGAGCCGACAGAGTTTTGCAAAGCGCGGACGTACTGGATAATATACTGTCCTGTGAGATGCTTGGGGTGGATAACCGAATCAAGCGGCAGGCTGTCGATAATCGAAAAGCTGATCTCGTTTATTTCCGTGATTACCTTTGCGTCGCTGTTGACGTCCTTAGCAAAGAGCGAGACGATGATGTTCTCCTCGTCGGTGTCCATTAGAGTAACAACCGCGTCGGCATACTCGATACCCTCGGACATCAAGAGTTCCTGGTTCATCCCGTTGCCGTGTAAGACAACTACATCGTCAAGCTTTTCGCTGAGTTCCTCGCAACGCTCACGACTGGACTCGATAATCTTGACATTGATGCCGGATTCCGAGAGGGACTTGGCGAGGTAAAACGCAATCTTGCTTCCGCCGAGGATCAGAACGTGACGGCTTTTTGCGTTGATTACGCCGATTTTCTTGAACAATCTTGACGCAGTTGTGCTCTCGGAGACGATAGAGATAACGTCGCCGGGCATAATTTCCAAGTCGCCGTTCGCGATAAAGCACTCCTTGCCTCTCTCAACGGTACAGATACGCAAGCCCTCCTTGAACAGGTTAGCGCAGTCAACAACCTTGCGGTTTGCCAGCGCGGAGGACGAGCTTACCTTTACTTTGATAAGGTCAACAGCGCCCTTGGCAAAGGAATCAATCTCGACGGCTCCCGGGAATTTGATAAGTCGGCTGAGCTCCTGGGCGCAAATCTGCTCGGGATTAATCGCCAGCGAGAGCATAAGCTCTTCCTTGAGCTTCGGCACGTCGTAGATGTACTCTGGGTTACGAACACGCGCGATGGTTTTTGGCGCTCCGGAATTTTTTGCGATCAGGCAGGCGTAGAGGTTGAGCTCATCGGAAGCCGTAACGGCTATCATAAGGTCGCTCTCTTTGATTCCTGCTTCTCTGAGCATCGCGAAGGTCGCGCCGTTGCCCTGCAGTCCCATTACGTTCTGTGTTCCGGCAATAGCTCCGAGAGCTTCGGAATCCTTGTCGATTACTGTAATGCTGTGTCCTTCTTTGTCGAGTTGTTTTGCGATAGTGCGTCCAACGCGTCCGCAACCGACGATGATAATGTTCATAAATATTACCTCGAAAATAGTTAATCAATCATAGTAATTTTACTACAACAGTATTCAGAAATCAAGCTATTATGTGAATTATTTTTTATGCTCCGGAACCACCGCAAAGAACACAAGCTCCTCGCTTGAGCTGTACAGAGCAGTTTCCTATAAAGCAAAAAAAGCCCGCAGCCAAAGCTGCGGGCGAATATTAATCAAATCATCGGTCTTTCCTCTAATTCTTAAAATATCAAGAAAAAACTAACTAGAACATTGGTAGTACCTCATTAAACATAAAACAAATTGTATAATGCCGATAAACTAAACTAGCGCATTGGTCTTACCTCATAAAACATTTTGTTTCCTGCTGATGAATTTAACTAGCGCATTGGTCTTACCTCTCAAAAAAGATTTATTCTCTGCCAATAAAATAACTAGCACATTGGTCTTACCTCATTGATAATATATGTAAAAACTTACGAAAAATTCTAAGAGTAAATCATGGGACTATCCCCTATCTATAAAAAATTTCAACTTCTATAATTAAAATACATACATCGGACCTGTCTCCGTTAGACTAAGTTGATTTTTTATAAACAAACATGATATTGAATTTCGAAAGTTGTCCCCCAAGCCGCGTACGGCACAATTAATTTGGTGGGAAACTCCGCTTAATATCTTTAATCGAAATCTTAAAAGGTCTATGTAACATATTCATAACCTCCTGTCTTGTTTTGTTGTACATATTATATAACAGTATTCCTCATTTGTCAATGCTTTTATTAAAATATTTTAAGTTTTTTTAATATTTTTCAATTTTAGTGAATCTTTAGTGACAATTTCGCTACAATATATTGAATAGTTTTGTTAAGTGTTTTATAATAGTAATTGGTCGTGCTGATAAATCAGCCGGCTTTTTTATTTATATTTCTAAGATAGAATTAAACACGATACAGAACAACAGCCGCTGCAGAAAAAAGCAGCGGCTGTTGCCTTTGTGGGAAGAATTGTGTATAGATAATAGAGTTAGTTGTATGTAAAAACTTCTAAATAATTTTAACTTTTAGGCTGAGCCACTTTCCGTTTACTCTAACCTTGAGGGTGGTTTTGCCTCGTTTTTTCGCTTTTACCTTGATGTAGCTTTTTGTGTTTGAACTGATAATTTTTGCCTTTTTCTTATTTTTGAACTTTAGCTTTGTTCCCGGAGCCTTGTCGCTGATGTAAACCTTGAGAGTTCTGCCCTTTTTGATTCTTACGTAGGTTTTGCGAAGGGTTGGATTGGTGACAACCTTTAGCGTAAAGTAGCATTTATACCCGTGAACCTTGGCAGTAATTTTAGCAAAACCCTTTCTCAGCGTTGTAACGAGCCCCTTTGAGCTTACCTTGGCGATCTTTTTATTGGAGGAGGAAAATGTAACCTTATAGCCTTTTGTGTTATACACGGTAAGCGCAAGGGTTTTGCCGGCGCGCATTGTTCCGGCGAGCAGATTCATTCGCGGTTTATTATTTGAAAGGCTCTCAACCGGTTTTGGTGATGTAGGCGCGGAAGTCGGAACAGGCTTAGTCGCTTCCGTAGCCTCGGTATTCGGGATGGGATTCCACGTAGGCGACTGAGTAGGAGCTTCAGTAGCAGGAATCTCTACGGGTTCACTTTCCGGCTGTGTACACGGCTGTGTACACGGCTCCGACGGTTCTGTTTCCTCTCCGGGTTCAACACCTCCGCCCCCGCCTATAGTGTCTTCTTCAGTAGGACACCACGGCGCCGTACAAGGCTCGGTGCTCTCAGTTTCGTCCGGAGTCGCGTCGTCGTAGCCAAGCGGATTATCCGAATCTTCAAAATCTTCAAGCTCGTCAGGAGACGCGCTCAGATAACTCACCTTAAAGCTTGATTCCTTTTCTGCCGCCGCGGCAGAGATTGGAAAAACGCTGAGCAAAAGCATCGCCGCAAGAAGCAAGGCTATTTGTTGTTTCAATTCTATCCCTCCTTATCGGGCTTTAGCGACGCAGCGGCTTTGAACAGCTCGCTCTTGTCGATAAAACCGGTCATCTCGAACACATAGCCGTCCATTTCCCAAATAAGAACGGTAGAATCCGAGGATGTCTGAACGACAAAGTCAATTCCCTGATACGATTCTTTTTCCATTGTATCGAGGTCAAAGGCGGATTTGTAGCTGCTCTTGGTAAATTGCTCAATGCTTAAAAAGTCCTCGCCATTTACGTATAGCTTGTAGGAACGCAAATCGTCGGAACTGCTGTCAGACAAAGCGTAGCCCTGCGGCAGATAACCGGGCGTATAGCTTGAGCCGATAACTCTCGGGTAGTCGGAGGAGTCCTCTGTATTGTACTCAATAACCTTAACGTTACCGCGGTCAACAAAGAACGAAAGTATACTCTCGCGTATTGCGCCGACGCTCAAAGCGCACAAAAGCACAACCAATGCCGCCGCAAACGCGGTAATCACCTTGCGCGATTTTGTGAGCGTAAGCCTGTGGTAGAGCGAATCGCGGGATTTTAAGAGCGACTGCATTTTCTTCTCAAATTCCTTTGAGGTCTCGAAGCTCTCCTCATTCAGCGATTCGAGCATTTCGTTTTCATAGATTTCCAGCGCGCCGCAAAGCATTTCACGTGTGATGACATTATCCATCAACATCACCTCCAAGGAGTTTTTTAAGCAAAAACCTCGCGCGTTCAATACGCTTTCTAGCCGCAGACTGAGAGATTCCGAGTGAGGACGAGATCTCCTTATCGCTCATATTATGCAGATATTTGAGCAGCATAACCTCGCGGTATTTGTCGGGCATAGAAGCAATTTTTTGCGCAATGAGCTGAGCCGTCAGCTTTCCCTCAACCTGAGCCGCGACGTTTTCCTTCGCGGGTTCGGCGTCGTCCAGCTCAACGACATTTTGCTTATGGCTTTTTGTGTACATAGTTTTGGCGACATTCTCAGTGACAATCACAACATAGCCCTTTGTGCGCGGACTGTCGGCGGAACCGAGCTTGTCGGTGTTCCTGATAATACGCATAAAAGCGTCATGCACCGCGTCCTCGGCGAGAGCTTTGTCCCTGAGAATCTCGTACGCTCTGTTAAGCATAAGGTTCTTGTATCGAAGGTAGATTTCTTCGATGAGCCGCTTGTCGTTATCCCCGGCAAGCGCCAGATAAAAAGTCAGCATAATTCTCCCCTGAAATTGACTTCTATATATATAACTCCGGAAAGTTAGGTTTTGTGACATATTTTTTTAAAAAAATTTTTACTTTTTTATTTTAGCATAAATCCGTCCCGAATAACACCCCCCATTTTATTTGACTAAAGCCCTATAATGTGGTAATATTAGGTTGAATTTTATTTTAAGAAGTGAAGCTAATGAGAATTGTAATCAAGGTCGGAACCTCGACCCTCGCCCACAGCACCGGGCTTTTGAACATTAAGCGCGTTGAGCAGATGTGCAAGGTTATCTCCGACCTGAAGAACGCCGGTCACGAGATTGTGCTCGTTTCCTCAGGAGCGATAGGTATGGGACTGGGCAAAATCGGATTTACCGAACGCCCCGACGACATTCCTACCAAGCAGGCTGCCGCGGCAATCGGTCAGTGTGAGCTGATGTATACATACGACAAGCTGTTCTCCGAGTTTAACCACACTGTGGCTCAGATTCTGATGACTGGCGCGTATGTCACAATCGAAGACTACGGCAAAAACCTCAACAACACTCTGTTCCGTCTGCTGGAGCTGGGAGTTATCCCGATTATCAACGAGAACGATACAGTCACAACCGACGAAATTGTAATCGGCGACAACGATACCCTCGGCGCGACTATCGCGCTTACGGTCAAGGCTGATTTGCTGATACTGCTGTCGGACATTGACGGACTCTTTACCGGAGACCCGAACAAAGACCCGAACGCGGAGCGGATTGAGGTTGTAACTGAAGTCACCGAGGACATCGAACGCCTTGCCGGAAGCAAAGGCTCGGTACTCGGAACCGGCGGTATGATTACCAAAATCAACGCTGCGAAGATGGTTATGGAAAAGGGAATTGATATGGTAGTCGCAAACGGCAAAAACCCGGATATTCTCTACGATATTATGGAAGGAGACGCGGTTTGCACGCGTTTTATAGGTAAGAAAAATGACAACTAAGGAATTGCTTGTAAAAGCTAAGAACGCAAAGGCTCAGCTGAATTTGGTTCCGGTTGAGCAGATTAACGAAGCGCTCTACGCAATGGCTGACGCGCTGGTAAGGAACACTGATAAAATTCTAAAAGAGAATAATAAAGATATTGAGAACTCACGCTCAAACATCAGTCCGGTTATGATTGACCGACTCTCGCTGAGCAAAGAGAGAATCGGGGGAATGGCTCAGGGAGTCAGAGACGTAGCTATGCTCCCTTCGCCTGTCGGCAAGGTGCTCGCACGTGTTGAAAGACCGGGCGGACTTGTTATTGAAAAAACCTCGGTTGCGCTCGGAGTAGTTGCTATTATTTACGAAAGCCGTCCGAACGTAACCTCCGACGCCGCGGCGCTCGCCTTAAAAAGCGGCAACGTATGTGTACTCAGGTGCGGAAAGGAAGCTCACGCAAGCGCTAAAGCGATTGTTGAAGCGCTTGGCGACGGACTCGAAAGCATCGGACTGAGCAGAGATTTTGTGCTTTTGGTTGAGGATACAACACGCCAAAGCTCGACCGAGCTGATGACAGCCGATGGTTATGTAGACCTGTTGATTCCGCGCGGCGGCAAGGGACTTATAACCGCATGTGTAGAAAACGCGACTGTGCCTTGCATTCAGACAGGAACAGGTATCTGTCATATTTACGTTGACAATTCAGCCGACATTGAAATGGCTCTCAAAATCATTGAAAACGCAAAGACAAGCCGCCCGTCGGTTTGTAACGCAGAGGAAGTGCTTGTAGTCGGCGAAGGTATCGCAGACGAGTTTCTGCCAAAGCTGAAAACGCTCCTCGTGGACAACAGAACCGAGAATCCGGTTGAGCTCAGACTCGACAAAAACGCGATTAAGATTATTGACGGAACCCCTGCCGGAGAGAACGATTTTGATACAGAATTCCTCGATTATATCCTCGCGGTTAAAATCGTCAGGGACGTTGACGAAGCGATTGAGCATATCAACACCCACTCCACGGGTCACAGTGAAGCAATCATAACAAGCGACCCGATCGCGGCTGAGAAATTCACAAAGAGCATTGACAGCTCCTCGGTTTATGTCAACGCGAGCACACGCTTTACAGACGGCGGAGAGTTCGGTCTCGGGTGCGAAATGGGAATTTCAACCCAGAAGCTCCACGCAAGAGGCCCGATGGGCTTGCAGGAGCTCAACACATACAAATATATAATTAAAGGAAACGGTAATATACGATGAAGGATTTTGGATTTATCGGCACAGGCAATATGGGCGGAGCTCTTGCCACAGCTGTGAGCAAGAGTACAAAAAGCGTACTGCTCGCCGACCATTTTGCCGAAAAAGCGGCTGAACTCGCTTCAAAGCTGGGAGTTCAATCAGCCGACAACCTGACTATCGCCAGGGAATGTCGCTACATATTCCTCGGCGTAAAGCCTCAGATGATGGCGGATATGCTGAGCTCTGTGGCAGATATTCTTAATCAGCGTGATGACGTGGTACTTGTCACGATGGCGGCAGGACTTTCAATCGAGACTATTCGAAAAATGGCAGGCGGCAATTTCAGGATTATACGCATTATGCCTAATACTCCCGTACTCGTCGGCGAGGGCGAGGTTCTATACTCCCCTGCCGAAAACGTAAGCGGAAATGAGCTTGAATTCTTCATTGAGAATATGAAGTATGCGGGTCAGCTCACCAAAATCGACGAGAGCCTTATGGACGCCGGATGTTCGGTATCAGGCTGCGGCCCGGCATTTGTTTATATGTTTATCAAGGGTTTGGCTCAGGGCGGAGTTGATTGCGGAATCGACAAGGAGACCTCGCTCTCGCTTGCGGCTCAGACCGTTATCGGCGCGGCAAAGCTTTTGATGTCCGGCGATGACAATCCGGATACCCTAATCAAAAACGTCTGCTCTCCCGGAGGAAGCACAATTGAGGGAGTCAAAGCTCTTGAACAGAGCGGACTTGAGACGATTGTTGAAAATGCAGTAAAAGCTGCGTACAAAAGAAACATTGAGCTTGGAAAAGCATAAGAAAAAAGGCTGATTCTAAACAGAGTCAGCCTTTTACGCGTTTGAAGCGTTCTTATTTGTTTGCTTTTTACCACATATATGTTATAATAAATATTCGGACAACAATCAACTCAGGAGATTAATATGGATAAGCTAATCACCTTCGCGGTTCCTTGCTACAACTCTGCGGAATATATGGGTCACTGCATAAGCACCCTGCTTTCCGTAGGCGAGGACGCTGAGATTATTTTAATTGATGACGGCTCAACCGAGGATAGCACTCCGGAAATATGCGACCGTTACGCAGAAAAATACCCCAACATTGTCAGGGCAATCCATCAGGAAAACGGCGGCTACGGAGAGTGCGTAAACCAGGGGCTCAGACACGCCAAGGGGATGTACTACAAGGTTGTAGACAGCGATGACTGGCTCGATATTGACGCTCTTCGCGAGGTTATGGTAAAGCTAAAGGAGCTAAGCGAACAAAAGCTTGATATGATGGTATGCAACTATGTGTACGAGCACATCGAGGACGACACCCAGCACACTATACACCATCGAAATGTGTTCCCGGAAAACACAGTATTTACCTGGGATGACATCAAAGATTTCTCGGTATCTCAGCGCCTTTTAATGCACTCGGTAATCTACCGCACTGAAATGCTTAGAGAATGCGGCGTTACGCTTCCAAAGCACACCTTCTACGTTGACAATATTTTTATATACACTCCGCTCCCATACGTCAGGAGCATTTACTATATGGACGTTGATTTATACCGTTACTTTATCGGCAGAGAGGATCAGAGCGTAAACGAGAATATTATGGCGTCAAGAATCGACCAGCAGCTCAGAGTAACAAAAATTATGATTGACGCTCACAGGATTGAGGACATATACGCAGTCAGCAGGAAGCTTGGCAAGTATATGAAAAAATATCTTGCGATAATGATGACGATCTCGAACATCTTTTGCGAGCTGTGCAACTATGAGGATAAGGACGAAAAACGCAAGGACCTCTGGCGCTACCTGCAAAGCAGGGACGAAAAGCTCTACAAGTATATCAAGTGGCATTGCATCTGGAGTTTCGCTTGTATTCAAAATGCAGTCGGCAGAAAAACCGCTGTATTTCTCTACAGAATTGCGCGAAAGATTTATAAATTCAATTGATTTAACACAAGCAGTTTCTTATAAAGTAAAAAAGGTCGGAACCAAGCTTCCGGCCTTTTTTGTATACTGCAAAACAAAAAGCCTTACGCGCCCGAAAGAAGCAATACTTCTGTCGGGAACGTAAGGCTAAACTTACATAAATCTATCTACTTGAGATAAAATTACTCGTTGATAGCGATAACAGCGCCTGAGCCTACTGTTCTACCACCCTCACGGATAGCGAAACGGAGACCAACCTCGATAGC
>CADBTV010000030.1 GCA_902797655.1 uncultured Ruminococcus sp.
CGCCAAACATCTGTCTGAACGCAAGACGGCCGATACGGCCGAAACCATTAATAGCAACTTTTACTGACATAATAAAAATTCCTCCTGATATATATTTGGTCTTACTCATTATAGGTTATTTTCGTCATAATTGCAAGTATTAAATAGAATTAAATGGAAATTTTTTTGCATTCATACAGTGATATTCTGCCCATAGAGTAAAAATGACAAATTTTTCGTTAATTTCAGAGAATTTTTCTTGACATTTCGACGATTTTAAGGTACCATATATTTGTATGTTTGCGCGTATGCGCAGCCAATACTTTTTAATCAGACTCGAAAGAGCCGTTACAGATAGATATTTTGCAATCCAACGACGTTTACCTTTATAAACACTTCTATCGCCATTGGCGTTCAAAATATTATACAATTGAATACAATTGAATATCTTGCTTAACGGCACCGAGGTTGATTTTTTGATGATTATTAACTTTAAAAATTAAACCAAGGAGGTGTCAAAATGCCGATACTGATTTCGATAATATGTATCGTTGCCGCTGCAATTGTTTTTTGCGTGATTGGCGTAATCGCAGGTATCAATTACCGCAAAAGCGTAGCGGAAAAGCAAATCGGCAGTGCTGAACAAGAGGCCAACAAGATTGTCTCCGAGGCGATGAAGACCGCTGAGGCAAAGAAAAAAGAGGCCATTCTTGAGGGTAAAGATGAGATTCACCGCCTTCGTAACGAAAGCGAGAAGGAGCTCTCTGACCGCAGAAGAGAAGTACAACGTCAGGAAAGACGTATTCAGCAAAAGGAAGAAAACCTTGACAAAAAGATGAACAATCTTGAAAACAAGGAAGAAAAAGTAACCAAGAAGCTCAAGGACGCCGAGGCAAAGGTTGCCGAGGTCGAGCAGATTAAGAAGAGCCAGTTCGAGATGCTCGAACGAATTTCGGGTTATACAGCCGATCAGGCTAAGGCGTATCTGCTTGAACAGCTCGACGGCGAGCTCGCCCACGAAAAGTCCGTGAAGATTCTTGAGTACGAGGAGCAGCTAAAGGATGAATCCGAGAAGCTCGCGAGGAAAATCATCTCGCTGTCAATTCAGCGGCTCGCGGCGGATCAGGTTTCCGAGGCTACAGTCTCGGTTGTTGCTCTGCCGAATGATGAGATGAAGGGACGCATCATCGGACGTGAGGGACGCAACATCCGCGCTATTGAAAACGCGACGGGCGTTGACCTTATTATCGACGATACTCCGGAAGCGATCACTCTCTCCAGCTTTGAGCCGGTAAGACGCGAGGTCGCAAGGGTAGCCCTCGAGAAGCTTATCGCCGACGGACGAATCCACCCGGCGAGAATCGAAGAAACAATCGAGAAAGCCAGACGAGAGGTCAACTCAAAAATCAAGCAGGCAGGAGAACGCGCTGTGCTCGATTTGGGCGTACGCGGAATCCATCCGGAGCTTGTAAAGCTTTTGGGAAAATTAAGATACCGTACCAGCTACGGACAGAATGTACTCGACCACTCAATCGAGGTTGCGTATATTTCGGGTATGATTGCAAGCGAGCTCGGGCTCGACCCCACAGTCGCAAAGCGCGCAGGCTTGCTTCATGATATAGGTAAGGCTCTCGACCACGAGATGGAAGGCTCGCACGTTGAGCTCGGCGTTGAGGCGGCGCGCAAGTACAAGGAAAGCGACGCGGTTATCCACGCTATTCACGCTCACCACGGCGATGTTGAGGCTAAGACGGTTGTGGCTTGTATCGTACAGGCTGCCGACGCTATCTCAGCCGCAAGACCCGGCGCGAGACGCGAAAACCTTGAAAACTACATCAAGCGTCTGCAAAAGCTCGAGGAGGTTGCTTCCTCGTTCAAGGGAGTTGAAAGCTCCTACGCGATTCAGGCAGGACGCGAAATCAGAATTATGGTTAAGCCTGAGGTTGTCAACGACGACCGTATGCCGTCTCTCGCAAGAGACATCTGTAAAAAGATTGAAGAAGACCTCGAATATCCGGGTCAGATTAAAGTCAATATTATCCGCGAATCAAGAGCGGTTGACTTTGCAAAATAAAACAGTAAACTACGGGATTGCGAAAGCAGTCCCGTTTTTTCGTCAATGCAGTCCCGTTTTTTCGTCAATTAGTATTCCATTTCCCGGGATAATGATGTATAATTGATTCACTAACTTTTGAGGGGAAATAAATAATGGAAAGAGAAAGCTTCAAATCGCGGCTCGGGTTTATACTTGTAAGCGCCGGCTGCGCTATCGGAATCGGCAACGTGTGGAAGTTTCCGTATGTAGCCGGAGAAAACGGCGGCGGAATTTTTGTAATACTGTACCTGGTGTTCCTGGTGCTTATGGGAATTCCGGTGCTCACAATGGAGCTTGCGCTCGGACGCTCAACGCGGCAAAGCATAGTCAAGGCTTACAAAAAGCTTGAACCCAAGAAAAGCAAGTGGCACATTCACGGCTGGGTCAGCATTTTAGGATGTTACCTTTTGATGATGTTCTACACCACCGTCTCGGGCTGGATGCTGGACTATTGCTGGAAATTCGGAAGCGGAGCGTTTGAGGGAGTCAAAACCGAAAACGCCGAGGGAGTATTCAACAATATGCTCGCGGACCCTTGGGAGATGACGCTCTTTATGGTGATTACGGTTGTGCTTGGATTCGTTGTATGCGGCGGCGGAATCAAGAACGGAATCGAGAGAGTCTCCAAGGTTATGATGATATGCCTGCTGGGGCTGATTGTTGTTCTTGCGGTCAACAGCCTTACGCTCTCGGGAGCCGCAAAGGGACTCGAGTTTTACCTTATGCCGAATATCGAAAACGTCAACAAGGTCGGCTGGGCAAATGTTATCAGCGCGGCGATGAATCAGGCGTTCTTTACGCTGAGCATAGGAATCGCTTCGATGGAGATTTTCGGAAGCTATATGTCCAGGGACAACACCCTCGTCAGCGAGTCGATAAGAATCTGCGCGCTCGACACCTTCGTCGCGATAATGAGCGGACTCATCATCTTCCCTGCCTGCTTCAGCTTTAACGTTGAGCCGGGTCAGGGTCCTGCGCTTATCTTTATGACGCTGCCTAAAATCTTTATTAATATGCCGCTGGGCAGACTGTGGGGAACGCTGTTCTTCCTGTTTATGAGCTTTGCGAGCTTCTCGACGGTTACGGCGGTTTTCGAGAATCTGATTTCGTCGTGTATGGACAACTTCGGATTTTCACGCAGAAAATCTACAATCATCAACTGCTTGATTATGCTGGTTGCCAGTATGCCGTGTCTGCTCGGCTTCAACGCTCTGAGCGGAGTACAGCTCGCAGGCAAGGGAATCCTCGATATGGAGGACTTTATGGTGAGCAACCTGCTGCTGCCGATAGGAGCGTTGATTTACGTAGTATTCTGCTCGACAAAGTTCGGCTGGGGCTTTGAGAATTTCCGAGCCGAGGTCAACACCGGCAAAGGAATCAGGCTTGCCGGCGGATTCAAATATTACTTCCGCTTTGCGCTTCCTGTGCTGATACTTGTTGTATTAATCAGCGGATTGGTAAGATAATGAAAAAGAACCGGAGCTTCCGGTTCTTTTTTTCGAAAATTTTCAGGTAATCCAAAGGTTATTTTTCGCGGTGCAAGCGAAACTCAACGGCGCGTTTGAGGTAATCGAGATACTGCGGATCGCGGCACATAGCCTTCTCGGGGATGTCGCTGAGCTTTGCGACCGGTCTGCCGTTTACGTACTGAAGCTTTATGACGATGTTCAGAGCGTTTTCGCAGGTATCGTTGGAACAAAAAGTGCCGATCCCGAAGGATACCTTGCACCTGTCTTTGAAGTGATCGTACAGCTTTTGCGCGCGGTCAAAGTCAAGGCTGTCGGAAAACAGCAGCAGCTTGGTTTTTGGATCAACGCCGTAGCTTTCGTAATGGCTGAGTATCTTCTCTCCCCATTCAAACGGGTCGCCGGAATCGTGGCGAACGCCGGTATAGTTGTTCACCATTGAGCGGTTAAAGTCCATCAGGAACAAATCGGTTGTCACTGTATCGGTCAGAGCAGTGCCGTTGTCTCCGTCGTACTCGCTGTACCAATCGCGCATAGCGTAATAGTTGGTATACGCCAGCGGAATCTTATCAATGCCCTGATACATCTGCACATACTCGTGCGCGTAGGTTCCTATCGGAGTGAGATTGTACTTCATCGCCAGATAAACGTTTGAGGTTCCGATGCACTTGTCTGTTTCCTGAGCAAGTCTTTTGACCACAACGTCCTCCCATTCGCGCGAGAGCCGTCTGCGGCAACCAAATTCAGCGAACTTAAAGGTGTATGTGCCGTCGTTGAGGCGGCGTATTTTTTCATCAAGCTTTTTCTCTGCTGATTCTACAAGCAAATCATAGTCATACTTCATTCTGAAATAGACTTCGTTGATGATTTCCAACAGATAAATCTCGAACTGCATAGCAGAGAACAGAGGACCGTCTACTACAACCTGCAACTCACCGTCGCCAAAACGGCTGACTGTAACGTAGTCTCGTATCGGGCGCCAAAGCCGCAGAAACTCAACATAGTCATCCTTGATAAACCGGATAGAGTGCAGGTAGTCGAGCTCCTCCTTTTTGAAATAAAGGGAACAAAGATGATCAACCTGCTCGTTAATCTCCCGAAGCATCTCCTCTGTAAAAACAACATCCTTATTGCGGCATTTGAAGTAGTATTGACCGCACAGGGCGGTATGCTTGTGAAAGATAACCTGATCCATATTGAACTTGTACAAATCAATGTCCAACAGCGATTCAATAATTGGCTTGAGCTTCATATTTTACTCCTCACCACAGTCCCCGATCTCAGGCAGCCCGGTCTCGAAAGCAGGCATAAGCTTGAGCTTGAACAGATTTATCTTGTGTTTGTAGTCTATTTTTTTCTTGGTTTCCGGATTGTCAATCTTTCCGGTGCGGATATAGCGGTCAAGCTCCGCATAGGTAAAGCCGAGGTTATCCTCGTCTGTCTTACCGCAAAGTCCGTCTGACGGAGCCTTGTCAACCAGCTCGCTTGGCAGTCCAAGCAGGCGTCCTATCTGCTTAACCTCATCTACGGTCAGGTGAGAGCAGGGGCTGAAATCGCCGACGCTGTCACCGTAACGGGTGGAATAGCCGACCCAGTCTTCACTGAGGTTGCAGGTATTCGCAACTCGTCCGTTGTGACTCTGAGATACAGAATAAAGCGTTGCCATACGGATTCTCGGAGGCAGGTTTTGCAGAGTCTGATCAGTAGGCTCAAAGGGAAGCTGTTTGAGCAAGCCCTCATACGCTTCGTTTATATTGACGGTGTAGTGCTTTATATCGAGCAAATTGACAAGCAGCTGAGCCTTTTCAATATCCGCTTGTTCGCCGTTTGGCATCAGCACTCCGATTACGCGGTCTTTCCCCAATGCTTCAACACATAACGCGGCAACAATGGAGCTGTCCTTTCCGCCGGATATTCCGACAACCGCGTTGCAGTCTCTGCCGTTTTGCTCAAACCATTCGCGTATCCACGCTACACATTCATTTTTGACTTTTTCTGCGTTAAACATATTTATTATCTCCCTTATATTACTTCAATCTGGCAGCTGCGCATAGTCTCGAGCGCGGCAGCGTGTTTATCCGGTGTAACTCCTGCGCAGCACGAGGAGTCAACATTGATTGGCGCCTCGGGAAAGCTCGCCTTGAGCAACAGCGCGTTGCTTACAACGCATATATCGGTGCACAAACCGACTAACTCGATGTCAAAGGCTTCTCCGCCGGCGGCATTTGAAATCATTTTCGGAAGCTCAACAGAACCGAATGTCAGCTTTTCCACGGAAGTGCAGCCCTTTTTCTCCAGCGCAGCGTGAACAGCTTTATCAAGCTGCCAGCCGTTAGTGTCCTTGATACAATGCGGTACGGGCAGGTTTTTGCCTTCGGCGGTCTGCATATAATCTTCAAAATGCGTATCAAGGGTTGCAAAGATTTCACCCTCAAAGTCTTCTATTTTTTTAACAACGCCTGGTACAATTGCGACAGCCTCAGCAGTACCGAGCGCGCCGTCAACAAAGTCCTTTTGCATATCAACAACAATCAAGAAGTGTTTCATACGGTTTTCCTTTCTGCCGTCGTAACAGCTCCATACCGTTACAATTTGATAAAACCAATAGAATATTCAGCATAAAGTAAATATATTGTTATTATAAACTTTCAATTTAGCGGTGTCAACAAAAACAAAAGATTCGGAAAAAAATGCCGGGCGCATAACGAATGCACTTCGGCGAGACGACTTCGGCTTCGAGTCCCTTGCAGCGTGCCAAAAGAAAGCGAGACAGTCCAAAGGACTGTCTCAGCGCTGCAAGTTCGTTTCATCTTTAGAAAACTTCCATCTCGTTTGTTGCGGCGTGTTGCATAGCTATAGGTTCATCGGCGCTACGGGCTAAAAACAGTCCACAGGACTGTTTTCTTTACGCCCTTTCGAGTCCCTTTCCGCGTGCCAAAAGAAAGCGAGACAGTCCAAAGGACTGTCTCGTCTTTCTTGGCGCGCTGCAAGGGACTCGAACCCCTGACCTACTGGTTCGTAGCCAGTCACTCTATCCAGCTGAGCTAGCAGCGCATATGGGGTGGAATTTTTTCCACCCGTATATAATAACACCTTTTGCGAAAAAATGCAAGTACTTTTTACATATTATTGAAAAATGCGTAAAACGCGCGGTATGCTTCGTACACGTCAAGCTTGGAGATAAGCTCGAACGGAGCGTGCATTGAGAGCACCGGAACGCCGAGGTCTACTACGTCAACGTTCATATTCGCGACGTACTTTGCGATTGTACCGCCGCCGCCGATGTCAACCTTGCCGAGCTCGCCAACCTGCCACATAATCTCGTTCTTCTCGAGCATAGAGCGGATTTTGCCCATATACTCGGCAGAAGCGTCGGATGTGTCGTACTTACCGCCGTGGCCGGTGTACTTGGAAATGATAACGCCCTTGTTGATATAGCTGGAGTTCTTAGGCTCGTAGGCGGAAGCGTAAATCGGGTCAAACGCCGCGTTGACGTCAGCAGAAAGGCACATACTCTTTGAGAGAACTCTGTAGCCCTCCTCGCCGTCTGCCTTGGCGAGGTCGTAGATGAAATATCTGAGGAAGTCGCTCTGCATACCGGTGTTGCCGTCGGAGCCTGTTTCCTCTTTATCGGTGAGGTAAGTGACGCAGGTGCAGTCCGGAGTGCCGCTGTTTACAGCCGCCATAAGAGCCGGATAAGCGCAGACCTTGTCGTCGTGGCCGTAGCCGCCGATGAGTCCGCGGTCAAAGCCGACGTCTCTGCACTTTTGAGCCGGAACAAAGCACAGCTCAGCGGAGAGAAAATCGCTCTCGGTTATGCCGTATTTTTCATTTAGAAGCTTCATCACGTTGAGCTTCACGAGGTCGCTCTCATCGTCCTCGGATTCAATCGGACGTGAGCCGATAAGGACGTTGAGGTTCTCTCCCTCGATAGCCTTTGAGAGAGTTTTGGAAGCCTGCTCACGCGCAAGGTGCGGCAGCAGGTCTGTAATGCAGAAGCAGGGCTCGGCTTCGTCGGCGCCGACGCAGATGTCAACCTTGGTTCCGTCGAGCTTGACGACTGTGCCGTGCAGAGCAAGCGGCATAACCGTCCACTGGTACTTTTTGATTCCGCCGTAGTAGTGAGTTTTGAAGAATGCGAGATAAGTATCCTCGTAGAGCGGATTGGGCTTTAAGTCAACGCGCGGAGAGTCAATATGCGCAATTGAGAGCTTCACTCCGTTTTTTGTGCCGTTCTTGCCGATTACGGCGAGGGCAATAGCTTTGTCGCGGTTGATATAATACACCTTGTCGCCGGGGTTATACTTTTTGTCCTGCTCAAACTCGACAAAACCGTTTGACCTTGCAATCTCTGCGGAATACTTTACCGCCTCGCGCTCAACGGGAGAGTTGTCGAGAAACTTTTTGTAACCCTCGCAGAACTCATCCGCCTTGTTAATCTCGGGGTCCTTTACTGTTGAGATGCCTGTTTTTGCAGGCATAAAGAGCTGTTCTTTGAGAGCTTTTACTTTTGATTTTTCTTCCATATGTTACCTCCGTATATTATTGAAAATAGAGTTTAGTATACATTTTCTTGGCGCTTTCAACCTTTTTGACGTACTTCTCAGTCTCGGGGTACGGAATTGAAGCGAGCTTCTTTCCGTCGGGGCTGAGATTCGGGTCGTCAAGCCACTGGTCAACCTTGTTGAAGCCTGCGTTGTAGGCGGCAACGGCGGTCTCCTCGGCTTTGAAACGCTTTATCAAATACTTCAGCAGATAGCACCCGTAGTCAACGTTTAGCGACGGGTCGGTGTACTCAGAGGAGCTGACGGTCTCGTCCTTCAGCGACGCAATCCAGTCAAAGGTTTCCGGCATAATCTGCATAAGTCCCTGAGCGCCGACGTGGCTTACGGCGTCGGGGTCGAATCGCGACTCGGTATGGATAACCGCGTAAATCAGCGGCTTTTCAAGATTGTACTTATCGGCAGCTTTGTCAATAATTCCGCTGTACTTAATAGGATAGGCAGCTTCTTCGAGTCTATTCTTAGCTTTTCCGAGATTTCCAACCGCAAAATACAGCGAAACCGCCACTACCGCAATTAACAAAAGCAAAATAAGAATGTTGCGAATCGGATGTCTTTTTTTAGGATTACGCGGACTTCGACGGGTTCGGGGTCGTGACGTTCGCCGGGGTCTGCTTTGTGTTCTTCGCCTTGTTCCGGTTTGGGGCATAGTTACCTCCGGATGATTTCGATTATTTTTTCCGCGTTGAGTTTTAGCTCACCGACGGTCGAATTGTTCTCTATAATATAGTCGCTGTTCTCCCTGAAATATTCATCGGAAAACTGCGCCTTGATTCTGGCTTCGGCTTCCTCGCGAGTGAGGTTGTCGCGCTTCATAATACGCTCGGCGCGAACACCTTCCTCGGCAATTACAGCAACAACGCAGTCGCAAAGCGCGTCGAGCTTGCTCTCAAAAAGCTGCGGAGCGTCAAATACTATCGTCTGAGCGCCGCCGCCTGCTAGCGAATTAAGCTCGCTCAAAAACAGCGTAGTAATATGCGGATGGGTTATGCTGTTGAGCAGGTTTGTTTTTTTCTTGGAAGTAAATGCTCTTTGCGCGAGCAGCGAACGGTTGAGCCTTCCGTCCTCAACAACATCCGCGCCGAAAAAGCTTTGCAGTGAGTTGAGCACAACGGGGTTGCTCATAATCTCTCGCGCGAGCAAATCGGCGTCGATTACCGAACAGCCGTACTGCTCAAAAACCTTTCGAACCTCGCCTTTGCCGGAGCCGGTGGTACCTGTGAGTCCGATTAGCTTATAGGTTCTCAAGGTCAATCACCTCAAATCCGGCGGCTCTGACGAGTCGGTTGTACACCGCCATTCCGACTCCCTCGGGATTCGGACAGCGCGCGTAGACGAGCTTTACGCTCTCGTCGCGGTCGATAGCTCTCAGCGAGCTGAACAGCCTGTGAGCCTGCGAGGAATAGTCGCCGCTTTTTCCGAGCGAAAAGCTCTTAAGCTTTAGCTTCTCAATATCATCATCATAGCACAAAGCGGCGGTGCCGCTTTCGATATGGTTGTTTACAAAATCTATGTAGGCGGCTGTGCTCCCCTTCAGAAGCACAACACTCGCCTTGGGCGCGTAGTGCTTATACTTCATCCCCGGGGAAGCGGCTTTCTCGCCGTTTTTGAGCTGATGAAGCACAGCGTCGTCAACTTCGATTTTGCCGATTACGCTTTCAATCTGCTCGACTGTAATCTTGCCGGGTCTCAAAAGACGGGGCGGATCAACCGCAAGCGTAATAACCGTACTTTCGAGCCCTACGCTGCATTCGCCGCCGTCAACTACGGCGTCAATTCTGCCGTTCATATCGTTCATTACATGCTCGGCGGTTGTGGGGCTTGGCGAGCCGGATATATTTGCCGACGGAGCCGCAAGCGGAACGCCTGCCGCCTTAATCAGCTTTTGAGCGAGAGTATGCGACGGGAAACGGATTGCGACTGTGTCGAGTCCTGCGCTGACCTCGTCGGGTATGCTCTCCCCCTTCGGCATAATCATAGTCAAAGGGCCGCTCCAGAATTTTTCTGCGAGCAGCTTTGCCTTTTCGGGAAACCGGGAAACGAGCGAGAAGCGGCTGATGTCCTCAATGTCCGCGATATGAACAATCAGGGGATTGTCCATCGGTCTGCCCTTTGCCCTGAAAATCGAGGCAACCGCCCTGCCGTCCAGCGCGTTGGCGGCGAGTCCGTAGACGGTCTCGGTCGGAATTGCGACGAGTCCGCCGCCGCTCAGGATTTTACCGGCTTTTTCTATATCATTTTGATTATCGTTTAAGAGTAGTGTGTTCATCAACTCTCCATACTTTCTTTCAGCTTTTCGGCTCTGTCGGCGGCAACAAGGCTGTCGATAACCTCGTCGAGATCGCCGTTGAGGATGTCCTCGAGCTTGTAGAGCGTCAGACCGATTCGATGGTCGGTGAGTCTGCCCTGAGGATAGTTATAGGTTCGGATTCGTTCGCTTCTGTCGCCGGAGCCTACCTGACTTTTTCTCTCGGCTGAGATTGCGCTGTCCTGCGCTTCCTGCTTCTGCTGCAGGAGTCGGGATTTGAGCACCTTGAGCGCTTTGTCCTTGTTTTTATACTGACTGCGCTCGTCCTGACACTCGACGACCATTCCGGTCGGCAGGTGAGTAATGCGGATAGCGGAGGAGGTTTTGTTGATATGCTGACCGCCTGCGCCGGAGGAACGGAAGGTATCTATCTTTAAGTCCTTGGGGTTGATTTCCATTTCGACCTCGTCGGCTTCGGGAAGCACGGCGACAGTGGTGGTTGAGGTATGGATTCTGCCCTGGCTCTCGGTTTCGGGAACACGCTGGACGCGGTGAACTCCGCTCTCGTACTTAAAGCGGCTGTAGGCTCCCTCGCCGTTTATCATAAAGGAAATTTCCTTGAAGCCGCCGAGCTCGGTTTCGTTGGCGTTGATGACCTCGGTCTTGAAGCCCTTGCGCTCGGCGTACATTGAGTACATTCTGTAGAGCACACCCGAGAAAAGCGCGCTTTCCTCGCCGCCGGCGCCGCCGCGGATTTCGACGATAACGTTACGCTCGTCGTTGGGATCCTTGGGAAGCAGGAGAATTTTGAGCTCGTCCGAGAGGGTCTCGACGTTCTTCTTGGCTTCGTCGAGCTCCATTTGCGCAAGCTCGCGAAACTCCGCGTCCGCCGAGGAGTCGCCGAGGATTTCAAGGCTGTCCTCGATGGTCTGCTTCGCTTCCTTATACTCGCGGTACTTTTCGACGACCGGCTCCAGCTCGCGGATTTCCTTCATAATTTTCTGATACTCGTCAACGTTGGCGGCAATATCAGGCTCGTATATTTTTTTGTTCAGCTCGTTGTAGCGTTTATCAAAAATCTCTATTTTCTCAAACATCAGCTGAGCACCTTCTTAATATTTTTTTCTACTTTTTTGCGCGGAAGCATAACCTCGCGCGAGCAGCCCTCGCACTTGATTTTGAAGTCCATACCGACCCGCAAAAGCTCAAAGGTCTTTGAGCCGCAGGGGTGGGGCTTTTTCATCTCGATTCTGTCGCCGACCTTTAAGTCCATAGCTTCCTCCAAAACACAGTATAACATTATAATTATAACTCTTTTATTCTTCCTCGTCAACCTCAGTCCAATTAACTAAACAGGCAGACAATCCGAGCGGACTGTCTGCCTGTTTACTTTCGTTATATTTACTTAACCTTAATCTTTACCGTTTTTGTAACAGACTTCGCGAGATACTGCGAATTTCCCTTGGCGGTGATTTTTACTTTAAGCTTGTAGGTGCCTTTTTTGGTACCCTTCTTGACTGTGATTTTACCTTTCTTTGTAACGCTCAGCTTCTTTGAGCCGGAGAGCTTTTTGTAGCTGAGCTTACCCTTTGCATCCTTTACCGTAATTGCGCTTACAGTTACCTTGCTCTTTTTGAGCTTCTTTGCCTTGACAGTTTTTGTCTTGGCTGTAACCTTCATCGGGTTAGCCTTTTTAGCAGGGGTGAGCTTTTTGGCTGTAGGCTCAGTTGCCTTTGTCTCCGGAGCCGCGGTTGCGGGCTGAGTCGTCTCGGTCGCAGGTGTATAGTTGTATTCTCCGGGCAACATCTTTCCGGTGTTCTCGTCATAGTGATACGGCTCGTTCGGGAACTCTCCGCTGGAATGCACAGCGTTGTTTGCCTGAGCTTCTTCAAGCGTAGAATATACTCCGTACTTTCCGTCGCCGTAGTAATTGAACGCTGTTCCGATTAACTCGCACGCGGGGTCGGTAAAGCTTGTTTCTGCGTTATTGACTACAAAGATTGTATTCTCTGAATAATAATTAGTATTCGCGTAATATCTGTCCTTCCTGCGCAACCTCAAATTGTAGAATGAAATTCCGCTTGCATTCTTGGGAAGCTTTACCTCGAAAATGTTTCCGTCAGCTTTCTCGGTCTGAGTCACCTTATACCCCGGGAAGCGTCCGTAGTAATAATAGCTTTCCTTTTCTTCTTTGCTCATTGATTCAATTCCGTAGGCTCCTTCCAACCACATCACTCCGACGTTTCCGCTGAATTTTTCGGGCGCGTAGAAGTAGTAGGTGTTAGTTTCCTCTTCGGACAGATTCAGCTCCGAAATGTTTTTGATGTTAGGCTCTGTGATTACATCCTCCGGCAAAACGTAAGGAAACTTTCCGCCGTAAAAATTACCGCTGTTAGCCTCGGCTTCATCCAATGTCGGATAAATCCCGTAGTTATAGCCGCTGTAGTGGTAAAACCACGCTCCGCTGTAGCGTTCGTCAGAGTCCTTTTTCGGCTCACAAACGTATATCATCCCGTCCTTTATTTCTAATCCGTCGGGATAGAAGCCGTAGCCGTCCTCTCCCGGAGCGTAGGGAGTGAGGCTGATGCTGACTGTCTGAGCCGCTGAGTTATAACGCTCGGGGTCAGTTTCCGGGTCGCCGGTAACTGTATTGTTAAACACAACCTCGGTTACGTCCTTCGGAATCCTAACGACAAAAATGTTGCTATGGTATCTGAGCCTTTCGGTAACGTTGTAGCCCGGCCACGCTTTATCCTCGCCGTAGTAGTCCTTACAGTTATAGGAGCCGTTCTCCCAGTAAACACCAATTACATTATTCGCGTAGTTCTTGCCGTTGTAGGAATCGTTGTATTTATTTGTCCATTCCTCAGGCATATAGAAAAGCAGGGTTCTGACTTCATCGGCAGACGCGACAGCGTCGCACAAGTCCGCCCTTGTTCCCAAGTTTTTAATTTTGTACACTTCCTCAGGGAGCGACGCTCCGTTAGCCGGAACCGCGCACACGGTAAAAATTGACAGGAGCATACATATTGCTAATAGCAGGCTTGTTTTTTTCAGTTTCATAATGTTCTCCTCATAAATCTATAATATAAAGCTTTCCCGGC
>CADBTV010000031.1 GCA_902797655.1 uncultured Ruminococcus sp.
ATAAAAATGACCTCCTATGGTTCTATCTTTAATTCTACCATAGGAGGTGCTGTTTTTCTATTGTCTACTTTTTACGGAGCTGTTCAAGCTGACCGCCTTTGTTATTGTATTGTGGTTACCTTGTAGCCGGAGTTTTCAACTGCCTGCTTAATACTTTTATCATCAACGCTCTCGTCAATGAGGGCGTTATTGTTTTGCAAATCAACAGTGACAGGATTATCTGTCAAGGCTTCGAGAGCAGTTTTGACTCGCGCGACGCAGTGCTCGCACATCATTCCTTTGATATTGACTGTCTTGGTGTTGAAGCTATCCTTTTCAAGTGTAGTTGTGGTGTAGTTGATTATCTCCGGGCTGATTTGTGAAATCTCCTTTGGCTTAAATCTTCTGAGCCTGAGAGCGTTTGAAACAACACAGATTGAGCTAAGGCTCATTGCGATTGTGCCGAACATCGGCTGCATTTGCCAACCGAGTAAGCTGTAAAACGCTCCTGCCGCAAGCGGAATACATATCACGTTGTATATAAACGCCCAGAAAAGGTTTTCCTTGATGTTTCTGAGTACAGCGCGGCTGAGTTCGATTGTCGTTACAACGTCAACCAAATCGCTTTTCATCAGGACAATATCTGCTGAGTCGATGGCTATGTCTGTGCCGGCGCCAATTGCAATTCCGACGTCAGCCGTTACAAGTGCAGGGGAGTCGTTGACACCGTCGCCGACCATAGCGACAGCGCCTTGCTTTTGATATTTCCTGACAACCTGCTCCTTTTGCTGTGGAAGAACCTGAGCTATAGCCGTCTTAATTCCTGCGAGCTTTTGAATAGCAAAGGCGGTTTGTTTGTTATCTCCGGTAAGCATTACAGTATCAATTCCTGCTGAGTTAAGTCCGAAAATCGCCTTTTTGCTTGTTTCTTTTATTGTATCGGCAACAGCTATTACGCCTAGGATTTTGTTATCACTTGCAAAGATTAACGGTGTTTTACCATTGGAATATAATTCCGACAAAGAATTATTATCAAATTCAATACCGATTGATTCAATAAATGCGAAGTTGCCGGAGTAATAAATCTTCCCGTCTATTTGAGCCGATATTCCTGAGCCTGTGTAGGACTTGAAGTTCTCGGCGGAGGATAGGGGGATGTTGTTTTCTCTTGCGTAATCGCACACCGCTTTGGCAAGCGGATGTTCGGACTTGTTCTCTATTGCGTAAGCGATTTTGAGCAGGTCCTTGTCGTTTTCGATTATATCGGTAACCTGCGGCGTTCCTTTTGTGATGGTTCCGGTTTTGTCAAGAACTACGGTTTTTACTTTGTTTGCGGTTTCAAGCGCGAGCGCGGATTTGATCAGAATGCCAAACTGAGCGGCTTTGCCGGTTCCGACCATAATCGCTGTCGGAGTTGCGAGTCCAAGCGCACAGGGGCAGGAAATCACAAGCACTGCTATTCCAAATGAAATAGCTTTGTCAAATTCCGCTCCGACTAAAAGCCATATTACAGTAGTAATAATCGCGATTCCTATTACAGCCGGTACGAATACTGCCGCGACCTTGTCGGCAATTCTGGAGATTGGCGCCTTTGAGGTTGTCGCGTTCTCAACGAGCTTTATGATTTTTGAGAGTGTTGTGTTATCTCCTGTGTTAACCGCTTTAATTTTTACATATCCGGAGCTGAGAACAGTTCCGCCTGTGAGTTCGTCCCCAACGCTTTTATCAACAGGAATACTCTCGCCGGTGATTGAGCTTTCGTCAACGCTGCAATTTCCTTCGAGAATTTCACCGTCAACCGGAACGCTGAGACCGTTCTTGCAAATTACAACATCTCCGGGCTTTACAGAGTTTGTGTCAATAGTAACCTCCTTGCCGTCAACTTCAACTATCGCAGTTTTCGGGGTGAGCTTTATCAGCTTGCTGATTGCCGAGGAGGTCTTGCTCTTGCTTTTGCTCTCAAGGTATTTTCCGACGCTGATAAACGTCAGAATCATTCCGGCAGATTCAAAGTAGTAGTGTATCCCGACTTCGCCTGCCTGCATAACGTTATATGAATTAACTGCTGAGATAACAAAATTGTATAAGCTGTATGCAACGGAAACACCGGCTCCAAGCGCTATTAATGCGTCCATATTAGGGTTGAGCTTGAAAAGTGATTTGAATCCGCCTGTGAAATACTTTCGGTTAAATATCAGAATAGGAATCAAAAGAACGATTTCGCTAATTCCGAGTATAGTCATATTTTCAAGAATCGGTATGTGTATACCAAACATATGACTCATAGAAACGAACATAAGCGGAATCAAAAAGATGATTGATAAAATCAACTGCTTCTTAGCCTTGTTGCTTGACTCACTGTATTCATTATCATCACGCGTATATTCCTTTGCGCCGTAGCCGGAGGATTTTACCGCTTTGATGATGGCGCTGTTGCTCAGCTTTCTCTCGTCGTAGCAAGTGTCCATTGTATTTGCAAGCAGGTTTACGTTGACGCTTTCGATTCCGTCGAGCTTTTTGACTGCGTTCTCAACGTGCATCTGACACGCGGAGCAGGTCATACCTGTTATGTTGTACTTTTGGTTTTTCATAAAATCACCTGATTAGTTGTAGCTAACTTAATATTACCACAATTGTTTTCTCTCGTCAATATAAAGAACCGGCTCATTTGAACCGGTTCATAGTTAACTTGCGTTTTTGAGTTGTAATCTCAGCTTATCGGAAATCATAGCGATAAACTCGCTGTTGGTCGGCTTACCGCGGCTGGTATGTATTGTATAACCAAAGTATGAATTGAGCACATCAACGTCGCCTCTGTCCCAGGCTACTTCAATTGCGTGTCTGATTGCTCGCTCGACTCTGGAGGAAGTTGTTTCGTATTTCTTGGCAACGCTGGGGTAGAGCTGTTTTGTAACTGCGTTGATAATATCGGGCTTTTCAATGGACATTATGATTGAATCTCTGAGGTAATTGTATCCCTTGATATGAGCAGGTACGCCTATTTCGTGCAATATCTCGGTAACTTTAATCTCTATATCGTTATTGTCGTAAATCCTCGGATGAGAGTCGGACTTGCTTTTTGTTACCAGGGTGATAATATCCTCGCAAATTGCCTTAATGTTGTACGGCTTCAGCGCGTAGTAGCTTGCTCCGTTGCTCATAATCTCGCGTTCAAGTGCCGGGCTGTTGAAGGAAGCTGTCACAATCATAATAGGAGAGTCGAGCTCCTTTTCACGTATTGAACGCATAACTCCGAGTGAATCAAGTCTCGTCATAAACAAATCCATCATTACGACGTCGGGCTTTTCTCCGGAAATCTTGAGCAGGAGTTCTTCTCCGTCTTTATTACAGAACATCGGTCGGATATTATAGTAGTCAAATATACTCAGTTCTTCGCTTGAAAACCCGCTTTTTTCCTCTGTTAATAACAGTTTTATTCTGTTGTTCATTTTGATTCCTCCGTAAGATTTAATTTGCGAAATTATATTACCATAAAGCGGTAAATTTGGCAATAGTTTCCAATTAAAATTTTGTGAAAATTACAAAATTATTAATCATAAATTACAAGATTTTAAATTTTTACTCAATATATTGTATATCTCCTTAATATTCGACACAATATATCGACTTTGTTTTCAGGTATGTACCCTGCCTAGTCGGCAGGGTTGTTAGTTGTGAAGCATATTTCCGATATAAATTGCGTAGCCCTCGCGGCAATTTTCGAGGAAAACATGGGTAAGCGCTCCGATTATCTTATTATTTTGAATAATCGGACTTCCGCTCATACCCTGAACAATTCCTCCCGTTTTATCAAGCAGCCGTTTGTCTGTGATTTTTACAGTCATATTTCTGTTGGTGTTCTCGTTAAGACTGCAAATACGAGTGATTTCGATGTCGTATTCCTTTGGAGTGCTTCCTTCGACAGTAGTTATTAGCTTAGCTTTTCCTGTTGCGACTTCACTCTCAGACGCGATTTCATATTTCTTTTTGTTTATCGGCGCTTTGATATTTCCGTAGATACCGAGCGGCGAGTTCTCAAAAACTGTACCCAGCGTTGTACTCGTGAAGATTCCGTTGAGACTTCCGATTTGGTTATCCTCGGATTTTGTTACGCTGTTTATATCAGCTTTAAGGATTTCTCCGGTACTGTTTTGAATTATCGCTCCGGTGTCTATATCGCAGATTCCGTGACCGAGAGCTCCGTATACTTTGTTTTCTGTGTCATAAAAGCTGATTGTTCCGATTCCGGCGCAGCTGTCTCGAACCCACATTCCGGCGTAGTATTCGTTGTTTTCGTTTTTATAGGCTTTTAGTTTTTTGTTGTAATGCTTGTTGTTCCTGAGTATTTCAATATCAATTGTTTTGCCCTTTGAGCTTTTAATAATCCCTTCAACCTGCTCGTTGCTTTTTGCTTTTTCACCGTTAATAACAGTGATTATATCGTTTTGATACAGTCCGCAGTCTTTTGCGGGACATACTTTTTCGCCGTCTGAATTGAAGTCCTCGAGTCGTGTAATCATTACACCGTTGCAGTAAAGCTTTAGTCCAAAAGGTTCTCCGCCGACAGCGAGTTCTTTAGCCTCAGCACCGGCAGGTATTATATTAATAGAAAAACAAAGAATAAAAACAAACGCTATTGAAATTATTCTATATTTGACATTTTTTGTCATTTGTTCACCTCCTTTCAATTTACTCTATTATTTTTTGAAAATATGTTGTATAATAGTATGGTAAATGGAATATTAAATGTTTTTATTGTTATGAATATAACAAGATTAAGAGAATTTCAGTTCTTTTTGTTATATATTTTCAAAACATCTAAAAAGAGGCGCTTATGATTTCGGATAATGTTTTAAAGCTGTCGCTTACTGACAGTGAGGTAGAAGAACGAGTAAACAAAGGATTATCAAACAAAAGTGATAACTCCAAATCAAAATCAATCAAAAAAATTGTTTTTGAAAATGTTGTCACACTGTTTAATATTTTGAATTTATTCTTAATGACGCTTTTGCTGCTTGTAGGTTCGTACAAGAATATGCTCTTTATGGGCGTTGTTATCTGCAACACTATAATTGGAATTGTTCAGGAGATTCGCTCGAAGAAAGCAATCGACAGACTTTCGATTGTAGTGACAAGCGACATCGAGGTTATCAGAAACGGTAAATCCAACCGGATTTCCGCTGAGGATATTGTTGTAGATGATATAATTGTTCTCGGCGCAGGAGTTCAGATTCCCTGCGACTGCGAGGTGGTTGACGGTTTCTGTTATGTTAACGAAAGCCTTCTTACAGGAGAGAGCGACCAGATTGAAAAGAATATCGGCGCTACGCTTCTTTCCGGCAGCTACGTTTCATCCGGCAGAGTTTACGCAAAGGTTGTACATACCGGCAAGGATAACTATTCATCTAAGATTGAATCTCAGGCGAGTTATTCAAAAAAGATTAACTCAGAAATTATGACAACCCTGAACAAGGTTATAACTTTCTGTTCGATTGCGATTTTTCCGACCGGAATCGCAATGTTTATCAATCAGTATTTCTTTAATCACGAAACCCTCTATAACTCTGTAGTCAGCATTGTTGCCGCTTTAATAGGAATGATTCCGGAAGGGCTGATTCTTCTGACGAGTACGGTGCTCGCAGTCGCGGTGATCAGACTTTCAAGGAAAAAGGTGCTTGTTCAGCAGTTGTTCTGCATAGAAACCCTTGCGAGAGTTGACGTTCTCTGCCTTGATAAAACAGGCACTATTACAACCGGAGAGCTCGAAGTGGTTGATATTGAATCCTTTGATAACAATATTGAAACTGATGTTATTCTAAAATCTCTCGCCAAATGCTCGCTCGATAAGAACGAAACAATCAAAGCGATTGATAAATACTTAAAATGCAGTCATATTAAAGAAAAGCAGGTTATACCGTTTTCATCCGAAAAGAAATGGTCCGGAGCTGTATTGAGCGACGACAAGTCATATGTGCTCGGCGCAGCTGAGATGATGTTTGACAATTCTAATTCGGGCTTATTTGATGCAATTAAGGATATTGACGAGAACCTTAGAGTTGTTACTCTTGCAATGAGCGACGAGGCTTTTAAGGATAAAGAAACGCTTCCCGAAAACCTCAGACCAATTGCTATTATTAAAATCAAGGATAAAATCAGGGATAACGCCTCTAAAACAATTGACTACTTCAAAAAGCAGGGAGTAGAGCTGAAGGTTATCTCGGGCGATAACAATAAAACAGTCGAAAGAATTGCCGATACAGTCGGAGTTCCGAACGCTCACAAGTCAGTTGACGCCACTACGCTCGAAACAGATGAAGCCGTTGACAGAGCTGTGGAGGAATACGCTGTATTCGGACGTGTAACTCCTCAGCAGAAAAAGACATTTGTAGAAAAACTAAAGTCTCATGGTCACACTGTAGCTATGACCGGAGACGGTGTCAACGATATTCTCGCGCTTAAAGAAGCCGATTGCAGTGTAGCTATGGCTTCAGGCTCTGACGCGGCAAAGAATACAGCTCAGCTGGTATTGGCTGATAACGACTTTGCTCATATGCCGGAGGTTGTAGCCGAGGGCAGACGCTCTATTAATAACATTCAGCGAAGCGCCGCTTTGTTCATTGTAAAGACGATCTATTCGTTTATACTTTCTTTCCTGTTTATATTCGTGAATGTTAACTACCCGTTCCAGCCGTTGCAGATTTCACTGATGAGCGCGTTCACTATCGGTATTCCGTCGTTTGTACTCGCGCTCCAACCTAACCACAACAGGATTCAGGGGAAGTTTATGAAAAACGTTATAACACGTTCCTGGCCGGGTTCGCTGATGGTTGTGCTGAATATTATAATCTTGATAATTTTCAGCGGCAGGATGTCGTATGTTGAGTTTTCGACTCTCGCGGTAATCCTCACGTCACTGATAGGCGTAAATATGGTTATCAGACTTTCAATTCCGATAAACGCGCTCAGAGCCGCGCTGATAATTGTCGTTGTAGCCGGACTTTGCATTGGAATACTTTGCTTTACAGAGCTGTTCAACCTTGTGTATCTGACAGGTTTTGCACTTAGATTATTAATAATACTCGCAATTTCTTCCGTAGTAGTGTATAATATAGTTTACTCACTGAGTACAAGATTTATAAAAAAGACGTGATAATATGATTTTTAAGACAAATAACAACTCTTTGCAAAGGCTTGAAGCCGACCTCGATAAGAAGTATTTATCGAGCGGACTAAGAATCAGCGGAGGTAAAAAGAATGATAAACTGACGCTTTACCTGATTGATGATTACGGAAAACATTCGGCATTTTTGAACGAATACTTTTATGGAAAAATCGAACAGGGAAGAATAACCGGCAATTTCAGAATCAGCAATTATGCGCTGTTATTGCTGGGGATTCTCCTCGGTTTCGTGATAGAGTCCCTGATTTCCGCTTTCATTTTTAAGAGCTTTGAGGGAATTGCGCTGCCTTTAATAATTTGCGCGGCAGAGGTCTTGTACTACTTTTGGTTAAAACGCAATTCCAAAATGTATAACAGCCTGATAAGTAATTATCTTGAAAATCTGTGTGACGGTGATGAATTTGACTCTAAAGCTTCCGAATAATGTTGATAAAATTCTGAATATGCTCAATAATACCGGCTGCGAGGCTTTTGCTGTAGGCGGCTGTGTTCGTGACGCTATGCTCGGCATTGAACCTAACGATTGGGATATTACAACATCGGCTCAGCCCGCTGAGATTAAAGAGGTGTTCTCAAGCTGCAGAACAATCGACATAGGCGAGGCGCACGGAACAATCGGAGTTCTTATTGATGACGTTGTTTACGAGATAACTACATACAGAATTGACGGAGATTACGCGGATAAACGTCATCCTGACAGTGTTTCGTTCGCAAAAACAATTGAGGAGGATTTATCACGCAGAGATTTTACAGTTAACGCGATGGCGTATAATAATGAAAAAGGTATTGTTGATCCTTTTAACGGTCAGGCTGACCTGAAATACAAAGCGTTGCGCTGTGTAGGTGATCCGGATACAAGATTCAACGAGGACGCTCTGCGTATACTGCGCGGCCTGCGGTTTGCTTCTGTGTATAACTTTGGGATAGAATCCAAAACAGCGGCTTCAATTATTAGAAACAGGCTTTTGCTTAATGATATTTCCGAGGAGCGAATCGCTTCTGAGTTTAATAAACTGCTCTGCGGCGATAACGTCAAGTATATCCTCAGCAGATACAAGGATGTGTTCTCCGTCTTTTTCCCGGAGATAGTATCTACCTTTGACTTTGCGCAAAACACTCCGCACCATAATAAAACCGTGTGGCGTCATATTACTGCGTCTGTCAGTTTCATAGAGCCTGATGAATTGCTTCGTTTGGTGATGTTTCTTCACGATATTGGCAAGCCTTTAGCCCTTAGAACAGACAGCAAGGGTATCGACCATTTTAAAGGTCATAATCACTTTGGCGCTGTTCTTGCAAAAAACGCTCTCGAAAGACTAAAGTATCCGAGAAAAACCATCGACGACGTTTGTGTGTTAATTGAGTATCACGACGTGAGGTTCAACGAGGACAAGCGAAAAATCAAGCACGTGCTTAATATAATAGGCAAGGAAAACTTTGAGCGGTTACTGAAGATTCAGCTCGCGGATATTAAGGCTCAGTCTATGTATAAGCGAGAGAGCAAGCTCCGCGACCATGAACTCGCAAAGCAGGCTTTCCGCGAAATAACAGATAACAATGAGTGCTACAGCCTGCAATCGCTCGCGATAAACGGATCCGACCTAATACATCTTGGTATTACCGACGGCAAGTCAATCGGATTTATACTGGATAATTTGCTTGATGAAGTGATAAACGAAACCCTCGAAAACGACAATGTTACATTAAAAAAGCAAGCGCTTGAAATATACGCGCAAATAAAATAACAAGCTGTCATTTCGACAGCTTGTTTCTTAATTCAGCGAAAAATTCTTTAATCAATTGTGAGCATTCATATTCCATTATTCCGCCCGTGTATTCCGGGCGGAAATTGTTTGCCATACAAAACAGGTTCAGGCTCGAACCGCAGGCTCCGTTTTTGGAGTCATACGCTCCAAAATAAACCTTTGGAATTCTTGCGTTTACAATAGCTCCGGCGCACATCGGACAGGGTTCAAGAGTTACGTACAGTTCACATTCCCAAAGTCTCCAGCCCCCGAGCTTTTCGCACGCCTGAAAAATTGCTTCTGTTTCGGCGTGGAGCAGAGCGTTTTTGCCGGTTTCACGGCGGTTGTGAGCTCTGGAAATTATTTCGCCGTTTTTGACGACAACCGCTCCAATTGGCACTTCGCCAAGCTCATAAGCCTTTCGCGCTTCAATTAGCGCTTCCTTCATAAAATCCGTTGTCATAAGGCAATAATTGAAAATACGGTTTCGCCCAGTATGAAGATTATCGCGAATATCATTCCGGTTGAAGTAAACGAGCAGCGGATTGATTCTTTGAACGGATAAAGCGAGCTTGAACTCAGCTTGAAGAAATCCTTTTTCATACCTAGACTTATTGCGCTTGCTATTGCGCCTACCAGAATAAACAGCAAAAATGAGCTGAATATAAAGTTGATTGTGTTGTTATCAATTGATTGTTCAAAAATACTAACCAGCACGCTCGTCGCGTTAACAGTAAAATGAACTATCATTGACGGGATAATCGAGTTCGTCTTTACAACAATGAATGCAAGAGCGAGACCTACGACGAACGCAAAAGGAATTTGTACAAGATTACCGTGGATTAAACCGAACAGTATTGACGAAACTAATACTGCAAAGCCGTCGCCGAATTGACGCAGCTTGTTGAGGATGATTCCACGGAACATAAACTCCTCGACAAACGCAGGCATAACAGCAACGCTGAAAACATAGAGCAGGTTTTCGAGCGGAGTTTTTGTTGCGTATTCCATCGAGATATTGTTCTCGTATCCGAACATTGAGAGGTTACTGATTAATGCGTCAGTGATGTAATTTGACAAAAATGACACCGCAAGAGCGATTAACACAACCTTGAACAGCAACGACGGCTTGACTTTTCTGACCGGCAGAATTGTGTTTACCCGGGTTTTTGAAAGCGCACAATAGAGCAGTCCGGTGATGAACATAGCCAGAATCGAGCTCACTGCGCTAATCAGTAAATCGAACGTCGGTGATTTGTAGTCCGCGTTTCCGAATAATGCGGTCATCGCCATTGCGTAGCTTGATACATAAAGTACGACGCAGCTTACAAAAATATAAAACCCAAGACCGCTTGTTGTTTGTTTTAGATGCAGCTTTTTGTTAAATTCCATATTATCTCCTGAATTATATGAATTATATACAGAATATTACCACAAATCCTGCATTAAATCAAGCTGTTCAAATAGTTACATTCTTTTTACAACAATTGACAGTTTTCGCAATTGCTATTATACTAATCTATAAGTGTAGTTAGGCTCTGCTGAAAAAGCTCTCCGATAGCGAAAAACAACAATATATCAAATATCCTCTATCATTTCTCCACAAGATATGGTATAA
>CADBTV010000032.1 GCA_902797655.1 uncultured Ruminococcus sp.
CAAGGAATGGTGGCAGAATATCCTCTCCGGCGATTATCAGAACTATTTTGATAAAATGTACGGCGAAAGACTGGATTGATACAGAAATGATAAACAAGGCAGCTCAAACGAGCTGCCCTGTTGGTTTTTACAGACTAAAATCCTTTTCGTCGGTATTCTCAATGAGGATGCCGTTTATTTTTGAGTTGATAACCTGGTGGATGTCCTTGCCGATTGTGCTGATGTCGTTCTCGCCCGAGGTGTTCGAGAGCAGCGTTGCGCATTCGAGGCTCTCCGGGTTGATGAACACATAGGCGGAATGCAGGTAGGTTCTGCCCTCAACGTGCAGGTTGCGGCCGTCAACGGTGAGCCCGTAGCCGAAGTTAGAGGCGGATTTCTTTGCCTCCTTGATGATGTCGGTCTTGGTGAGGGTTTTGTTTACAATCGCGGAGAAGAACTTTGCCACATCGTCCGGAGATGAGATTATGCCGAAGCTCGAGTACATATAGCCGAAGCTGTTGATGGTCGGCTGTTCCTCGGTGTAGCGCCATTTGCCGGTGTCCGGCTCGTAGCCCGTCATCTTCTTTTTGGGCGAGATAAAGCCGGTGTTTTTGAGGGCGAGCTTCTTGATTATTTTCTCGGTGATGAAGTCCTCGTAGCTCTTGCCCGACGCTTTCTCGATAATCCTGCCGAGCAGGAAGTAGTTCGAGTCGGCAACCTTGCTGGTCTGACTTGTGCCGATGTTGAGGATAACCTCGGTGATGTCCTTCTTGAGCTGTTCGTCGGCTTTCTTGTAGTTTTTGTTGACCATTTTGTTGTATTTCTGGAGCTGGTCGGAGGTTGTGATGAAGTAGTCGGTGTATTTTCCGAAGTCCTTTTTCTTCAGCAGGAGCTCCTCGATTGTGATGTCCTTGATTTCCTTGTTATCCTTCGCGCCCGGGATGTATGCCGAGATTTTGTCGTTCTTTTTAAGCGTTCCCTCGTCAAGCATAATCGCAATCGCCGCGCCGGTGAAAACCTTGGTGACGGAGCTGATTTGGTAGACTGTGGAGGAGTCGTTCTTCTTGTTCTTCTTCTCGGAGGTGTAGCCGTAATTTTGGTCGAACACAGTGTTTTTGTTGAGCGTAATTACCGCTCCGCCGGAGAACTTGTTCTTTGTGAGCTCCTTGTCGGTTTTTGTGCTGACCTCGTTTGCCTGCGCGCTTGTGAGCTTTACCTGAGTTACGTCGAAGGCTTCCTTTTCTTCCTGAGCGCAGCCTGACATCGCGAGCATTGCGACAGCCAGCGCGGCGCAGATAAATCTCTTAATCTTCATTTTTGAGCACCTTCACAATCTCACTAATAAACATCTTGTGGTAATCGTCGCCGTTGTAGAATTTGAGAACCGAGTCCGGGTCGGTGATATGCTCCTCGCCCAAGGCCTGACCGTACAGCTTGCGGCAGATGAGCACGAGTTTCGCTTCTTCAAAGTACGGAGCCTTTTCGTCGTAGAGCGCGGTGAGTCCGGTTTCCTTTACCTTGTCGAAATCTCTGCCGCTTTTTGAGCCGCAGAAGCTCAGCGCGTCTCTGTACTTTTCGTCAAAGAAGCTCAGCGCGAAGTACTCCTCGTTTTCGAGCAGGGAGAAGGTGTAGCGCTGCGGACGGATGAAAGTAAACGCCACAGGCTTGTTCCACATTATTCCGACGCCGCCCCAGGAAATTGTCATCATATTGCAGCCGTCGTCCTTAGCCGCCGAGACCAAGCCCCAGTCCTCGCCGATTAGCTTGAACGGGTTTCGGGTGATATTGTTTACGGGGATTTCCCTGAATTTTGCCATAAAATCAAATCCTTTCGCAGATTATTCTACCATAAAAAAATTTAATATTCAATATTATGTATAAATATACGTATATAATGTATATTCTATCATTATTGGATAACCGCAGTCCAAAGCCTAATCGGAGAATCTACCTTAAATGGAGCGTAATTTATTTACTATTATATGAAAACATAAGTCTAAACCGCAGTTTTTATATAAATTTCATAAAGTTTGAATAATTATGCAAAAGCACTTGATTTTTTGTCCGGTAAGAGTATAATGTTAAGAGTAATCTAAAATAAAATTTTCGGAGGTAATCATTATGGCAGACAACAAGATTAAAAAGGTAGTGCTCGCTTATTCGGGCGGACTCGATACATCAATCATCATCCCATGGCTCAAGGAAAATTACGACAACTGCGAGGTTATCGCGGTTTCCGGCAACGTAGGACAGGCTGACGAGCTCGAGGGTCTCGAGGAAAAGGCTATCGCCACAGGCGCGAGCAAGCTCTACGTTGAGGACTTGAACAAGGAATTTGTTGAGGAATACGTTTATCCGACAATCAAGGCAGGAGCCGTTTACGAGGGCAAGTACCTGCTCGGTACATCCTTCGCACGTCCGATTATCGCGAAAAGGCTCGTTGAAATCGCAAAGGCTGAGGGCGCGGACGCTATCTGCCACGGCTGCACAGGCAAGGGCAACGACCAGGTTCGTTTTGAGCTCGCAATCAAGGCATACGCTCCCGATATGAAGATTATCGCTCCGTGGCGTGTATGGGAGTTCAAGAGCCGTGAGGAAGAAATCGCCTACGCCGAGGAGAAGAAAATCCCTCTCAAAATAAATCGTGAGACCAACTACTCCAAGGACAAGAACCTTTGGCATCTGAGCCACGAGGGACTCGACCTCGAGGACCCGGCTAACGAGCCGATGTACGAGAAGGAGGGCTTCCTCGAGATGGGAGTATCTCCGCTTCAGGCTCCGGACGAGCCCGAGTACGTAACCATCCACTTTGAGAAGGGCGAGGCTAAGAGCATCAACGGCGAGGAGATGGACGCTGTTTCTATCGTCGCAAAGCTCAACGAAATCGGCGGCAAGAACGGCATCGGTATCACCGACATCGTCGAGAACCGTCTCGTCGGTATGAATGCTCTCGGAGTATACGAGACTCCGGGCGGTACTATCCTCTACGCCGCTCACAGCAAGCTCGAGGAAATCTGCCTCGACAAGGACACTCAGCACTACAAGAGCGTGCTCGCCATTAAGTTGGCCGAGCTCGTTTACGACGGAAAATGGTACACACCTCTGCGCGAGGCTCTCTCCGCTTTTGTTGACAGCACTCAGGAGTACGTAACCGGCGACGTTAAGCTCAAGCTCTACAAGGGCAACATCATCGACGCAGGCGTTACAAGCCCGTACTCGCTCTACGACGAGGAAATCGCGACCTTTGACGAGGACGAGGTTTACGACCAGAACGACTCCGCAGGCTTCATCAACCTCTTTGGCCTTCCGATTAAGGTTCGCGCCAAGAAGGGCTTAATCAAATAATTATACTTAATTAGAGCTTTAGGGGACAAGGATTACCTTGTCCCATTAAGCGGTTTTATGGGATATTTACGAGGAGAAGAATTATGCAGCTTTGGAAAGGCAGATTTAAGAAAGAGCTCTCAAAAACAACCAACGATTTCAACAGCTCGATTCCGTTTGACAGCCGTATGTACCGCGAGGACATCGAGGGCAGCATCGCCCACGCGACTATGCTCGGCAAGTGCGGTATCATCAAGGAGGAGGAAGCAGACCACATCATCGAGGGGCTGAACTCAATCCTCTCCGACATCGACAGCGGCAAGCTCAGCATTGATATGGAGGCGGAGGATATTCACACCTTCGTCGAGGGCGAGCTTACGAAGCGTATCGGCGACGACGGCAAGCGCCTCCACACCTCCAGAAGCCGTAACGACCAGGTTGCGCTCGACAACAAGCTCTACCTCAGAAAGCAGATTACCCTGATTCGCAAGCAGCTCGAGGAGCTCGTCGGCGTAATCGCAAAAAAGGCGGAGGAGTACAGCGAGACCGTTATGCCCGGCTACACTCACCTCCAGCGCGCTCAGCCGATTACCTTCGGACATCACCTGCTCGCGTACGCCGAGATGCTTCTGCGCGACATCAGCCGTCTTGACGACTGCTACAAAAGGCTCAACGAAATGCCCCTCGGCTCCTGCGCTCTCGCGGGAACAACCTACCCGATTGACAGAACAATCACCCAGAAGCTCTTGGGCTTTGACAGAATCACCAACAACTCCCTCGACGGAGTTTCCGACCGCGATTACTGCATCGAGCTTGCGGCGTGTCTCTCGATAATTATGGTGCACCTCAGCCGTTTTTCTGAGGAAATCATTATGTGGTGCAGCTGGGAGTTCAAGTTCATTGAGCTCGACGACGCGTTCTCGACCGGCTCGTCGATTATGCCGCAGAAAAAGAACCCCGACATCGCGGAGCTCGTAAGAGGAAAAAGCGGCAGGGTGTTCGGCGACACAATGGCTCTGCTCACGGCGATGAAGGGAATCGCCCTCGCCTACAACAAGGATATGCAGGAGGACAAGGAGGCAATCTTTGACGCGGTAGATACGGTCAAGATGTGCCTTACCGCCTTCACTCCGATGCTCGACACGATGCGAGTTATCCCCGAAAATATGCGCAAGGCGGCAGCCGGCGGCTTTATCAACGCCACCGACGTTGCCGACTGGCTCACCAAGAACGGAGTTCCGTTCCGCGACGCCTACAAGGCGACGGGCGAGCTCGTGGCGCGCTGCATTGAACTCGGCTGCGACCTCGAGAGCCTTCCGATTGAGGAGTACAAAAAGGTCTGCGACGTTTTCACCGAGGACGTCTACGGCGCGATTTCGCTTGAATATTGCGTTTCTCAGCGTACCGCGTTCGGCGGTCCGGCTCCGGAGAACGTCAAGGCTCAGGCTCAGAGAGTCGCTAATTTGGTAAGTAAGGATTGAGAGTGTGAAAAATCACACTCTTCAAGATTTATGTTGTCCGCTCAGTTTGTCCCTTTGGGACAACGAGCGATGACTATAATCGCCATTTTACGCCTTATCCGCCCACGGTAAGGTCGTAAAGAATTCAAATAACTATTTGTGGGCGGAAAGGCTATGGCGATTAATTTGATTAATGTAGGAATTGTAGGAGCAACAGGCTACGCCGGTACGGAGCTTGTACGGCTCATAAACGCGCACCCTCAGGCTCAGGTTGCGGCTGTCAGCTCAGTAAGCTTTGAGGGCAAGAAGCTCTCCGAGGTTTACCCGAGCTATTTCGGAATTAACGATATGGTCTGCGAGACCCCGGACGAGGTTGTCGCAAAGAGCGACGTAGTGTTCGCCGCTTTGCCGCACGGACTCAGCCAGGAGCTCGCGGCTGACTGCAAAAGCAAGAACGTAAAATTCATCGACCTCGGCGCGGATTTCCGCCTCGAGAGCGAGGACGAATACAAGGAATGGTACGGCGGTACCTTCCTCGACAAAAAGCTCCACGAGGAAGCGGTCTACGGGCTTCCCGAGTTTTTCAGAGACGAGATAAAGGGCAAGAGCATTATCGCGAACCCGGGCTGCTACACAACCTGCTCGCCGCTCGCGCTCGCGCCTGCGGTCAAGGCAGGGCTCGTCGAGCTGAAGGGTATAATCTGCAACTGCGCCAGCGGAGTTACCGGCGCGGGCAGAAAGCCTAACCAGGGCAACCACTACCCCGAGCTTAACGAGGGCTTCCACGCTTACAAGGTAGCCTGCCACCGTCACACTCCCGAGATTGAGCAGACGCTCTCCAAGCTCTCGGGCGAGAAAGTAACAGTCACCTTTGTTCCGCACCTTCTGCCGGTCAACAGGGGAATCCTCGCGACCTGCTACGCCGACGTAAAGGACGGCGTAACCTACGAGCAGATTCGCGCAGCTTACGAGGAGTTTTATAAGGACGAGTATTTTGTGCGGCTTTTGCCGGACGGAATGTGCGCGGATATTCACAACATAAAATACTCCAACTTCTGCGACATCAGCCTGCATTTTGACAGCAGAGCGCAAAAGCTCGTAGCCTGCGCCGCGATTGACAATATGGTCAAGGGCGCGGCAGGTCAGGCAATCCAGAATATGAACATCATCTTCGGACTTGACGAAAAAACCGGACTCACAATCACCCCTCCGGCATTTTAAGGAAATACATTATGTTTGAATTTTTAAACGGCGGAGTAACAGCTCCGCAGGGCTTTACCGCGCAGGGAGTCTGCGCTTCGGTCAAGCCGTCGAATAAAACAAAAAGAGACCTCGCGCTGATTTACTGCGACTCGCTTTGCAACGCCGCGGCGGTCTTTACAAAGAACCTCGTAAAATCCGACACCATCGCCGTCACCAAAAAGCACCTTGAAAACGGCAAGGCTCAGGCGGTTATCGTAAACTCCGGCAACGCCAACACCTGCAACGCCGACGGCAGGGAAAAGGCGGAGCAGATGTGCGCTGTTGCGGCGGATGTGCTCGGGGTCAGGAGCGAGGACGTTATCGTGGCTTCCACCGGCGTAATCGGCGAGGTGCTCCCGATTACGCCGATTATCAAGGGAGCCGAGATGATGCGCGGCAAGCTCTCCAAGGACGGCGGCACCAACGCCGCGGAAGCGATTATGACTACCGACACCGTCAAAAAGGAAATGGCTATGACTATGACCCTCGGCGGCAAAAAAGTCACAATCGGCGGCATCGCCAAGGGCAGCGGAATGATACACATTAATATGGGTACAATGCTCTCCTTCGTCACCACCGACGCGGCGGTTTCGAGCGAAATGCTCGGCGAGGCTCTGCGAGAGGCGGTCGAGGACAGCTACAATATGGTCAGCGTTGACGGCGACACCTCAACCAACGACACCCTCGCGATTATGGCTTCCGGTAAAGCCGGCAACCCCGAGATTACCGAGAAGAACGAGGACTACAAACGCTTTGTTGAGGGGCTCACAGCCGCGTTCAGAATGCTCGCCAAGAAGCTCGCCTCCGACGGCGAGGGAGCGACAAAGCTCCTCGTCTGCAAGGTCAGCAATGCTAAATCCAAGCCCGACGCCGTCAAGATAAGCAAGAGCGTAATCTGCTCCAGCCTGCTTAAAGCGGCGATGTTCGGAGCTGACGCGAACTGGGGAAGAGTGCTCTGCGCAATCGGCTACAGCGGCGCCGACGTGAATGTTCAGAAGGTCGGCGTAAGCTTTGAGTCCGCAAAGGGCAGCATTGAAGTCTGCCGCGACGGAGCCGGAGTTCCGTTCAGCGAGGAAAAAGCCAAGGAAATCCTGCTCGAAAAAGAGATAAATATACTCGTGACCCTCGGCGACGGCGAAGCCTATGCCGAAGCCTACGGTTGCGATTTGACGTACGATTATGTTAAAATAAACGGGGACTATAGGACTTAATTGACAATTGAAAAATGATAATTGAAAATTAATGAAGAGTGAAGAGTGAAGAACGAAGAGTGAAGAGTGAAGAGTGAAGAATGATGAATGATGGATGATGGATGATGGATGATGAATGATGAATGATGAATGATGAATGATAAGGAGAAACTAAGATGGATAATAACAAGAGAGCTGAAATACTGATACAGGCTATGCCGTATATTCAGGAGCATACAGGAAAAACAATCGTCGTAAAATACGGCGGCAACGCTATGCTCAACGAGGAGCTCAAAAACGCCGTAATGAGCGACATTGTGCTGATGCAGCTCGTCGGAATCAACGTTGTGCTCGTGCACGGCGGCGGTCCCGAGATTAATACAATGCTCGAAAAAACCGGCAAGAAGTCCGAGTTCAAAAACGGACTGCGCGTAACCGACAAGGAAACGATTGACATCGTCCAGCAGGTGCTCGCCGGCAAGGTCAACAAAAGCCTTGTTCAGCACCTTTCCCAAAGCGGCGGCCGCGCAATCGGACTCTGCGGTCTCGACGGCAAAATGCTTATGGCTAAAAAGCTCGAGGCGGAGGACGACCTCGGCTTCGTCGGCGAGATTGAAAAGGTCAATCCGCTGATTATTATGGACAGCATAAAGAACGGCTACATTCCCGTTATCTCCACCATCGCCGGCGGAGAGGACGGCGAGGTCTACAACATCAACGCCGACCTCGCGGCGGCTCGAATCGCCGCAAAGCTCGGAGCCAAGAAGCTCATCCTGATGACGGACATCCGCGGACTTCTCCGCGACGTCAACGACGAGGATACGCTGATTTCCACCGTCAACGTCAGCGAGGTTCCGCTTCTCAAAAAGGAAGGCATAATCAAGGGCGGTATGATTCCGAAAATCGACTGCTGCGTCGAGGCTGTCCGCAGCGGCGTAAAACGCGCCCATATCCTCGACGGACGACTCAAGCACTCTATCCTGCTCGAGCTCTTCTCCGACGAAGGAATCGGAACAATGCTTTACTAGGCAGTCAGAACATTTTAGCAAAGGGCAGGCGGAAAGCTGTCCGGCAAAACCAAGGTTGGTACAATGATAATCAGGTGTATGAAAAAAGAGGACTACGACGAAATCTACCGAATGTGGCAGGTTACGTCAAAACGCGCGCTCGACAACGCGGACTCGCGGGAGCACATCGAGCGTTACCTGGAGCGTAACCCCGGGATGAGTATGGTCGCTGTGGAGGATGACAAAATCATCGGCACCGTGCTCGCCGGTCACGACGGCAGGGTTGGGTTTATCCACCATATGGCGGTTCATCCCGACTACCGCCGCAGGCACATCGGTCAGAAGCTCGCGAGTGAAGCGATGGACAAAATCGCTCGCGACGGAATTGAAAAAATGCAGATTTACTGCTACATCGACAACGAAACCGGGCAGAACTTCTGGAACAGCCTCGGCTTTAACAAGACAAGCAATATTTTATTCTACAAGGATTTAACATAATGAACACTAAAGAAAAAGATAAGAATTACATAATGCACACCTACGGCAGGTACAACGTCGCGCTCAAACAGGGCAAGGGCTGCACCGCCTACGACGAGGACGGCAAGCGTTACCTCGACGTAAGCTCCGGTATCGGCGTAAATTCGCTCGGCTACTGCGACGAAGGCTGGGTCGAGGCTGTCAGCAGACAGGCCGCGGAAATCCAGCATATGAGCAACTACTTCTACTGCAAGCAGGCTTCCGACTTAGCGGAGAAGCTCTGCACGCTTACGGGCTTTAGTAAGGTTTGCTTCGCGAACAGCGGAGCCGAGGCTAACGAGTGCGCGATTAAGGTTGCGCGCAAGTACAGCTTTGATAAGTACGGAGCCGGCAGAAACGAGATTATCTCCCTGCGCGATTCGTTCCACGGCAGAACTGTCACAACCCTCTCCGCAACGGGTCAGGACGCTTTTCATAACTACTTCTTCCCGTTTACCGAGGGCTTTAAGTACGCGAACGCCGACATCGAAAGCATCAGGAAAGAGCTCAGCGACAAAACCTGCGCCGTACTCATCGAGTGCGTACAGGGCGAGGGCGGAGTTAATATTCTCGACAAGGACTTTGTTCAGCAGCTCAGAGCGCTGTGCGACGAGCGTGACATCGTTCTGATTGTTGACGAGGTTCAGACCGGTATCGGCAGAACAGGCAAGCTTTTCTGCTACGAAAACTTTGAGATTCAGCCCGACCTCGTAACCTCGGCAAAGGGCTTGGGCGGCGGACTTCCGATTGGAGCCTGCCTCTGCACCGAAAAGCTCGGGGAGGTTATGCAGCCCTCGACTCACGGCTCAACCTTCGCGGCGAATCCGGTTGTCTGCGCCGGCGCGAACTACGTTCTCGGCAAGGTTGCGGACAAAGACTTTCTCGACGAGGTCAACAGCAAGGGTGAGTATCTCAGAGAAAAGCTCCTCGCGCTTGACGGCGTAAAATCGGTGCGCAACCTCGGGCTGATGGTCGGAATCGAGCTTACGGACAAGGACGCCCACGATGTTGCCGCGAGGTGCGTCGAAAACGGACTTTTGATTATTACGGCGAAGTCGCTTCTCAGAATGCTTCCGCCGCTTAATATAAGCTACAGCGAGCTTGACGAGGCTGTAGAAATTTTAGAAAAAACTTTAAAGGAGAACTAAGCGTAATGAAACATTTACTTAAACTCGAGGACTGGACAAGCGAGGAAATTATTGAGGCGCTCAACCTTGCCGACCAGCTTAAATATGAGCAAAAGCACGGAATCGAGCACAAGATTCTCGCAGGCAAGACTCTCGGAATGATTTTTGAGAAGGCTTCTACCCGCACAAGGGTTTCGTTTGAGGTGGGAATGACTCAGCTCGGCGGTTATCCGCTTTTCCTTTCGTCGAATGATTTGCAGATCGGCAGAGGCGAGCCGGTTCAGGATACCGCTCGCGTGCTCTCGCGCTTTATCGATGGAATTATGATCAGAACCTTTGAGCAGAGTGAGGTCGAGGCTCTCGCCGAGTACGGCTCAATCCCGATTATCAACGGACTCACAGACTATTGCCACCCCTGCCAGGTGCTCGCCGACCTTATGACGATCCGCGAGCGCAAGGGCAAGCTCGAGGGGCTCAAAATGTGCTTCATCGGCGACGGTAACAATATGATGAATTCCCTCATCGTCGGCGCGCTCAGAACAGGAATGAGCATTTCCGTAGCGTGTCCCGAGGGCTACGAGCCGCCAAAGAACATCATCGAGTTTGCCGAGGGCTTCGGCGATAAATTCGAGATGGTCAAAAGCCCCCTTGAAGCCGCAAAGAACGCCGACGTTGTTCTCACCGACGTTTGGGCTTCTATGGGTCAGGAAGAGGAGAAGAAAATCCGCGAGGCCGCGTTCGTGGGCTACCAGGTCAACGACGAGCTTATGGCTGTTACCAACGACGGCTGTATGGTTCTGCACTGCCTGCCGGCTCACCGCGGCGAGGAAATCACCGCCGAGGTTTTTGAGGCTCACGCCGATGAAATCTTTGAGGAAGCCGAGAACCGCCTCCACGCTCAGAAGGCTGTGCTCGTGAAGTGTATGGGTGAGTAAAATGCTGCTGCTCTGCTACCCCAAGTGCTCAACCTGCAAGAAGGCGAAGAAGTGGCTCGACGAAAACTCGGTTTCCTACACCGAGCGCGACATCAAGCTCGATAATCCGAGCTACGAGGAGTTGAAGGGCTGGTATGAAAAAAGCGGTCTGCCGCTGAAAAAGTTCTTCAACACCAGCGGAATGGCTTACAGGGAGCTTAACTTAAAGGACAAGCTTCCGGCTATGACCGACGAGGAAAAGCTCAGACTTTTGGCGACAGACGGTATGCTCGTGAAGCGTCCGCTTGTTGTAAGTGGTGACAATATCCTCACAGGCTTCCGGGAGAAGGAATGGGAAGTCCTAAAATAAAGCAGTAAATATGCGAGGGATCGGCGTTTTGCCGGTCCCTTTGTGCATAGTGCATAAAGAATGGGAGCATTTTTTGGATTGCAGCAGGGTACATAGTATGGTAAAATTAGTCTACCTAACAAGGGGGTATAATTATGAAAAAGCTTATTTCAATCACACTTGTATGTTTACTTGTAATTTCATTGTTCAGCGTTGGAGCTTCTGCGGAAACAAAGGAAGTAAAATTCCCGTTTGAGCTCATACCGTCAAAGACGGTCTCAATGGACAAAACCGCGGGCGACTCCGACACAACAATGAACTTTACCTACAGTATGGAAAACGATATGATTCAGTTCCTGCAAAAAATGCAGGACGGCAAAGAGCTGGAGAAATGGTGCAAGGAAAACGGACTCGGAGGTATCTACGTAAATGCTCAGGTTGACTGGGCGATTGACGACCCCAACGACTGGCACCACAACGAGTTCTGGGACGATAACGCCGGTACCCGTTTATATGGAATCGGTTACGACAGCGAGGGACGCGTGCGTACCTGCGAGTGGGATGACACTGAGGTCATCTTGGGTATTCAGACCACCAACGAGACCTGGATTATGCGCTCGCCCGGCGACCCCGACAACCCCGAGGACTACGCCTGGAACGGCGAGGATTACGGAAACGGAATCAAGCGCCCGGGACTGAAGGACGTCCTCAAGCAAGACCAGTACAGCATTGTCCGCGACGAAAACGGCGCGCGTGTTGTTATCGACTACGACAAGCACACAGCCTACGCCCGTATGCGCTATATGGTATCCTTCTATGTTCCCGAATATGATGAACTGGGCGCGGAAGTCGGCGGCGAATATCAGTATGTGTTCTCCGACTGGTCGGATACCGCAGCTTACGGCAAGGAAGCCGCAAAGTGGACTCCTCCGACAGCCGACACAGCCGCTGCTCCCGAGATTTCGAACCTCCGCGTTGACGACGAGCTGTTCAACGATTACCCGATAGTCGATTACGACCTCTACGTTCCGACAACTCTTTCGATAGATATTACCGAGATTGCCGCGAGGGGCGGCTACGTACTTATCGAAACAGAGGCGAGGGTAAAGGGAACCTCGGAATGGACGCTCCTCCAGGGCGACAATACCGTTAAATCCGGAATGCTCTACTCGGATGTTCTGCAAATCTGCGGAGCCGGAAAGCCGATTCCCAAGGGCTGCGAGCTCGAATTCAGAGCAAGGTACCTGTACGACGTCAGAGAAAGTCAGGGCGGCGAACAGACAGGCTACTTCTATTCGCCGTATTCAAATGTCCTGACCGTTACCTTTGAGAAGGACTACGGCACCGCGCAGCCTGCCGACGAACAGCCGGCGACTCAGCCTGTAACAAAGGTTCCGACAACTGATCCCGCGCCGGATCTGAAGGTTCCCGAGCCTCCGGTTAAATCGCTCTCCAAGGGCGCGAGCAAGACTCAGGCGGCAGGCTTTATCAAAAAGCTCAAGAATGACTCAGACCCCAAGGGCAGCACCTTCGGCCTTCTCTCCGCAAAGCAGAAGAAGGCGGCTAAAAATTCAATTTCGATAAGCTGGAATAAGGTCAAGGGCGCAAAGAGCTACGTGATTTACGCCAACAAATGCGGCAAAAAATACAGCTACAACTACCTTGCGACTGTATCAAAGACAGGCTTTACCCAGAAGAAGCTCCAAAAGGGTACATATTACAAGTACCTTGTTGCGGCGTTTGACAGCGGCGACAAGCTCCTCGCGACCGCTAAGACCCTCCACATCGCAACCAAGGGCGGCAAAAACGGCAACTTCAAGAAGGTTACTACCGCCGCAAAGAAGAACAAGGTGACTCTCGCCAAAAAGGGAAAGAGCTTTAAGCTCAGAGCAAAGGCGATACCCGAGTCAAAGAAAAACAAAGTCAGCGTTCACCGAAAGATGAAGTACGAGAGCTCCAACCCGAAGGTTGCCTCCGTCAACAGCAGCGGCAAAATTACAGCAAAAAAGAAAGGCTCCTGCGTCGTTTACGCTTACGCGCAGAGCGGAGCCTATAAGAAAATCAAGGTTACTGTTAAGAAGTAAGTGGTTAGAGCAATCTTCTAAACGCAGGGCACTTATAGATATTATAAAAAACGAACCGTCGCATTATGCGGCGGTTCGAGTTTTATCTTTTATGCTTTAATATCCAGTCCAGAATTTCGTCATACTTCATTTTGCCGTCGGCAACCGAAAGCCCGAGAGTGACAATATCCTCGTCGCTGCATTCGATGTGGATCCCGTTCAGTTCCAAAAAGCTCAGCATAATGTAAATCCCGATTCGCTTGTTGCCGTCCACAAAGGCGTGATTGTTCACAAGCGAAAAGCACAGTCGGGCTCCCTTTTCCTCCTTGGAGGGATAGAGCTCCTTGCCGTCAAAGGTGACGAAGGCTCCCTCCAGCGCGGAATCAAGCAGGCTTTCATCTCTTACGCCCACGCTTCCGCCGGTAGCCTCCGCCATAAGCTGATGAAGGAGCAGAACCTTTTCTTTGTCAAGCTTAATCATTTTGCCAGCTCCTTAAACGCGCCGAGGTGTTTTTTGAGTATGCGTTTTGCGACTATTTCAATTTTTTCGTTGTCCGTAAGGTCAAGCATTAGCTCGTTTTTCTCAAAATCAAGCACGAGGTACTTTGCCTTGTTGTTTTTAAAGACAACCGCTTCGCCGGTTTGGTCAACTGTATGGGCGATTTTGGAAAAATTCCGGTTTGCCTGAGTCATCGAGAAAATCTCGTTTGTATTAATCATCATAAATATCACCTATAATTTATAGTATAAATATATCCTACATTAATTATATTATCAAAGCTTATGATTGTCAATAGGTTAATTTTGAATTATACAACTCTTTTGTGCCGAGAGGACAGATGCTTGTTCTGCTAAAATCTCTCTTTCCAAAGGCGGCTTTGGTTCCCGGAAAATCAGCTTCCGGCGCTTTCGTAGGCGGAGACGCCCTTGTGCCATACAAGAATCCCCAGCGCCATAAGCACGCTGCCTGCGATTACGGTACCGCCGATGTTGAACCACGGGTTACCTCCGGCAATAAAGTAGCTCGCCGGAAAGAACGCCGTAAACGCGAACGGGATTATGTAGCTCACTACCGCGCGTACAGCCCGGTTGTAGATGGTTGTCGGGTACTTCGAGAACTCGTTGACCATATAGAACATATAGGTGATGTTGCCGCTTCGCTTTGTCCAGAACGCGACGGACGAGGTGATAAGCTTGATCCCCGTGTAAATCAGCGTCGCAAAAACCAGCGCGATGACAAACAACAGGATGTTGAGCGGATTTATGCTGAGGTTTACCGAGGGAACGCTTACCGAAAGCAGCAGGATTCCGACGATAAGCTCGCCGAACGCGTCAACCTGAAATTTCTCCACAGTTACGGCGAACAGCGTGTTAATCGGACGCGTGAGGTATTTGTCAAAGTCGCCCTTGCGAATTATGAAGTGACCTATCGCCCAGAGGTTGTCGGTGAAAAGGTGGTCGATCGCCTTGGGCAAAAGCGCGAACCCGTAGATGAAGATTATCTGCTCAAACGCCCAGCCGTCGAGGTTCGGGATTTGCGAGAAGATTATCGACAGGAAAAACACGTTGATTCCCTGCGCAATCAGCAGCGCGACCGCGCCGGTCACAAAGTCGATTTTGTACTCCATAAGCCGCTTCAAGTCCTGCTTGATGAAGATTCGGTGGAGCCTGAAAACGCGGCGGAGCTTCTTTAGTATTTTCATAACTCAACCTCCCTGCACGCTCAGCCGCTTTACGCAGGCGTTCCAGATGATTTGCTGCAAGGCGATGAAGAACACCAGCCAGAATATCTGCAAGGCGAAGCTTAGAGCTATCTGCGCCGGACTGTACATCCCGATGTAAATCATCACCGGCGTGTACGTCAGCGACGCGAACGGCAAAAAGTTGAGCACAGCTCCAACCGCAGGCGGCATAAACGCGAGCGGAATCGTCCTGCCGGCAAGGAAGCCGACTATGCAGTCCTTGAGGAAGTTTGAACCCCAAAGGTTTTTGAGCACAAACGCCGAGTAGCCGTAGCAGACGTTGAAGTAAAAGTTGATTAAATACGCAAGTATCAGGCTCACAAGGTAGAGCACAAAGTTGATTATGCTGAACCTAAACGAGCCGGTCGCGAAGAATTTGAAGAGCTCAACCCCGGCGACAAGCGGTACAAACGCGAGAGTCAGGCTCATCGTCCGCTCGCCGAGCTCCTGAAACAAGAACGCAAGGTCAAAGCGAATCGGCTTTATCATTCGCATCGCGATGCTTCCGTCGCGGATTTCCTCGCCGACAGCGTACGAGCCGTCGGAGTAGGCGAGGGTAGAGGTCAGAAAGCTGATGAAGATGTAGCTCACCATATCAACCTCGGAAAAGCCCATAAAGGTCTCGGCTCCGCCGGAGTTGAACACCGCCTTCCACAAAAAGTAGTTGATGAAGCACATCAGTATATCGCCCAGTATAAAGAATATAAAGTTGATTCTGTACTGCGCCGCGAGCAAAACTCCGGCGTGAGTAAAGGGCTTGTAGATTTTCAGGATTTTACGCATCGAGCTTCACCTCGCTGCGGTAGATTCCCTTGATGATTTCTTCAATATCCGCGTCTGTGACGTTGATGTCCTTGACGTGGGTTTTCGAGAGGGTGTAGTTGAGGATGTTTTCCACCGGGATTGTGTCGCTGTTAAAGCGAACGGTAACTTTGTGACCGTCGTTTTCGAGCTCGAGGTCATCCTCGCCGAGCCCGAACTCGGTTTTGTAGTCGAGCGCTTCAACCGCCGCAAAGTCATACGGCACGAACCTCAGCTCTCTTGACTGACCGAACCTGCGCTTTAATTCGGAAATATTGCCGTCAAAAAGCTTGCTGCCCTTGTCAATCATCACAATTCTGTCGCAGAGGTTCTCGACATCCTGCAGGTCGTGAGTCGTAAGGATAACGGTTGTCTGCTCGTTTTCATTGATTGCCTTGACAGCCTTGCGAATATTGTCCTTGACTACAACGTCAAGCCCGATTGTCGGCTCGTCGAGGAACAGCACCTTTGGACTGTGCAGCAGGCTCGCCGCGATGTCGGCGCGCATACGCTGACCGAGCGAGAGCGTTCTCACCGGGCTTGTGATGAATTCGTCAAGCTCCAGCACCTCGTTCAAAAACGCCATTCGCTTTTTGTAGGCGGCGTCGTCCACCTCGTAGATTTCCTTGAGCACGGTGTAGGTTTCCCGCAGCGCCAGATCCCACCAGAGCTGGGTGCGCTGTCCAAACACAACGCCGATTTCCTTAACATAGCTTTTGCGGTTTTTGTAGGGGATTTTTCCGTTGATTTCACAACTACCGGAGGTTGGCGTCAAAATGCCCGTGAGCATCTTGATGACGGTAGATTTTCCGGCGCCGTTGGGTCCGATAAAGCCCAAAATCTCGCCGCGCGGAACGTGAAAGCTGATGTTGTCAACCGCTGTAATAATCTCGGTCTTGGGTTTAAAGAACGATTTCACCGAGCCTTTGAGTCCCGGGTCCTTGATTGTCTTTTTAAACTCCTTTTTCAAATTGTTTACGTAAATCATAGTTTCATCTCCTCCGTAGGTATTGTAGACAGGCGGCAGACAGACACGAATCTGCCGCGCTATGCAAGCTCTAACGTGGAGCAGTATAATTATAGAATATAGTAGTAGATTTTTCAAGGATTTTTCCGCAGAATAATTATAATAAAAAAACAATACAAATTCCTGCAAAAAACTGTATATTTATTGATTTATCCACTTGAATTGTAAGAAAAAAACCATTATAATTGAAATGTATTTTTGCCGGCGCAAAACGCCGGTGGTACAAATATTACTTAGGGGGTAAATCTCTTGGAAAAACTGTTCAAACTTAAAGAACACGGTACGAACATAAGAACAGAGATAATCGCCGGTATCACCACGTTCCTTACAATGGCGTATATCATCTTTCTTAATCCGCAGGTAATCAGTAAGAGCAACGAGGCTCTCGCTAACGTACCCGGCGCGATGGAGCATTCCGCCGTATTCACCGCGACTTGTATCGCAGCGGCAATCGGTACTTGGCTCATCGGATGGCTCTCAAACTATCCTATGGCACAGGCTCCGGGACTCGGACTCAACGCTGTATTCGCGTACACACTCTGCCTGGGCTTCGGACTTTCCGCTTCTGCTGCGTTAGGCGCTGTATTCATCGCCGGCGTATTCTTCATCCTGCTCACTGTTACAGGCGCGAGAAGGGCTATCGTTGAGGCTATTCCTCTTTCGCTGAAAAAGGCTATCACAGCCGGTATCGGCTTATTCATCGCGATGATTGGCTTTGTAAACGCAGGTATCGTTGTTGATAAAACAACCGGCGGCGCAACAACAGTTGACCTCGGCAACTTTGCCGATCCAAAGGTTCTGCTCGCTATAGCCGGACTTCTTATCATTACAATTCTCCTCGTTCGCGGCGTAAAGGCAGGTATCTTTATCGGAATGATTCTCACCGCAGTAATCGGCAACATCTGCCAGTTTGTGTTCAGTCTTGATATGGGTATCTCACTTCCGCAGTCATGGGTTCCGCACCTCGACTTCTCAATGTTCGGTAAGTGCTTCACCGGCATGGGCGAGCTGTTCTCGGCTCCGATTGCTTCGCTTATCGCGGTAATGATTACGCTCGTGCTCGTTGATATGTTCGACACAATCGGAACTCTCATCGGCGCAGCCGACAAGGCAGGTTATCTTGACGAAAACGGCAACCTTCCTAAAATCGAGAGAGCGATGCTCGCAGACGCTATCGCAACCTCCGCAGGCGCTGTGTTCGGTACATCCACAGTTACAACCTACGTTGAGTCAACCTCCGGCATCGCAGCAGGCGGACGCACAGGTCTTACTTCCACAGTAACAGGTATCTGCTTTGCTCTTGCGCTGTTTATCTCTCCGGTAGTAGGTTTTGTTCCGACAGCAGCAACAGCTCCGGTACTTATTATCGTCGGTATTTTGATGTGCGCTTCTCTCAAGGACATCAAGTGGGACAACCTCGAGCTTGCTATTCCGGCGTTCTTCACAGTTGTCGGTATGCCGTTCTTCTATTCAATCACAGACGGTATCGCGTTCGGCTTCATTTCCTACATCGTTGTTATGCTCGCAAAGGGTAAGGCTAAGAAGGTTCATCCGCTTATGTATATAATCGTTGGCTTGTTCATCCTTATGTACGTAATCACAGCTCTCCAGACTCTGAAGATTCTATAATCAAAAAATATATTAAAGGCGTATAGCTGTTTTTCTTGCAGTTGTACGCCTTTTGTGTTATAGTATTTGCAAAGGCAGGTGAGTTCAAATGACCCGGGATTATGATTTTGCTATGGAGCGCAGGCTTCACGAGCTGAGCCCCGAGCTGCACGGAAGGTTTACGGAATCCGTGTTCGGGCTGCAGCATATTTTGTCGAATTATCTGTTGATTTTTCCGACATTTACAGACCACACAGAGCTCCATTCGCTCAACGTTATCGACTTTTGCAACAGGATAATCGGCGCGCAGATTGACAAGCTCAACGCGGACGAGATTTACTGCCTGCTGATGGGCTGTTACTTTCACGATACAGGAATGGGAATACGCGAGAAGGACTTCGAGGAGTTTTCGCGTAAGATCGAATTCGGCGACTACTTTGAGACTCACAGCCGCGACAACGTCTCGGAGATAGTCCGCAGCTTCCACAATGAGTATTCGGGCTTGTTCCTGAAAAAATACGCCGATTTGTTCGATATTCCGTCCGAAAATCACCTCCGGGCGATTATCCAGATTTCGCGCGGACACAGAAAAACCGACCTCAACGACGAGAAGGAGTACCCGATTGCTATGCCGGTTGACGGCGGAAACACAGTCTGCTTCCCGTATCTTTCGGGCTTGATTCGGCTTGCGGACGAGATTGACGTTGCCGCCGGACGCAACCTGAGCTTCCTGTACGACACTCAATCCCTCACAAACGAGAAGGACGTAATCGAGTTCGGCAAGCACGAGGCAATCAAAGAGGTGGTTGTTTTTGAGGACAAATTCGTGCTGATTGTTGATACCGACGACGAATTTGTGTACAATAACATCAGGAAAATGGCGTCGAAAATGCAGAAAACTCTCGACGAGTGCCGCTTTGCCGTAAACGAGCGCACGCCGTACACAATTACACAAAAAACTATTGAACTTGAAAGAGCCGGGAATTAATATGAAGATAAAATCCACAAACCAAAACGATGTGCTCACAATCGCCGTTGAGGGACGAATTGACTCGACGAATGCTTCTGAGCTTGAAGAAGTAATCAACAAGGAGATTAGAGGGTGCGAAGTTCTCGTTTTTGACTTTGAAAAGCTTGAATACATCTCCTCCGCAGGCTTGAGGATACTCCTCGGAGCAAAGAAGTTTATGGGCAATAAAAGTATGAAGGTCATCAACATAAACAGCGTTGTTAACGAAGTGTTTGAGATAACGGGCTTTTCGTATCTTTTGGACACAGAGGACGATTGACAGTTGACAGTTGAAAATTGACAGTTGACAGTTGTGGTCTGTCCGGTCAGCGCATCGGTAAGTGTTTAGTGTCAGCGCATAGGTAAGCCTGTGTATAGTACAGGTAAGTAAA
>CADBTV010000033.1 GCA_902797655.1 uncultured Ruminococcus sp.
GTGTATTCCTCGTTGAGCTTGTCGGCTATCACCATATTTCTGATGATGTCCTTCATCGTTTTGTCAAGCCCCGTGCCCTCGCTGTAGTCGGCAGGATAGATGTAGTCTACCCTGTCCTTTCTGAGCAGCTCGCAGACCTTGTCGTCGAGGTTCTGGTAAACGGCTATCGCCTTGCCGCCGTAGCTTTTCATCATCTTCATACACGGAACGTCCGAGAGTCCGTCGCCAATGTAAATCATATTGGTGAAGGGGATTCGCTTGCTGTCGTCAGGCATTGAGCGGTTGAGGTCAAAATCGTTGGAAACGTCGAGCACGCCCTTGTTGATTCGGTAGATAAACTGAGTTTTGTTAGTATAATTAACGGCGGTTTTAGGCCAGACGGCAATGCCGTCGTTGTCGTAGAGATACTCGCAGGCGAAGATGTTCTTGAACTCGCCGCTGATTACGGTACCGTCGATAATCTCCTTCATTCCGGAGGAAATGACGTAATGCTCGATAACAGCTCCCTGTTCCTCTCCGAATTTATTAATCCTCTCAAACCAGTCGGTAACTCCGGGAAAAAACTCAATACCCTTGCCGTTCTCCTCGAGCCGCTCGCGCTTGAGGGGAATGTTTTTTTCACGCGAGATTTTTATTGCGGCGTACATATACGCGAGGACTGAGTCCATTTTTTCTGTCTGCTGGACGTCGTTGGTAAAATCCCAGAACTCGCTGACCTTTATCCCCATACTCGGGATAAAGCGGTAGTTCTGCATATCCTTGGTACAGAGAGTTTTGTCGAAGTCGTACATTATCGCAATAATCGGTTTGCTCATAGCTTTAGCCCTTGTATTCCTTAATCTCTATGCTCTTGATTTTGATGTCCTTTTTCGGCTTATCGCTTTCGTCGGTTTTGGCGGCGGCGATTTTGTCAACTACCTTCATTCCGTCGATAACCTGGCCGAAAACTGTGTGTCCGGCGTCGCCGGCGTTGTAGGCGCCGTCGAGAGACGGGTTGCCGCCGTTCTCGTTGTAGAGAGCCTGAATCTGCTCGGGAACTACGTCGGCGTCGTAGCAGGAGGTGCCGAAGTATTTGAGAATCTGCGGAATTGTCGCGGAGTCGGTAGCGTACTGCTTAATCTGAGACTTTACACTCTCCCAGTTCTTTTTCATCTGCTCAAAGCCGCCGTTCTTTTTAAAATTATCGGCAGGGTTCTGGTTGATAAAGAACTGGCTTCCGTTTGTGTCCTGACCGCTGTTAGCCATAGCAACGGAGCCGCGGATGTTGTTGAGCTTGTCGCAGAACTCATCCTCAAACGCCGAGCCAAAGGAGCTTGTGCCGCCGGTACCGTTCTGGTTCTCGTAGTCGCCGGTCTGAATCATAAAGTTGTCGATAACGCGGTGGAAGATAACGTCGTTATACTTGCCGTCCTTGGCGAGATTGATAAAGTTCTCGACCGTTTTCGGCGCGTACTGAGCGAAAAGACGGAGGGTGATGTCGCCCTTAGTGGTATGAATTACGGCGATGTCCTCGCCCTTCTGGGGCTTGTCAAGCTGGAAGCCGTACTTCTCGTTTTCGGCGTAAGTAATCTGAGGATTGAGGTCGCACTTCGAGAGGTCGATCCCCGACTTTTTGAGGTCGTCAACCGCAGGGCTGACGCTCTTGTCGGAAGCTGCCGAGGTTGTTGCAGCCGAGCTTGTGGTTTTTGTATCGGTTTTCTTGTCGCCGCAGGCGGTCATCGCAACTGCCGAGGATGTAATTACAGCCGCGGCAAGAACTGCGGATATTATTTTTTTAAGGTTCATTTTAAGCCTTCCTTTCTCAAAAACAATCTACCTTTTTATTTTATTACAAATTTAAGCAAAATGCAATAGTAATAAACGCTTCATTCGCAACATATTATTGAGATGAAACGGAGGAATTGAAATGCCATATTTTTACCCGGAAGGCGAACTGATAAATACCGAGGAAAACAAGCAATACATAAACAATCCCGAAAAGCTGCGCGAGGCTATGGCAAAGCAGAAAATCCTTGAAGCAAAGGCTCAGCTGTGCGACCGCGAGCACAACCTGCGCCTGAATCTCGGAGGAATGAAGGCTGTAATCCCTCGCGAGGAGGGCGCTATCGGAATACGTGAGGGCACTGTGCGCGATATTGCAATTATATCGCGCGTTAACCGCCCTGTGTGCTTTGTAGTAAGCAAGATTGTCACCGACGAAAACGGCGAGCCGCTGGCGATTCTCTCGCGTGAGAAGGCGCAGCGAATCTGCTGCGACAACTACATCGACACGCTGATTCCCGGCGACGTTGTTGACGCCAAGGTCAGCAGGCTGGAAAACTTCGGAGTGTTCGCGGATATAGGCTGCGGAATAGTCGCGCTAATGCCGATTGACACAATTTCGATTTCGAGGATTGAGCACCCGAGGGAGCGCTTTGAATGCGGAATGAACATCAAAGCGGTTATCAAATCTATTGAAAACGGCAGAATCAGTCTGAGCCACAAGGAGCTGCTCGGAACCTGGCAGCAGAACGCGGCGAGGTTTTCGCAGGGCGAGACTGTGACGGGAATCGTGCGCAGCGTTGAGAGCTACGGAGCGTTCGTTGAGCTTGCTCCGAACCTTGCCGGACTTGCCGAAACTCACCCGGATATTAAAGAGGGTATGCGCGTGAGCGTGTACATCAAGAGCATTATTGAACGCAAAATGAAAATCAAGCTGATTATCATTGACGCGTTTGACTCGCGCGGCGATATTGACAAGCCGGATTACTTTATCCGCTCCGGTCACATCGACAAATTTGTCTATTCGCCAAAGGATTGTCCGCGGATTATCGAGACAAACTTCACCGAAAGAATATAAATTTTTTTGCTTTATAGGAGTTTATGCTATTGCAATTATCAGTAAATCTGCCATATTTTTTAAAGCAGTTTCCTATAAAGCAAGGAAGGCTGACCCGATGGGCCAGCCTTTTATACTAACTTCTGATAGGAAGCAGACTTATATTTTGCAGAAAACAGACCGCAAAGATTGTCCGCTTTTTATTAGGTATTAGTCTCCGATTAGTTTTCGTTTTATCTCGTAAATCTCGCGCTCCGTTACGCCGCAACTGAGCAGGTAGTTCTCGGCGTTTTTGTACTCGGAATTGATGTAACGGAACATCTGGTACATCGCCTCGCGCGGAGTAAAGAGGAACGGATGGTTGATGAGGAGCTTGCCCTCGTCGTTCTTCAGGTAATCGCTCCACTGCTTCTGGATATACTTGAATCTTGGCTTGAGCATTGCGCGGCTAATGCAGTAGTCAAAGGCGATGTCGCTGAGCTCAACACCGCAAAGCGCGAGGACAAGCGCGCTGGGAACTCCGGTTCTGTCCTTACCTGCGTTGCAGTTGTACTGAACAATCCCCTTTGTGTTCGCAAAATGCCCGAATATATCGCGCAGCCAGCCCTTGTAGGTTTCGAGCCATTTGATGTAGGTTTTTCCCCAACCGGAGAAAAGTCTCGAGGGGTCCTTGCCCATTTTGGCAAGGTTCTGCGCGTCCTCTCTGCCGTACATCGGCATATGGATGTACTCAATCCCGTCGGTGTTGAGTCGGCTGGGAAACGTTTTGATGTCGTTTTCGCCGCGGAAATCGAGGGACTTCACGATACCGTATCTTTTGAGAAAATCTATATCCCTCTGAGTTACATCTACGGGAGCCTCGCTGCGCACAAAAACTCCGTAGTTGGTTATTTTTCCGTATTTTGTCGGATAGCCGCCGAGGTCACGGCAATTGCTCATACCCTCGAGCGGTAAACGCTTATAATATCTCATCTAATCACCAAATTTTATTGTATCACAATTATCCGCTAAAGTAAAGACGAGCCGCCGGGGGCTCGTCTGTTTAATTAGGCATTATCATTTTTACGGATTTAGGCAGGACAGTAATCTCCGCGCGCTTGACGGTGACAATCTCTCCGTCAACTCCGATTTCCATCGGTGAGTCGCTTATGTACTCGATGGTTTTACACTTTGTGTGCTCGACAAAATCAAGCTTTGGGTTATCAATGTGCTCACCCTTGATGAAGGTGGATAAGAGCGACACAAATTTCAGCACGCCGACGGTCGGGATATACATAAAATCAATCAGGGAATCGCTGTTGTCGGCTTTCGGCGAGCACTTAATTCCGCCGCCGTAATACTTGCCCTTGGCGCAGACCGAGAGCAGGTAAGTGCCTTTGTGCTCTACCTCCCTGCCGTCGATTTTGATGCGGAAGTTGTGCTTCCTGCCGGTTAAAAGGCAATAGAAAATCGAGAGCTTATACGCCAGGCCGGGAGTGATGAGCTTTCTGTGCTTAAATTTATCGACGTTCTTCGCCACTGCGCAGTCAAATCCGATTGTGATTGAGTTATCACTCAGATACTCGCCGCATTTGAGCAGGTCAATCTCGCAGATATTTCCGCTGAGGAGACGCTTAATGTCGAGGAATTCCTCTTTCTCGTAGGGAAAGCTGCGGATAAAATCGTTGCCGCTGCCAATCGGCACAGGAGCTACAGCGCAGTTGTCAAGGTCAAAAACGCCTTTGACAACCTCGTTGATTGTACCGTCGCCGCCGCAGGCAAAAACGCGGACAAAGTCGCTGCTGTTGCGCACAAACTCACGCGCAATCACGGTAGCGTCGCCTCGGCAGCTCGTATATTTTACCGTTAGGTTTGGAGGGTTCAGGCTTTGAAGCTGTTCTGAGACGGTTTTCCACGAGTTCTTTTTTCCTGCGTGGCGGTTGATTATGAACAGGTTGCGCAAAGCTCCTCGCCCCATTTCCGTTGTTGTAGAATAACATCCTGACTATTGCGGTTACAGCGTAAGCTATAAAAGTAAATACACAAAAATTGAGCATCTCGGCTCCTCCTTTATAATGTCTTTAATTACATTATAAAGGATTTGGTGTCCCATAAAACGGACTATGACTTCCGATATTCTACGTTGTTGATAATAATAATCTTTTTATCCTTTGTTTTTTGGTAGGGAATATCGCGTTCGGTTAGAGCTTCCTTGATATACTTGACGGTAATCTTGTTCTTATCGTTGACCGACCACGCGCCCCTCGTAGTCATATTTCCGGTAGTTCGCTTAAAGCTTCCGGATGAAGTAAAGACATAGCCTTTCTTCTTATCCTCGGTGAGCCATTTGCCGACGAGGGTCTTGTCAATTTTATTCTTCTTGGGAGCCTTTACGTTCCAGCTCTTTGCTTTCGCTTTAACAAGACGGTACACGGAGTTGGCTTTTTCGTCAATAAGCTCCAAAACAAATCCGTCCTTCTTGTTTCCGGAATATACAAAGAGGTACGCTCCGTTGAAGCCCGACTGGATATTGAGGTAAACCCTGTGCTCCTCGTCGTCGGAAATATCCCTGAACTTGCCCTTGACAGCTACGCTGCCGTAGTTCTGCAGGACTATTCCGCTCTTGTCAAACGTATAGTAATTGATTGGAATATCGGTTTTATCCTTGTCGCTTTCAAAGCACCAGCTTCCGTACAAGTCCTTGATGGAGTAGCTCTTTACCTCGTTAGCCGACGTAACCGGCTCGGTTTCGTCAGGTGTTGAAACGACAGTGGGTTTGGGAATATAAGGAGTTACAACACTCACCGTAGTCTTTTGTATAAAACGGAAAGCGAAGATAGTGAATAACGAGATTAAGAGAATGTATACAACAGCTATGACAAAAATATTGAGCTCGGCGATTTTGAAATACTTAGGCGCTTCGCTTATCGGCTCAATTTTCTCGACTCCGTCCTTTGCCTGAATCTGTACAAAGCCGTCCTTGCGGAAGTCATTGAACTCTACGTTCTTGTCGATTTCCTGCAAACAAAAGGGACACAGCGTCTCGGAGTCATCAATTTCTTTTCCGCATCGTGGACATATCATTCTCTCACCTCCTCATACTGAGCGGCAACCTTTTCCAGATGGCTCAAAAACTTCACGCGCGCTTCCTCGGGCGCAACAATGCAAGCACCGTCGCCCAGTGCGAAAAGCCATCCGAAAAACTGCTCACTTAAATTCACGTTGACCTTAACAATGAATCGGCCGGCGTGTTTTTCGTCATTTATTATAAAGACATCCTTGCCGAATCGGTCGGCAATTATTCCGATAAAATCATTTTTTACAGATAAGTCAACCGATGTCGGCTCGCCGGCAAACATCGAGAAGGTTGACTTTGCGTAATCAGCCATATTGAGCTTTTCAAAAAGCTCCCTGCCCTCTCGCTTTCGCTCGGTGACGTTGATCTGTTCCATTTTGTCTACTCTGTAGTGGCGAATCTGCTTTGAGTTCTCGTCATAGGCGACGAGGTAGTAGTTCTCGTCATCCCAACAAAGCGCCCACGGGCTGACCTTGTAGAGCGCGCCGTTCCGCCTGCGCTGAAGCTTCACCTTTTCAACAGAGCCGGGATCAAGCACCCAGCGGTTGTAATAAAACTCAACCGCGCGGTTCTTGCTGATTGCGTCGTGGAGTCTGTCAACGCTGTAGTAAATCTTTTCGTTAGAGGTTTTCACGCGGTTCGAAATTACGACCTGATTCTGCAAAAGCCGGGCTTCGTTCTCGCTCGCGAGGCCTTCGACCTTTTTTATAAGCTCAAGGCTCTTTTTCTCGGTGATGAATTTGGAACTCTGAATTGCGTCAACAAGCAGCTTCAACTCCGAAATCTGGAAATCCCTCTCGCCGATATAATAGCGAACCGTCTTGCTTTTTTCGCTGCAAATGTCAAGGCCGTATGCTTCCAGCAGACGCAGGTCACCGTAGATGCTTTTTCTCTCGGCATTTATTCCGTACGAATTAAGCTCGCTGATGATTTCATTCACAGTGAGCCCGTGTTCTTCGTCGGTTTTTTCGAGAAGAATCTTTTGTATGTACAGAAGCTTCTGCTTTTGACGTGGAAGTCTCGCCATTGTGTAACCTCTATATAGTCTGTGACAGCGCGATGATAACCGGCATTGTCACTATTGAGAAAACTGTAGTGACAGACACAAGTCCGACCGAAAGGTCAACGTCTCTGTCAAACTTAGTAGCAAACATAGTAGTTGTAGCCGCGACAGGAGCCGAAGCGGCAATTGTGCAGGAGATGAGAATATCTCCGCTTACTCCGCAAAGCGACATCAAAAGCAGCGACACGCACGGCACAGCAATCAGCCTTAACGCTGACACCGCGTATACGCCGGGGTCGCGGAGCGCTTTGAGGAAATTCACCTGGGAAAGATGGTAGCCTATAACAAGCATAGGTACCGGAGTGTTGAGTCCGGCGAGGTAGCTTATCGGAGTCAGGATAATCTCCGGCAGCGAGACCTGCAGGAAGAAAAACAAGCACGCGAAGAACGCTCCCAAAACACCGGGGTTAAGCACAATTCGCTTGAGCGTGAGGTTCTTCTTGTCGCCGCTCATATCCACAAGTCCGTAGCTCCAGACCAGAATGTTAAAAACAGCGACGAACACCGAGCCGTAAAACACGCCGTTGTCGCCGAGTATTGCCTGCTGCAACGGGAGCGACATAAAACCGCAGTTTGAGAAAATCACGGCAAACTGCATAACCTTGCGCCGGCTTTCGTTTTTATTACGAAATACAAGACGTACCACAAAAATCGTAAGCGCCTGAATGAGCACAGCGCACACAGCCGATATGCCCAAGTTCAGAATGAGCTCCGGGCTGAACTTGACGCGCTGGAACGCCTGAATCATAACGCAGGGTGTCGCGATGTAAAGCACCACATCCGTTAGAATCTTTGCGCTGCCGCCTGCCATAAGCTTTGTCTTGCCGCAAACAAAACCGACCGCAATCAGTATAAACAAAATCGCAACCTGCCCCGCGACAATAAAAATATTGTTAAGCATATTCACTCCGAAACAATTTCTGATATGTAGACCCAATACTACGAATATAATTATACCAATTAGTAAGGAGAATTACAATAGCAAAAATGTTACAATTGATAAATCTCTCACAAAGTCAGGTTTTATGCGAAGAAAAGGCATTTTTCTATTGTGATAATTATATAAAAAGGCATTTTACAATTGTGCAATTTGTACAAAGTTACAAAGTTTTGCAAATTCGTTGACTTTTAAAAAAGATGATGTATAATAAACGTTGTAAACAGAAATATGCTTACATTGTATATATTTCATATTTTTTATGAGGAGGTCATTTATTATGGCAACAACTAAAAAGGCTGAAACTACAGCAGAAGCAAAGAAGGAAACCGCAACAGCTGCAAAAAAGACTGCTACTAAGGCTGCTGCTAAGACAACTAAGACAGCTGAGAAAAAGACAGCTACTAAGAAGGCTGCTACAAAGACAGCTACAAAGGCCGCTGAGGAGAAAAAGACAGCTACTAAGGCTGCCGCTAAAAAGACTCCTGCAAAGAAGACTGCCGCTAAAAAGACAACTACAACAAAGAAGGCTGCTGCTACAAAGACAAACGTAGAAGTTTTCGTTGAGTTCGGCGGAGTTCAGGTTTCTATCGACGAAGTTGTTAAGAACGTTAAGCTTTCAAACGGTAAGGCTGCTAAAGACATCACAGTATATCTCAAGCCCGAGGAGAGCAAGGCTTACTTCGTAGCAGACGGCGAAGAGAAGGAAATGGACGTATTCTTCTGCTAATCTTATAAAACATTTCAACAGGCTCGGTTTTTCCGGGTCTGTTTTTTTGGCTCTGTGTCAATAGTTGGGATAAACCCAAATAAAATGAAATTTTTTTGGCGAAAAAAAGGAAGCTGGGTTTTCAGCTTCCTTTTTGACTTTGTTTATTTGTGATAAAAAACCGTATGATGTCCTGTCTGGTGACGATTCCGATAAACTTGTTTCTGTCGTCAACAACAGGGACAAAGTTCTGCCTGGTCGCCATTTCGATCAGCTCGTCGTCAGTCGCGCTGATAGTTACCGGCGGCATAAAATCATCGCGAACAATATCGCCGACCTTGTACACCTCCTGCGCCTTCAGGCTGCCCTCGCCATAGCGCAGAATATGCCACAAAAAGTCGCCCTCGGTGACTGTGCCGACGTAATCGCCCTCGCGGTTGATTACGGGAATCGCGGTATAGCTGTGGCTTCGCATTTTTTCAATTCCCTGCCGCAGGGTGTTGTGGTCGTAGATGTATGACAAATCGCTCTTGATTTTGAGCAGGTATAGTATGTTCATTTTTTGTCCTCGTGTTTCGTGGTTATACATATACTATAGGATATTTACAACAAAAAGTCAATAGTTATGACGAGGTTTTCATATAATTTTTACATAAACGTAAGGTGAAAAACGGCCCACAAAGTGAGCCGTTTTTGTTTTGTCAGCAACCGCAATTTGTTTCGATGTTGTCGGGGTCAATATCCGCGAGATTGGGCGGGAAGAACTGCTCAACCGGGAAGTCAACCTTTGAGAACATATCGCAGGGGTTATCCGTTGAGGTTACACACTCCTTATCGGGAACGCAGAAGTCGAAAGCCGGGATAAGCATCTGGACGGTTCGCTTTAGCTGAACGATTGTGAACACGCCGATTGTCGCGAGAACCGAACGCGCCTGCGAGGGAACGATTGTACCGCCGAAGTACGCGCTCACGCACTCGGGAATTGCCGCGCTGGGCATACAAGGGCTGCAGCACTCGGTCAGGCAGGCTGTAAGCGCCATCGGCTGAGCAACCTGAACCTTTGCGGTCGGGAGACTTTGCTCGTCGGGATCGACGCAGGTGCTGTCGGGCTCGCTTGTAAATACGGCAACGTTGCCGCTTCCGCCGTAGAGAATTACGCGCTTTGCGAACACAGACAGTCCGCTGACGGTGGTAGGAACTGAGCCGTCGCTGGTGAACACGTCGAGCACAATCTCAAAATAGAATGTCATATCAACCGAGTAAAAGCCGCAGTGATATGTCACAGGCTCAACATTTACAACGGTATTGATGATATTAGCTTCGCGGATTCTGACCGAAACGGCAGAGTTGATAATCTGCTGGTTTGCTTCGGTAAAGAAAACGCGCATTTCCGATAAACAATCCTTGTCGCCGCAGGAATCATACACACGGTCGGCGTCAATACAGATTGACTGATCGCTGTTCTGATTTTGCGCTGAATTAACAGAAACATCAGGCATAAGTATTACCTCCAATATTTATTGTAAGAATGTTTCTTACTTAACATTACATCATATGGAGGTTTTGGTAAATTGTGAACACAAAGAAAGCACGTTTTGTAGAATGTAAAAAGGGACTGCCTCTCTGAGACAGTCCCATCCGTTTACCTATTAATTCATATACGCCTTACTCGGTCTGAGCTGCGGCGATAACCTTCTGCGCTACGTTCGCAGGTGTGTCCTCATAGCGTACAAACTCAAATGTGTAGCTGCCTCTGCCCTGAGTGCACTGGCGGATGAAGGTTGCAAAATCATCCATCTCGGCAACCGGAACCTCGGCTTCAACAATTTGCATACCCTTTTCCTCGGCAGGATTCATACCTGTTACCCGGCCTCTGCGCTTGTTAACCTCGCCCATTACGTCGCCCATGTGGTCATCGGGAACAGTTGCGGCAAGCGCGCCGATTGGCTCGAGCAGAGTAGGCTGAGCGTTGGGCATACCGTTCTTGTACGCAATCATAGCCGCCATCTTGAAGCTCATCTCGGAGCTGTCAACCGGGTGATATGAGCCGTCATAGAGGTTAGCCTTGATGCCGACCATCGGGTATCCTGCGAGAGGACCCTTGAGGATAGCTTCTCTGAGTCCCTTTTCAACAGCCGGGAAGAAGCCCTTCGGAACTGCTCCGCCGACGATGCTCTCGGTGAACTCGAGCGAATCGCTGTCGCAGGGAGAGAACTCAATCCAAACGTCACCGAACTGGCCGTGACCGCCGGACTGCTTCTTGTGACGACCCTGAACCTTTACAGACTTGCGGATAGTCTCGCGGTAAGCAACCTTCGGAGTTTCGAGCACTGCGTCAACGTTGTACTTGCTCTTAATCTTGGAGACAACTACATCGAGGTGCTGCTCGCCGAGTCCGTAGATAATCATTTCGTGAGTCTCGTGGTTGTGGAAGTACCTGATCGAAGGATCCTCCTCCATAACCTTTTTAACCGCCTGAGCGACTTTGTCCTCGTCACCCTTGGTCTTTGGTTTAATTGCCCTAGCATAGGAAGAAACAGGGTAGTCAATTCCCTCGAGTGTGATTTTTCTGAGCGGAGAACAGAGTGTGTCGCCGGTCTTGACGTCGTTGAGCTTAGGGATTGCGCCGATGTCGCCGGCGCCGATGAACTGAGCGTCCTCCTGCTTCTTACCGCGGACGGTAAGAACCTTTGTAATACGAACAGGCTCGCCTGTACGCATATTGATAACCGGAACATCGGACGAAATCTTGCCCGATACTACCTTGATGTATGAGAGCTTGCCTACGAACGGGTCGCTTACGGTCTTGAAAACAATGCCGGCAGCAGCGCCGTCGATTGATACAGCAATATCAACAGGCTCGCCGTTGATGTCAACAGCGATTTCGTCGTGTGTATCAGCCTTTGGAGCAAGCCAAATAAGTGAATTGAGGAACATATCAAACGCGAATGTGTTGTGAGCGTCGCCGCAGAATACCGGGCAGATTGAGCCGTCCTTAACGCCCTGAGATACGCCGACAGCGATTTCCTCGGGAGTGAACTCCTCGCCCTCGAGGAACTTGTCGAGCATTTCCTCGGAGGTCTCGGCAACAGCTTCCTTGATAGCTTCCCTCAGACCTTCAAGACGGTCGCCGAGGTCAGGCATATCTGTAGGAGTAGCAACGCCGTTTTTGTCGTATCTGTAAGCACGGTACTCAAAGAGGTTAACGTAAACCTCAGCCTTGCCGTTCTCGATAAACGGAACAACAACAGGACAAACCGCAGGACCGAAGGTAGCCTTTAGGTCCTCGAATACGCGGTAGAAGCGAGCGTTCTCATCGCATACGCCGTTTACAAAGAACACCTTGGCGATACCCTGCTTCTGCGCAGCCTTGACGGCTTTCTCGGTGCCGACGTCTACGCCGTCCTTACCGGAAACAACGATAAGAGCCGAATCCGCGGCGCGCATACCCTCGGCAACGCCGCCCTCAAAATCAAAGAGACCAGGGGTGTCGATCAGGTTGATTTTAGTGTTCTTCCACTCGATAGGAGCGACTGCTGTCATAAGAGAAGCCTGGCGCTTGATTTCCTCTGAGTCAAAGTCGAGCACTGTGTTGCCGTCGGCAACCTTTCCGAGACGGTCGGAAGCCTTTGCAAGATAGAGCATAGACTCGGCAACTGAGGTTTTTCCGCAGCCGGAATGACCTGCAAGCGCGATGTTGAGTATGTTTTTCGCGTTATATTGTTTCAAAATAATACAATCCTTTCATTATGGAATTAATTACTTTATCATAAATCGCAGACAATTTACTTTTAAAGTATAACATTTTTGTAGGTTTTGCACAATAGAAAAAACGAAATTATCTACTCTCAACCCGTACAAATTCACATACGCATATTTGTGCATAATGCTATTTTGTTAGGCAAAATAAACAAATTTCCCTGCGACTTTTTGAGAATCAAGAAAGCGCGCGCAACTGAGCGGAGAATATAAATTGTTTTTTGCTTTATAGGAGTTTATGCTATTGCAATTATCAGTAAATCTGCCATATTTATATATTGCACATTTCAAATCAGTTTCCTATAAAGTGAAAAAGGCACCGCAATCGGTGCCTTTGATTCTTATGGATTTTACTCGGAGGCTGAGGCGCCGCTTGTTGTGTTCTCAGCTTCGGTTGCCGGGCTGGTTTCATACACAACAACGCCGTTGACCTTGGTTCTGAAGGTTCCGCTGTCCTCGGTTCTGACTGTGTGTTTTTCGGTCAGGCTGTAATACGAGGTGCAGATTACGTCGTCGGACACGACCTTGTGATCCTTGTAGAGAGTTCTGTAGGTTCTTGTGCGGAAGAACTGACCCTTTGTAATATCGTAGTTCTCCGATCTGAGACGCACGTTGTCAAAGCTCGGATCCTGGTAGCCCCAGATATTGACGGTCAGCGTTTTGCCGACCATTTGGCTCTCAATAAACATCTGATAATTGGTTGTGTTCCTCATTTTGAGGTCAAGGTTCGGGTAGTCGATGGTTGCGTCCTCACCGGCTAAAGCGTAGCCCGAAGCCCAGTAGTGATTGTGGCGGTTCACTATGTCCATATTCGCCATCACGCCTGCCTGGAAAATCGCTGTGCTCGCCTGGCAGATTCCGCCGCCTACGCCCTGCTCGAGCTTTTTCTCCGAGATTACGGTGGCTTTTTTGTAGCCGTTCTTTGCGTCGTTGGAGTCGCCGGTGCAGTCGTTAAACGACCAGATTGCTCCGGGTTCAATCACAGAGCCGTTGCACGCCTTGAGCGCGACAGCCATATTGTGAGTTCCTGCGTCGGTGTTGTTTGAAACCGACGAAACGGTTGAGAGTCCGACTATATTGTTTTGCAAGTCCTCGACAGAGATGTCGGGCTTGACGGTTTCTACCTCAGCCTGAATTGCCGCTTTTTTCTTTTTGGTGCTGAAAAACTTGATAATTCTCGAGGTGAGGTCGTCTTTGTCGAGCACGTAACCGTTCTTGCCGCGCTGATATGTAAACCTGTCGGCGCTGAACGGGCGGAACTCGGAAACCTTTGCGTCCTCGGGGTCGCGGTTCACGTTGAGCGCGAGCTTCTTGACCTGTTCCTCAACCGACTCATCGTCAACCGAGTAGCTGAGCTTAAAGTCAGGATTTTCCATCGTGGTGAACTGAGTCTCGTCGGTAGCGTTCGATTTGGATTTCTTTGATTCGTATATTCCCTGCTCTTTAAGGCTGTAGACCTTCGCTTTTTTGAGAGCTTTGTCGTAATCGAAGTTATACTTAAAGTCCTTTTTGGAGTAAGTCTTGGTCACATCGTGCGCCGTAACCTTGATTGAAATATTCTTCACCAGGCTCATCGACTCTTTCTTGACCTTCTTTTTGGCTTCGTCGTAGGAAAGCGAGCCGACCTCGATTCCCGAGATTTTTACTCCTGAGGAGAACCTAAACGGTTGGTTCTTCTTGTAATCAATATACATATTGTAGCCCACAATTCCGGCTCCTGCGAGAATAGCGCCGACGATTATGAACGTGACAAGCACGATAGCCGCCTTCTTGCCGCGCTTCATCGGAGGTTTTTGAGCCTTGAAGGCAACCTGGTTTCCGGAAGCTACTCTGCGGGCTGCCGGACGCTTTGGGGGACGTGCCGGCTTTTGTTTTACGGGCTTTGCGGCTTTGACCTTGCGCGGTTTCTGCGGCGCGGGAACAGCCTTGCGCGGAGCAGGAGCAGCCTTGCGCGGAGACGGTCTGCGCGAACGCGGTTGAGCTGAGCTTCCGGCGGTACGCTTGCGGCGCTCAGCCGGAGCATTGCTCCTGCCCGAGCGATTCGAGAAATTGTCAAGATTATACTTTTCAGGATATGTTGTATAGAAATCTCCGTACTCGTTCAAGAAACTCACCTCCCATTTTGCCCATAATTATCTATTATAATTCATACTATATAATATAACATTTCGGGACAAAAATAAAGTGGGAAAAACAGTTTTTTCGACAAAAAATGCAAATTTGTGAAACTTGCACTTTATTACTTGAACGATTGAATACAACTTATCTTTTTTGACAATAGGCTTTAATAAATGTATTGAATTTTTTATTACATTATTATATAATACTTATATATGCCCGGAGGAAAGTCAAATGAAAATTCTTATTTTTACTGCCTCAACCGGAGGAGGTCACAAACGCGCCGCCTCCGCTATGAAAGAATACTTTGAGTCTGTATCTGCTGAGAACACCGTCAAGATTGTAGATGGAATCGCTCAGGCAGGCAAGCTTTACAACAAGTTTATATGCGGCGGATACACCACACTTGCAAAACGGATGCCGAATTTTTACGGTAAACTTTACCGGAATTCGGACAAAAAGTCTGCGCTCAACAACCTTTGCGAAGGCGTTAACCGCTCAAAAGGCAAGCACATTCTGCCGGTTATTCGGGATTTTGAGCCGGATGTGATAATAAGCTGCCACGCGTTTATCACTCTTATGCTCGGCGACTTAAAGACAAACGGCAAGATTTTCGCTCCGGTAATCGCGCTGATTACCGACTTCAAGGCTCACTACACGTATTTTGCCGACGGAATTGACCATTATGTCGTCTCCGTCGAAACAATGCGCCGCGATATGAGCGAGCGCTACGCGATTAACGCGGACAGTATTCACGTTTACGGAATTCCGGTGTTTCAAAGGTTTATGACTTCTCCCGATAAGGCTGAGCTCAAACGCTCGCTGGGGCTCGATGAAAGCAAAAAGACCATCCTCTTTATGGCAGGCAGCTTCGGCGTCAGCGAGGTGCTTAACGTATACAAAAGCATCGCTGACAACTCCGGCGACTGTCAGTTCATTGTCATCACCGGCAACAACAAGAGTCTTTTCAAAAAATTTGAGACAGTTGCCGACAAACGCAACACAAAGCTTTTGATGTTTGTCAACAACGTAGAGGATTATATGCACTGCTCGGATTTAATCATAACAAAGCCCGGCGGACTCACCGTAACCGAGAGCCTGCAATGCAGACTTCCGATGGCGATTTACAGCGCGTATCCGGGTCAGGAAGAGGACAACGCCAACTTCCTCGCAGACGCCGGAGTCGCTGTTCTGCTCAAAGACAATCCCGGCAAGCTTGTAGGCGAAATCATCGAAAGCGACGATAAGCTCAAAGAAATGAGCGAAAACTGCAAAAAAACGCTCAGCGGCAATTCAAGCGAAAAAATCTACGGACTTATGCAGAAGCTGACGTCAAAAGAAGGTTGACAAAATTGAGAAAGCTATCGTTAATCCTGTGCGCGGTTCTACTCTGCGCGTCAATACTTTGCTCCTGCTCGGGCAGCGCAAATCCCGGCGAGGACCTTATGAAGGACACCGCGGCGGACGAGAACCTCGCGTTTAAATTCAAAAACGGCGAGACTGAGATGCCGACCTCGTACACTTCGTACAAAACCTACGCGACCGACTTTGCGTTTGAGATGCTGAGGTCTATGTACAACAGCGACGGCAACACCGCGCTCGCGTCGGCAGGACTTTACGGACAGCTTTCTGTGCTTGAAAACGGAGCGTCCGACACAACCCTCAGGGAAATCAAAAACCTCACCGGCAAGAATCAGCCAATTGACGACCTGAACGCTTGTAACGCCTACTTTTTCAGCAGGCTTAAATCGCTCGGTAAATCCAAAAACGGATGCTGCCTGAATATAAACAACAACTTTTTCTTTGGAGAAAGAGTCAATCCTAACCAGCAGTTTCTGCAAAAAAACGCAAATTTCTACAAGCTTAATATGTTCCGAATGGATTTTTCGGACAAAGACTGTACCGATAAAATCAACGACTACGTCTCGACAATCACAAAAAACAACGTCAAGACCATACTCTCCTCACCTGTTTCCGAGAGCTGCGACATCGTAACAACGTCAACGTCGCTTATGCGCGACAAATGGCTCAGCGGCTACGACAGGCAGGACACCTCAACCGCAAAGTTCAACGGCAAAAACGGAGCCGTTGACGCGGAATACCTGACAAGCACTGAATTCTTCCTTAAAGGCAAGCGCTGCACCGGGTTTGAAAAGAGCTTCAAAACCACCCCGTGCAAGTTTATAGCCCTGCTCCCGAACGAGGATATTAACATCTACAAATTCATTAGGGATTTGAACTACGACGAATACCACGCTGTGACATCCTCGATGAATGTGTTCAAGACCTGCAAGGCTTCGCTTCCTCAATTCTCCGTAAAATACGAGGACAGTCTCAACGACGCGCTCAACAAAAGCGGCGTGTATGAGCTGTTCAACCAAAAGGGCAACCTCAAAAACCTCGCGCTCAACTTTACCGGCTCAGTCGGAAATATCGCGCAGAGCTTTAGTCTTGACATCAACGCCGCCGGCGTGGGCTCGGGCAAGGCGGAGATTTCCGACGCAAAGAAAAAGTCTCCCGAAGCTGAGGTTATCCTCAACCGACCGTTCGTATTTTTAATTGTAGACAACGAGAGCTACATCCCGATTTACGCAGGAATCGTAGCCGAAATTTAGCACAAAGGCAACTTTGTAAGGAGAAATATGAAAAAATCGTTCTTTAAACCAAAGTACATATTCAACGCCTGTGTGATTGGGCTTTGTTTGGGAATAGTTCTGTACTTCTTCTTCAGCAAAGACGGACTCAACGATTTAATCCACTCCGACACCACGGTAATCTGGTATTGGATTGCCGCTGCGGTGGGAGCTCAGCTTGTGTTTATGCTTTGCGAAGCAATCGTAATTTACGCCTTTATTCACGATGATTACAAGAATTTCAAGTTTATAGACTCTGTCCGCGTAGCGTTTACGGGGCTTTTCTGGTCGGCGGTAACTCCGTCGTCAACCGGAGGCCAGCCTATGCAGGTTTACCTTATGCACTCAACGCGTCAGGTCAGCATAGGCTACGGCACCTCGCGGCTGATTCAAAAGTTTATGGTTTATCAGGTTGTGCTGACGGTAATAAGCCTTATAGCTGTGCTGTGCAACATTCCGTTCATTATGGAGTCAAGCAAGCGAATCCCAATGCTTGTGCCGTTGCTGATGTTCGGATTCGCGACTCAAATCGGCGTTACGGCAATCTTCCTGCTGTTCAGCTTTTCGCCAAAGCTTTCGCGCAAGCTGATTAATCTGCTGACTAAAATCCTCAACAAGCTCAAATTCGTCAAGAACGTTGACGAGAAAATCAAAGAAGTAGAAAAGCAGCTCGAGGAATTCCACACCAGCAACAAGGACATCTACAAAAAGCCTAAGCTGCTGACAATCGCGTTTATATTCACTTTCATCGAGTTTATCGCGCTGTTTATAATTCCGTACTTTATTTTCCGTTCGTTCGGGTTCGACTTCGCGTCGCCGTTTCAGCTTATTTCGTCGCAGGCGTTCGTAAACCTGATGAGCGGTATGGTTCCGATTCCGGGCGCGTCCGGAGCGGCGGAGCTGGGCTTCACCGTATTCTTCGGCAGCTACTTCATCCGCGGAACCCTCAAGAGCGCGGCGCTTATCTGGCGCGTAATCAACTACTACGGGGTCATCGCGCTGACAGGCCCGTTCTCGTTTATCAGCAAAAACAAAAAAGAAAAATCAGAAAACAATGAACAGGCTGCCGCAGAATAGCGACAGCCTGAGATTTTAGTTTTCGATCAGTTTTACCGCAACCGCCGTAATGTCGTCGTCGTGACCGTCATTACGGTGTTTTATCGCTTCGTTAACCACCGCCTTCGCAAGGTCGGCTCCGGTTCCGTCAAAGTCGCGAATCAGCTTTTCGAGCCATTTTTCGTCGCTTGTTACCGCTCCGTCCGAAATCATCACTACCACATCTCCTCCCGAAAGTTTTGCTTTATCAACCGAACATCGGATGTCGCCGAGAATTCCAATCGGCAGCGACGCCGATGTTTTTTTGATTATGTGACCGTTCTTTTTGATAAAGGTGTACGGCGCGCCGGCTTTGCTGATTGAGCATTTGCCGGTAAAGAGGTTCACTTTAAGCAAATCGACTGTGGAAAGGCTTTCGTCCTCGCTCTTGACCATCAGCGCGGAATTGACGACGCGAATCGCGCTTTCCTCGCTGAGTCCGGCTTTGAGCAGCTTTGTGAGTACGGAAACCGTCATATTGCTGTCAACCGCAGCTCTTCCGCCGGTTCCCATTCCATCGCTGATAAGCGCGACAAAGTCCCCGAAGCCGTTGGAAAAGCAGTTAACGCAGTCGCCGCAGAGCTTGCTGTTTTTGTAAACGTGCTGATAAACCCCAACCTCGACATCGTAAACCGGAACCTCGCTGAGCGCGATTCGCTTACGGGTTCCGATTTCGGTGATGACCGGCGTATCAAAGCACCTGCCGCAAATTGAGGATATATCCTTGCAGAGCTCCTGCTTGCGGACTCGCGCTCTGCCGGCGAGCTGAATCTCAACCGACATTCTGCCGCTTGAATCTATCATACATCCGCACTCAACCGGCATAAGCGATTTGGAATGCAGATACTCCATAATCCGCGCCGAGGAGTCGGGGTCGTAGCTTTTGTAATTCTCGATTTCAGAGGCGAGGTCGCCGAGGATTTCCGACAAGCCCGAAAACTGTCCGGCAACAAGGCTTCTGACCTCACCGACTCTTTGAGCCGCTTCCATACCGCCGAGGTAATCGCGGTAGTTCGAATTTATCCTGTCCGCGAGCTCAACCGAACGGCAGCACTTTTTTGAGAAAAGGCTCTCCACGTCGTTTTCGCCGATAAAGCCCTGAGTCCTGAGCGGCGACGAAAGCCGGGCAAAATCCTCGCGCGTAGCGTTACGCTGACGTTCCCAGCAATACACGCGCATTCCGCAATTGGAGCACACGTCCTCTGCGGTGGCGGAATACACTCGCTCGATGTCAGGCGCGTAGAGCTTTTTGAGGTGGCGACTGACCGAGTTCACACAGCCCTCAACATTTTTCAGCGCGTTAGAAGCAAAGTCAAGCCGCATAACCACCGAATTGCGCAGCGACTGTTCTCCCCTGCCGCTTTCCTTGGGCAAAAACACAGGAGTGATAAAGCGCTCAAGCTCGCGCGGCAGAACCATAAAAGCAGTGGAAGCGATTACTGTCTCGACAAACAGCGGAAGCACAAGCTCCGACTCGGCGCAAGTAAGCAGGATAATTGAATTGCAAATAACAAAGCTCACGCAAACGCCGAGCTTTCCGAGCGAAGCAAACAATCCCCCGACCAAACCGCCAAAGCTGTAGCTTCCGCTGATGAACGCAAGCCCGGAGGTGCTGATTCCGAACACAACGCCGGTGCACGCTCCCGAAACCGCGCCGCCTGTTACCGAGCCGTAGCGCGCGCAAATCAGGACGATGATTATTGCAAGTATCCTGCCGAGGGAGATGTTCTCGAGCTGAATATTGCCCAGCGAAAGCACAACCGCGCAGCCGGTCATAACAAGCGCGGCGAGCTCGGATTGCGAATAGGTTGCAAGCCGCCTGCCGGTGCTCACGAGAAAAACGCTCTTGTTGATGAAATACGCCGCTCCTGCCGCAATCAGCGCCTCCGCCGTAACGACGGAAAAGTCTGTGATTGTGCTTGTGCTGACAAGCAGCAACACCGCGCCCGAAGCAAACACCGGCACAAACGCCGCGCCGGGAATATACAGCGGCGAGGAGCTTATGGGCTTTAGGTCATCCGCAAGCCAGCGCACAAGCGCGATTGAGACCGCGACTGCAACGTACCTGAACGCGTCGTGCGGCTTCAGAATAATATAGCCGAGCGAGGTTCCGAGCGTAGCGAAAAACAGCCGTTTGCGCGGACACGCGGCAACAAAGCTGCATCCAAACGGCGCAAGAACAGAAAAGATAATTCCCCTGCAAATAACAACGCCGAGCAAAAAGTACACCGCGCTCTCGACAACGGTTCGCACCGCGTTGGTGTTTTCTTTGTTGTAGGCGATAATTTTTTGAGCTTCCATATTTGACATCCTTTATCATTTGGTATTACTGATTATACCAAGTTAAATAAAAGACATTTGTCGCAGGGTGGGAGTGGTTTTTCGGAAGATTAGTTGAGTAAGGTTATTTTTGAGCGAAGAAGAAAGAACGAGAGAGGAAAGGTTTCATAAAACGTGCACCCTTTTTAAAGGGGTACTCAAAAAAGGAAGCGTTTTATAAAAAATCGGGCTGACCAATGGGTCAGCCCGAAGTAAAATCCTAAGGTTTTATTAGAGGAAGGATGAGAAGTCAGCCAAGGTCTTAGACATCTGATTGATGTTGTCCTTTGAGTTGACTGTAGATGCGTCTGTATTAACCTCTGTTGAA
>CADBTV010000034.1 GCA_902797655.1 uncultured Ruminococcus sp.
TGTTGCAGATATGCGGATGTAGTTTAGTGGTAGAACTTCAGCCTTCCAAGCTGATCGTGTGGGTTCGATTCCCATCATCCGCTCCAACACGCCGGCACCCTATTGGGTGCCGTTTTTGCGTGTTGGAGCGGATGATGGGAATCGAACAGGGCGAAAAGAAAACAGTCCCGGGGACAGAAAAAGCGGAGCATTGCGCTCCGCCTAGTTGCTTTTATCATGTTCAATTATATCCTCGACTTCGCAGTTAAGAATGAAACACAGGGTATCCAGTGTTTTGGTTGTTATCGGGAGTCCGTTTTTCATCCTGTGAAGTGTGTTAGCGGATATTCCTTCTTTATATATTAAATGATACTCAGTTATATTTTTCTTTATCAGTGTTTTGTAAAAAGGCTTGTATGAAATCATTGCACTCACCATTAAAAGATTATCATAATTAATCTCTTGACTATGCTCAATATATTGAGTATAATATGACAAAAGGAGTGATTTTATGCTAAAGAAAAACAGTATAGTATTATTTGTTGTTTTGTTAATCGGAATTATGTCAACATTACTTACTTCTACTGTAGCGAATGCCCTTGATTATCCTGTGGTTGTTCCGTACACTTCTCATATTTCTGCTTATGAAGGAACCAATATTGACGTAAAGCTGAGCCTTTTCCACAAGTATTATGACGAAAGATTATTCATAGATATTTACGACTCAAAGGGTAAAGTTGTAGTAAGCTCGGATGATTACTTTGACGAAAGTGATGCCGATGAGCAAATCTTTACTTTTACATGGCTTGCAAAAAAAGCAAACGTTAAGCCCGGCGAGTATACACTCATAGCTACTATGTCGTATTATGACGGCAATGACTGGTATTTATGTCCGGAGGATTCTACCGTTGCAATCACAATCAAGAAGATTCCTGCTCCTAAACTAAAATCCGCAAAGAATGTTAAGGGAAAGAAAATCACCGCTAAATGGAGCAAGGTTAAGAACGCAACTAAATATCAGGTTAAAATCGGCTCCAAAACATATTCCTCTAAAAAGACTGCTTATACAGCCAAAAAGCTAAAAAAGGGTAAAACCTATAAGGTTAAGGTAAGAGCTTGTATGAACAATAAGTGGAGCAAGTGGAGTAATACCAAAAAGGTGAAAATCAGAAAATAATGAAATCGGGCTGTCGTTTTCAATTTCGATTTGTCCCATTTTGGTAGTATTAATTTGCTCATTTGTCTTTTGTGTCATTAACCATTACATTTTATCCTGCTGTGAATAATATTTTTATAAGGGTTGGTTGTATTTTGAAAAAAACAGTTTGTTCTTTTATGCTCTTGTCGATAATCATTCTCTGCTCTTCGTGTTCTGCTATAACCAAGAGTATAAGTAATGTAAGTATGGTAATACCCGAATATCTATCTGATTGTGACGCTCAGTTTAATGAAACAGATAATCAGTTTTTGGTTTCGTTTGGGTTAAAAGATAGTAAAGAAAAATACATAGCGACTAACGGCACTGCCAAGGTATTAATAACTGATAAAAAGAATAATAAACTTTTTGAAAAGACAATCAATTTTGACGAAAAAGATTTTTCCGATTATTCAAGCAAACAGTGGGAAGGTTCAAGGTATTTGTGTGGTCTATATATCAATTCTAAAGATATTACCCCGGCGGCAACTAATGAAGGAATAGTTGAGTTATCGGTTAGCGCGGCGGATAAGCAAGCTGTTTTCAAAACTCAAAGGATAAGCGTTTTTGGTTTGCCTACAAAAGATATAAGTATTAAGAAACCAAAGCTTCCTAAAAAAATAAGTTATATTGATTTCGATAAAAAAGAGACGGTAGTTAGTATAACAGATATTGTGTTAAAAACAGATATTCTGATTGACAAAGCTTATGTAGAAGCAAAAATTTCAGTAAAAATGATAAAGAACAATCTGGATAAAGATGATGGCTTTGAGATAAAATGTGTATTAAAGGATTCTAAAGGCGTTCAGGTAGCTAATGAAGAAATGTACTGTGAGTATATTAAGAATGGTGAATCCGAGTATGTTGATGTATTATTTGATGAATTAGACGCAAACGAAGAATATAAGCTTTCATTTGTGAGTGTAGATGATAGTTATTAAAATAATAATTATGGGGCTGTCGTATAATGCGATAGCCCGTATTTTTTTCACATCAAAAAAGCAGAGTAGATTCAGCACCTACTCTGCTCAATTTTATTTATTTGTAAATATCGCCGCGGTTTCCGATTTCGATTACTCTTACTAACAGTAGCTCGTTGATTACTGTATAGATTACACGATAGTCGCCTACACGCAAGCGATAGTAATCCGCGTGCCCCTTCAGTGGTTTTATATCACCGGAATAAGGAAGCTTGTAAATCGCCTTAAATAAACGTTCGCGTTGGGATAATGGCTGTTTTGCAATGAACTTAACCGCGCGTTTGTCAATCTCAATTCTGTATTGCATCTGAGCTGACCTCGCACATCTTCATTGCTTCTTCAAGGGACATAAAGCTACCCTTGTCGTCGCTATTTTCGTAATCGTCTGCAAGCTGCTCGCAAAACGCGTCGTCAATTGCTTCGTCGGCGTTTAAGCCTTGCAGATAAGCTACAACCAGCCCGAGTTTGTATTCGGGAGTATTATTGATTAATTGAATCGCTAAATCTCTGTTGCTCATAGTACCAACTCCTCTAATTAATTATAATACAAAGTTTTATAATTATCAACATTTTTATAAAATAAAGCAGAGTAGATATTGCACCTACTCTGCTCGTTTTTTAGCCTTAGAAACGCTTACCGCATATCCATTCTCTCGAAGATAAGCGTAGCCTGGATACGATCTCCTCCGCCAAAGCCTTTGCTTCCTCCGTTAGAGGTAGCTATGCTGTGAAGGCGGTATCCCTTTGCGGCTTGCTCATTAATTACATTTTCAAGATCTGTCAGATTGCCTGAACCGGTGCCGAAAAATTTCTCTTTCAGCGTAACCTGCATAACAACATAGGGTAAACCGGCGCCCGAAGCATTTGAGAATCTTGATTCCTGATTCCAACCAGCCATATTGCCTCCTGAAAATTACTTGCCGAAATATCTCTTTAAGAGACCTGCGAAGCCTGCGCCGTGGCGAGCTTCGTCCTTAGCCATCTCGTGGACTGTATCGTGGATAGCGTCGAGGCCTGCTGCCTTTGCTCTCTTAGCAAGGTCGAACTTACCCTCGCAAGCGCCTGCTTCAGCGTCAGCGCGCATTTTGAGGTTTTTCTCGGTTGAGTCTGTGAGAACCTCGCCGAGGAGCTCTGCAAACTTAGCTGCGTGAACAGCCTCCTCAAGGCCGTATTTCTCAAAAGCTGCGGCAATCTCGGGATAGCCCTCGCGGTCTGCTACTCTTGCCATAGCAAGGTACATACCAACCTCAGTGCATTCGCCGGTGAAGTTGTCGCGTAAATCCTTGATAATATCCTCGCTTACGCCCTGAGCCTCGCCGAGAATGTGCATTGTAGCGTAATCTGCGTCTGCCTTGGCCTCGTTGAACTTTGAAGCCGGAGCCTTACATACAGGGCACTGCTCGGGAGCGGAATCTCCCTCGTAAACATATCCGCATACGGAACAAACAAATTTTTTCATAATAATATTCTCCTTTCAGTATTTGCACTATTATAACATCTAAATGGAGATTTGTAAATAGATTTTTGTACAGTTTTACTAGACTAACCGCATTTTTTTATTGTGTGCAACTATTCACTGGAATTGCGAAGAAATTGCGAATTTATTTCTAATTTAGAATAAAGACAAGCCCTCTCTCATATAGTTAATCAATAATATGAAAGGGTGGTTTTATGCCGAATATTTATCTGTCTCCATCGCTTCAGGAGTGGAATCCCTACGTTGACGGCGGTAACGAGGAGTATTATATGAACCTCGTCGCCGACGCTATGGAGCCGTACCTCAGAGCGAGCGGAATTGACTTTACACGCAACAGTCCCGAGATGTCGCTGCGCCAGGCGATTAATCAAAGCAATCAGGGTAATTATGACCTGCACCTCGCGATTCATTCCAACGCCTCGGGCGAAGCGAACGCCGGACGCAACAGGGGAGTGGAGGTCTATTATTACCCGACCAGCGAAAAGGGTCAGGACTTTGCCGAAACCTTGGCGACGAATTACTCCGAGCTTTATCCCAATCCGGAGAAGGTCAGAACAATTCCGACAACCTCACTCGGAGAGCTCAGGCTTACACGCGCTCCGTCGGCGCTCATTGAGGTTGCGTATCACGATAATCCCGACGACGCTCGCTTCATTCGCGAGAATATCGGCGCAATCGCGCGCAACCTTGCAAAATCCGTCGCCGATACGCTCGGAGTTCCTTTTGTTGAACCTTGAAAAATTATCCAATATATAGTATAATAAAAGTTATAAATGTATAAGGGGAAGTGTAACAATGAACGCTGAGACTATGAAGATAATCGAAACTACGATGGAGAACCTCAAGGCTAATAATATGAAGCCCTTTTTCGTTGAGAAAAAGGAGGATGTGCTTGCGGTTGTGCGCACGCTTATCAAGGAGGGCGACACTGTCTCGAACGGCGGCTCCGAGACCTTGAAGCAGTGCGGAATCATCGACGAGCTCAAGAGCGGCAGGTACAATTACCTCAACCGCTCGCGCGAGGGAATCACTCCCGAGGAGGTTGAGCGCGTTTATCGCGACACCTACAGCGCGGACGCGTACTTTGCTTCGTCAAACGCGATTACCGAGACCGGCTGTCTTTATAATGTTGACGGCAATTCAAACCGAGTTTCCGCGATTCTTTACGGTCCCAAGAGCGTTATCCTTGTTTGCGGATACAATAAAATTGTCAGGAACATCGAGGAGGCGGAGCTCAGAGTCAAGGAAAAAGCCGCTCCGCCGAATACCGTTCGTCTTAATTGCGACACCTACTGCGCAAAAACCGGCAAGTGTGTCTCGCTCAGCAAGCTCGGCAGGGAGATTCCCGACGGCTGCAGGAGCAAGGCTAGAATCTGCTGTAACTATGTAGTGTCCGCTCAGCAAAGGCACATCGACAGAATCAAGGTCATCATCGTTGGCGAGGAATTGGGATACTGATCAATTGAGAATTGAGAATTGAGAATTGAGAATTTAATGACGAGCAGATAGGTTGTTGTGGAAATCTACTTCTCTGCCCGACAGAATTAATATGCGCTTCGCGCAATATAAACACGGTCGGGAACCAAACGTATTATAAATATGAATCTATCTACACGACCACAACTATTACCTATTACATATTAATTAAAAACTAATTACTAACATCTAACAAAAAACAAGCGGCAAGCCTTGGGAAAACCTCGGCTTACCACTCGCAAAAGTTATTCTTCGTTTTTCTTGTTCTGGTCGTTCTGCGGCTTCTGGGTTTTCTTGTCGCCGCAGTTCTGCTGGTTCTTGTTCTGTGGGTTCTTCTTGTTCTGATTGCTCATTGAACTCACCTCCTTGATTGGTTATATTATCTGCGGAAATTTTTAGTATATACATCGTTATGGAAGTTTTTTTACAAAGAATGGAAGAGCTCCTCGGCAGCGAGTTCGGGGAGTATCTGAAATATTACCAGAGTGAAAACTTAATCAAAGGGCTCAGGGTAAACACCCTCAAATGCTCCGCGGACAAGCTGAAGCAGCTTTTTGAGTATGAGTTAAAACCAACTCCGTTCTGCGAGCAGGGGTACTATCTGCCCGAAAACGCCGCGTCGGTGGGCAATCATCCGCTCCACCACGCCGGAGCCTTTTATGTTCAGGAGCCGTCCGCAACCTCGGCGGTGACTATGCTCGGCGTTGAGAGGGGCGACCGTGTGCTGGACCTTTGCGCCGCGCCCGGCGGCAAAAGCACTCAGATTGCTTCCGCTCTCGGCGGCGACGGAGTTCTCTTGTGCAATGAGATTGTAAGGAACAGGGCTTTAATTCTTTTATCGAATATTGAACGGATGGGAGTTCGCAACGCTGTTGTAACAAATTCTCATCCCGATGTTTTGTGTTCGAGGCTCACGGGATTTTTCGACAAAATCCTCGTTGACGCTCCGTGCAGCGGCGAGGGAATGTTCCGCAAAAACGACGCGCAGAGCGAATGGAGCGTTGAACACGTCAGAAGCTGCGCCGAGCGTCAGCTTCATATTCTCGACTCAGCCGCGCCGGCGCTCAGAGAGGGCGGAGTTATGGTGTACTCAACCTGCACCTTTTCCACCGAGGAGAACGAGGGAGTAATCACTCGCTTTTTAAGCAGGCATCCGGACTTTGAGCTCATTGACAGCGGCGTAAGCTTCGGCAGACCTGCTCTCCGCTACGCTCGCAGAATCTTTCCGATGGACGGCGGCGAGGGTCACTTTGCCGCAAAGCTAAGGCGTAATTCTTCTTGCGCCTGCGCTCCCGTTGTGAAACCAAACAACGGAAAAACCGACAGCGGCTTGGTTGAATTTTACGACGACAATTTTGTGGACAGACCGTTCGGCGAACGGCTGGTTGTCAATAAAGATAAGCTTTACGCCGACACCGCCGCGCTTCCGGATTTAAGCGGCGTAAACGTGTTGCGCAAGGGAGTTTTGCTCGGCGAGATAAAGCGCAACAGGATTGAACCCTGTCACCACGCTTTTTCAGCCGCGAAACCCGGCGACTGCCGACGCAGCGTAAGCTTTTCCTGCGACAGCGCCGAGATTAAAAAATTCCTCCACGGCGAGGAAATCTCCGTTCAGTCGGAGAAAGGCTTCTGCGCCGTTTGCGTTGAGGGGATTACTGTGGGCTTCGGAAAATCCTCCGGCTCAACTATCAAGAATAAATACCCGAAAGGACTCAGAACCCTATGAAAAGACTGTCTGATATAGGTACAATTAAAGAGATACTCTCGCGCCACGGGTTCAGTTTTTCAAAGGGCTTGGGTCAGAATTTTCTGATTAATCCGTCGGTGTGTCCGCGAATGGCGGAGCTCAGCGGAGCAGGAGAAGGGGTCGGAGTAATCGAAATCGGCCCCGGAATCGGCGTTTTGACTCAGGAGCTGTGCGAGCTTGCGGACAAGGTAGTCGCAATTGAAATCGACAAACGGCTCCTGCCTGTGCTTGACGAAACCCTCGCAGGGTACGACAACCTGAAAGTCATCAACGCCGATGTGCTCGAGCTGGACTTGAACAGGCTTATAGCCGATGAGTTTGCGGATATGGACGTTGTTGTGTGCGCGAATCTTCCGTATTACATAACCTCGCCGGTGATTATGAAGCTGCTCGAGGACAAGCTGAGGGTCAGCTCAATCACCGTTATGGTTCAGAAGGAAGCGGCTCAGCGGATTTGCGCCGAGGTGGGCTCGCGCCGGGGCGGAGCGGTTACGGCTGCGGTGAATTTTTACTGCAAGCCCGGGCTTTTGTTCAACGTCAGCGCCGGTTCGTTTATGCCGGCTCCAAAGGTGGATTCCGCCGTAATCAGGCTCGACGTCTACAGCGAGCCGCCGTATAAGCTCGCCGACGATAAAAAATTCTTCACTGTCGTCAAGGCGGCGTTCGCTCAAAGAAGAAAAACTGTACTAAATTCAATAAGTTCATCATTAGGACTTGAAAAACATGTCGTAAATGAGTTATTATTAAATAGTGAAGTCAACCCGCAGGCGAGGGCTGAAAAGCTCAGTATGGACGACTTCGTAAGAATCGCGCAGGGGTTGAAATTATGAAAGTAAGAAAAAGACTGTATCTCGCGGCGCTGATACTTTTCGGCGTAAGCCTTGCGGCTCTCATTGCCGCTATGATTGCGCACGCCGCGCTCGGCGACGACCAGGTTGTGACTGTGTTCCTCGGAGCAGGTTCCGGGCTTGCCGCTTTGACAGGGATTGTTTTTGCTTGCGTCAGCAAGGTGAGGATAAGAAAATGAAGGCTAAAAAATACACAGGATTTCAAAAGGCAATGATAATCATAGTTCCGATTGTTGTGCTGCTCTTGATCGCGGCAATAGTGATGTGCTTCGCGATGCTGTTTCTGCCGATGCCGGGCGGATTTCTGTTCACTACCGGCAACGTGACTTTGATTATGGCGCTGTGCTCGACCGCGCTGGCTGTGGTCGGAATCATCTTTGCGGTTTTCTCGAAGGGAAATGACGACGAAGAATCCGAATAGTTTTTATTCGATAAATTTTGGAGGTATATATGAGTTTAATTACAATGATTATTCAGGATGTAATCCTCGGCGTGGTTCAGGGACTTACCGAGTTTCTGCCTGTGTCGAGCAGCGGACATCTCAACATCGCCAAGCACCTTATGGGTATGGAGGACGGCGGAATTTTCCTCGACGTTATGCTCCACTTGGGAACTCTGCTTGCGGTTGTAATCTTTTATCACAAGCTTATCTGGCGGCTTATCAAGGCGTTTTTCAGCCTGATAAAAGACATCTTTACAGGCAGGTTCAAGTGGTCTCAGATGGACTCCGACCGCAACCTCATCGTTATGCTTGTAATCGGTTTGATTCCGCTGTTTTTGCTCTTTGCGCCGATTCCGGGTACAGATATGAAGGTCAAGGATTTGGCTGAATTGTTCTCGGAGGGTAAATACTTCATCGTTGTCGGACTTTCGCTTCTGATGACGAGCCTGCTTCTGTTCGTCGGCAACCTCTGCAACAAGCGCGCCGCTTCCGGCAGACATTTTAGGGACGCCGACAGCAACTACGAGGGCAAGGGCAAGACCCGTTACAACGTGATTGACGCTGTTGTAGTAGGTATCGGCCAGTGCTTTGCGGCGATTTTCCCGGGACTTTCACGCTCCGGAACCACGCTCGCGGTCGGCGAGATGCGCGGTATCAACAAGCAGGCGGCTCTTGACTACACCTTCATCCTCGCTATTCCGTCGATTATTGCCGCTGCTGCGCTCGAGATTAAGGACGTCGATGCCTCTATGCTCACAAGCGACTCGATCATCGCGGTACTCTGCGGAGTTGTTGCCGCTGCGGTTGTCGGCTACCTTGCGATCTGGCTGTTTAAGTGGCTGCTGAAAACCGACAAGATGATTATTTTTGTTATCTACACGCTGCTTGCCGGTATCACCGTTACCATCATCAGCGTTTACGAGATTACAACAGGCTCATTTGTTAGCTTTGTGTAATATTGCTTAAAAATTTGGAAGTGTAAAATTGGCTAATACAAAGAAGAAAACCAATACTAAGTCGAAAAATTCAACACGCTCAAAATCAGGCGCGAAGGCAAAGAAAGCTCCGCGCCCCGAGCCGCGTCAGCGCAACTACAGGGTAGAGGCTATTCTGTACGCCGCTGCGGCGGTGCTCTCGGTGTTGATCGTCTTTGTTCCGGGAGCGAGCGTCTGGTCGTTTATACGCGGAGTTTTTTACGGACTGTTCGGAATGTGCATCATCCTTATGCCGATAATCTTCGCGTATCTTGCGTTTATCACAGCGGTCGAGAAAACCATTGCGCATTTCAAGACTAAGGTCTGCTTCTGCGTTTTGATTGTGCTCCTCGCGGAAAGCACAGTGTACCTGCTCGGGCCTGAAAGCCGTCATTATCTCGACGGCAATTTTCTGCGCGCTATGGGCAGTTTGTTTATGGACGGGTTCAAATCGCAGTCGTACTTTGACGCCGGCGGCGGACTTTTCAGCGGAATAATCGGCTATCCGATTCTCATCGCGTTCGGACAGGTTGCGGCTGTGTGCGTAGTGCTTGTTGTGCTGATTGCTTTGATTCTGATTATCTTCAAGGTTTCGCTCAACGACATCGGCAGAGCCGCCAAGCGCTTTGGCAGAGAAGTCTCCGACGTCTACGAGCGTACCGGCGAGCGCGTAAGGCGCAGGCGCGAGGAGCGTTACGCGCCCTACGAGGATGACGAGTACGACAGCGGTATCGAGATTACCGACTACACCGGCAACAGCTCGTCCTATGACGGCTCAATCGACATTCCGCTCGACGGAAAGGCTTCAAGGAAAAAGAGGAAAAAATCCCCCTCACGCCGCAGCGTGATTGATATTTCGCTCGGCGACGACCGCAAGAAAACCACTAAGAAGGAAAACGACGCCTTCACCGAAGCTGTTGACGCGGCGAAAAAGGACTACACCGAGGATTCTCCCGAGCCCGAGATTGTATCCTTCAAGAGCAAACCTCGCAAGAAAACCGCTCCGACTTCCGCGGAAACCGAATCCACTCAGCGCGGAGAGTATAAATATCCGCCTGTCGGGCTGTTGAAGCTCGCGGATAACTCGGGTCTGGACGGTGAGGAAGAAATGCGCTCAAACGCCCAGAAGCTTATCTCAACCCTCGAAAGCTTCGGCGTAAAGGCTTCTATCACTCACATCTCGCGCGGCCCGTCTGTCACCAGATATGAGCTCCATCCGGCTCCCGGCGTGAAGATTAACAAGATCACAAACCTCTCCGACGACATCGCCCTCAACCTCGCGGCTAACGGTATTCGTATCGAAGCTCCGATTCCGGGCAAGGCTGCTGTCGGAATCGAGGTTCCTAATAAAATTGTAAGTATGGTCAGCATTCGCGAGCTGATTGACTCCGACGAGTTCGAAAACAGCAAGAGCAAGCTCACCTGCGTGCTCGGCAGGGACATCGCCGGCAACATCATCACAACCGATATATCGAAGCTGCCTCACCTGCTCATTGCCGGTACCACCGGCTCCGGTAAATCGGTTTGCGTTAACTCGCTTTTAATAAGCATACTCTACAAGGCGAATCCCGACGAGGTAAAGCTCGTGCTTATCGACCCTAAGATGGTTGAGTTCTCAAAGTACAAGGGAATTCCGCACCTGCTTGTTCCGGTAGTTTCCGACGCTAAGAAAGCAGCCGGAACGCTCGCGTGGGCTGTGTCGGAAATGCAGGACCGTTACAAACGCTTCGCTGAATTTGACTGCAAGGACATCGAGGGCTACAACAAGCTTATCGAATCCAATCTTGAATATATGGCTGACAATCCGCCCTACGAGGATGAGAACGGCGAGATGATTCAGCCCAAGCTCGAAATCAACGGCTTGCCCGTTGCGGAGGAAAAGCTTCCGCGAATTGTAATTGCGATTGACGAGCTTGCCGACCTTATGATGACCGCTCCGAGCGAGGTCGAGGACAGCATCGTCCGACTCGCTCAGCTCGCCCGAGCAGCCGGTATGCACCTTGTAATCGCTACTCAGCGTCCTACCGCGAACGTCATCACAGGTCTTATCAAATCAAACGTGCCGAGCCGTATCGCGCTGAAGGTAGGCTCCAATATGGACTCCCGAATTATCCTCGACACCGGCGGCGCCGAGAAGCTTATCGGACGCGGCGATATGCTGTATATGCCGGTCGGCGCGCCTAACCCGATTCGTGTGCAGGGCTGTTACGCAACCGAGGAGGAAATCGGCAAAGTTACAAGCTACGTCAAAAAATCCTACTCGGCTCAGTACAACGCCGAGATTGAGGAGAAGATTAAGCGCATAGCCGCCGAGGAGCTCAACGGCGAAAAATCATCCTCCGACTCAGGCGGAATCGACGTTGACAGCAAAATGGAGGAAGCAATTAAAATCGTAATCGAAGCCGGTCAGGCGTCCACCTCGATGCTCCAGCGCAGGATGAAGGTCGGCTACGCGAGAGCAGGCAGAATGATTGACGATATGGAGCAGCTCGGAATCGTAGGCCCTCACCAGGGCTCAAAGCCGCGTGAGGTAATTATGACCTACAGCGAGTGGCTTGAAAGAAGAAACAACCTCGGCGATGAATAATCGCCCGGAGTGGGCGGCGTAATGCCGCCCCGTTTTGTTAATTGACAGTTTAAATCAATTGACAATTGACGCAATTGAGAATTGAGAATTGAGAATTGAGAATGATTGACGGGCAGATAGTTTGATATATTATTCAACTTCTCTGCCCGACAGAATTTATATGCGCTTCGCGCAAGCGAAATATTAATATGGTCGGGAGACAAACGCTTTTCACAGAAGAATCTGCTCAACCACAACTATTAACTATTAACTATTAACTATTAACTTATAACCAAATAAGAGGATCCTGTTATGGCATATCTTCCAATGACAATTGAAGAGGTGAAGCAGAGGGGATGGGACTGCGTTGATTTCGTCTATATCAGCGGCGACAGCTACGTTGACCATCCGTCCTTCGGCGCGGCTATAATTACGCGCGTGCTCGAGTCGCAGGGCTATAGAGTCGCGTTTCTCGCTCAGCCGGACTGGAAAAGCGACCGTGATTTTACGCGCTTCGGCAAGCCGCGGCTCGGCTTTATGATAAGCGCCGGCAACATCGACTCTATGGTTGCTCATTATACAGTCGCAAAGCGCAAGCGCTCAACCGACGCCTATACCGCAGGCGGTAAAGCAGGCAAGCGTCCGGATCGCGCTGTGACTGTATATTCCAATATCGTAAAGCGGCTTTATCCCGACACTCCCGTCATAATCGGAGGACTTGAAGCCTCGCTGCGCCGGTTCGCTCACTATGATTACTGGCTGGACAGGGTTATGCCGTCTGTGCTGTTCGACAGCAACGCCGACATCCTGACCTACGGAATGGGCGAGCTCCAGACGATTGAAATTGCAAAGAGGCTAAACGAAGGACTGCCGCTTGAGGAGCTTCGCGACATAAAGGGTATCTGCTACAAAATCGCTACAAAGGACTACACGCCCGGCTCAGCCGTTGACCTGCCGAGCTATGAGCGTGTTTGCGAGAGCAAGCGCGACTACGCAATCGCCGCGCGCAAGGAGCTCGAGGAAGCCGACGCAGTGCGCGGACGAAAGGTTATCCAGCGTCACGGAAAGTATTTGCTTATTCAAAATCCGCCGATGCCGCCGCTCAACACCGAGCAGCTGGATTGGGTTTACTCGCTTCCGTATGAGCGGTATTATCCACCCTGCTATGAGGAGCTCGGCGGAGTTCCCGGTATCAGCGAGGTTGAGTTTTCTATAACGCACAACCGCGGCTGCTTCGGAGCGTGCAACTTCTGCTCGCTCGCGTTTCACCAGGGCAGAGCCGTGACCGTCAGGAGCGAGGAAAGCGTAATCAGGGAAGCAGAGAGCTTTACCGAAAATCCGCGATTCAAGGGCTATATCAGCGACGTCGGAGGGCCTACCGCGAATTTCAGAATCCCGTCCTGCGATATGCAGAAGGAGCACGGACTCTGCAAAAACAAAAAGTGCCTCGCTCCGCGCCCCTGCAAAAATCTCAACGCCGACCACACCGACTACATAAACCTTCTGCGAAAGCTCCGCAAGCTCGACGGAATCAAGCGAGTGTTCATCCGCAGCGGAATACGCTATGATTATCTGCTCGCCGACGAGAGCGAAGAATTTTTAGAGGAGCTGGTGCGTTACCACGTCAGCGGACAGCTCAGGGTAGCTCCCGAGCATTGCTCACAGGCTGTGCTCGACAAAATGGGCAAGCCGCACATCGAAGCTTACAAAAAATTCTCCGACAAATTCTACCGCGCAACCGGCAGGGCAGGGAAGGACCAGTACATTGTTCCGTACCTGATGAGTTCGCACCCGGGCTGTACGCTCAAGGACGCGGTGTCGCTCGCAGTATTCTTAAAGAAAGAGAAAATCCACCCCGAACAGGTGCAGGATTTTTATCCTACGCCGGGCACAATCTCGACCGCTATGTTCTACACCGGACTCGACCCCTACACTCTGGAGGAGGTTTATATTCCGAAAAATCCGCACGAAAAGGCAATGCAGCGCGCGCTTATGCAGTATTTTGTTCCGAAAAACCGCGAGCTTGTGCTCGAAGCGCTGAGGCGGACCGGCAGGCTCGACCTTGCCGGCAGCGGCAAAAACTGCCTTGTGTCCGCGCCGAAGAATTTCAAGCCGAAACAGAACGCCCAAAAGAAGAAGCAGTTCAAAAAGTATTCGCGCAAGAAAAAAGGCAAGCGATAATCGCGAAAGAAAAAAGGTAAGCGATAATTAATTGACAAACTCGCTTAATAATTGTATAATAACCCTATCTACGTAAAAAGGACTGATTATTTTGGATATAAACAAGGTATTTGAAGGTATCTGCCTCAAGGTTGAGGAAACTCTCTCGCCCCAGGGCTTTGCCAAGCAAAAGATTAGCGGCAACGATAACGAGCTCGTTTCTCTCTATACTTCCGAGAACAGCGCTTACTCGATCGTTTACTTTATGGACAAGCAGCATATGGTTATGCGCCACTGCGCTATGACCGAGGACGGCCCCGACAATAACTGGCGCGTGCTCGCTACATGGATGTTCGACCCGGAACACGACACCCAGAAGGAAGCCGATTCAATCGCCAACGACTTTGTCGATAACTGCTCCGGAGCTGTCGCCGCAAAAAGGCTCAAAGCCACTAAAAAGAAAAAGAAGAAGAACGATGACGACGGCAACGCCGATCCGCTTTTTCTTTCAAAGCGTTTCGTCGCGATTTTCCCCGAGCTCAAGGAGGAAATCAAAACCGAGGAGGACTGCTACTATCCGTTCCGCTCAGTAACCTTTATGCGCGCAAGCGTTGTGCCGAAGGTCAACGACTATGTCGCAAGAGGTACCGACAAGGACATCGAAAAGCTCGCCCAGCTTCTCAACACTCAGTACGCTAACGGCGACGCCGACACACGCTCGATTATCACTATCGTTATTCTCAACGCTCTGCCCGAGTCCGATTACGAGAAGATTGCGAAGTTCCTCGACGAGGACCTCTCCAAGGCTTCCAAGGCTGCTTTGAAGTTCAAAGGCAAGAAGGTTAAGCCCGAAAAACCCAAGAAAAAGAAGAAGTCAATCGTAGAGCGGCTCCAGACTCGTCAGTAAGAAAAATAAAAAATTAAAAAACAGTCAAAAAAACCTTGACTTTAGGCTCCTTGTATGGTAATATGTTATTACCTCGTATAAGGGGCTTATTTTTTTGCGTCCTGCTGTGTGCTGTAAGGCGCAGGGTCAGACCCTTTGAGGGAGGCTAATTATATTCCTACTCTACTAAACCGAGTTTAGTAAATTCTACGGGAGGTGCCGTCAATGAGAGTTAAAATCACTTTGGCTTGTACAGAATGTAAACAGCGAAACTACAACACAATGAAGAACAAGAAGAACAGCCCTGACAGACTTGAAATGAACAAGTACTGCAGGTTCTGCAGAAAGCACACTCTTCACAAGGAAACAAAATAACGGAGGTAACTATGGCTGACAAGACTGCTAAGACAGCAAAGACTACAGCAAAACCTGCCAAGAAAAACGCAAAGAAGCAGAACGTTTTCAGACGCGTTTGGAATTACCTTCGAGAGTGCAAGGGCGAGATCAAGAAAATCACTTGGACCAGCCCAAAAACCGCTACACGCAACTTTTTGGTTGTACTCGTAGTAATTATTGTTGCGGGTTTATTCATTTTTGCTTTGGACAGAGGTCTCTACGCTCTGCTCGGACTTGTAATGAATACTGCCTCAACCTGATGAAATCCTTTAACTATTAAATTAGAAAGGACGATTCATTATGGCAGACGGAACGCTGAGATGGTATGTTGTGCATACCTATTCCGGCTATGAAAACAAAGTAGCCAACGACCTGATGACTACGGTTGAAAACCGCGGACTTCAGGATATGATTGTGGAAGTAAAAGTTCCAACCGAA
>CADBTV010000035.1 GCA_902797655.1 uncultured Ruminococcus sp.
ATATATGCACTATACCCATATTCTTTTTTGTAGTTAGAGTAGTCGATATGCTTATCGCAACTGGTAGCAAACAAAACAAAGGATATCATTATAATTGATATAAACTTATTTATCGCCATAAAATCACTCCTAATAAACACTTAAGTAATACTTGTTTGCGTAAATACTCCAATAATTTAATACATTTTTACTTCTATTATTATAAGTTAATCGATAATTACACTGGTTATTCGTTGAATTTCTGTTACTTTTTCTTCAACGCTACGAATTTAAACCCGTTATCTTTCGCGTACTTCTCGGCGACAGTGCCTTTATAGCCTTTGATGGTTAATTTATCAGTAAAAAGAAATGCGTCATCAGCAATTGCCTTTACCGACATTGGTATCGTTATCTCTTTTAAGCTTTTACAATGGTAGAATGATTCCTTAGGTAATTCTTCTAATTGTGAAGATAGCTCAACTTTTTTTAATGAAATACACTCTGAAAAAGCTCCTTCGCCAATCCAAGTTACAGTATTTGGAATGGTAACGCTATTTAGAGAAATCAAATGATGAAATGCCTCTTTGCCGATTTGAGTGACTGTATTTGGGATTTTTACTTCTTGGACTTTATCAAGCCCATTCCTTCCTTCTTCACTCAGTCCGTTTGAACCGTTATCAAAAGCGTAATCGCCAATTAATGTAGCTCCACGATTAATAATAATTCTAACAGGGAATACAGGCTTTTTTGATGAGATTATCCCCCAGCTAAGTTGATATATAGGTCCTTTTCCGCTGACAATCAGTGTTTTTGTTTTTTTATTAATTGTATATTTAATATCGTTGCCTGTTTGATTACTTTTCGTTTTATCCGGTTTGTTGTTTCGGCTTGTATTCTCAATTGAGATTCCGGTGTTATCGTTTGTTTTTGATATAGAATTATTGACTGAATCACAACTACAGAGTATTAATTCGAGAATTATAAATACAAATAATAAGAATAATAGTTTTTTCATATTATCATTCACCTATTTCCATGTCATTGTAAAATAATATAGATATAAAGATTCCCTTTTACTATAGTAGTGTCGAAAAATCCGAAAAAGTTTCAATTTTTGTTAAATAAATTATATCATAAATAACTTTAGTTATGTGCACAAACTTTTTATGAGAAGATTGTGCACATTTTGCAACGATTAAACTCAAAAGAAAAAGCCCACACCGTTTTGATGTGAGCTTGATTTCGATTGTATTAGTTAATCATCGGACAACTTACTTATCGAGGGACTTCATTGTCGGGAGTGCGTTACGATCTCGATATAAGTCGTTATAAGTCGATATAACTTTATATATCTTAGGGTGTTAAAACAATGAAGTCACATAAGTTTGCGACAGCCCCTCGTTGTTTTTTGTTAAACGCCCTTATCAGCAAGCCTGATAAGGTACTGACCGTAGTCTGTTTTTTCGAGCTCCTTGCCGAGAGCGCGCAGCTGCCCGGTTGTGATGAAACCCTTTCTCCAAGCGATTTCCTCGATACAACTTACGTAAAAGCCCTGCATCGACTGAATAGTTTGAACAAACTCAGCCGCGCCGAGGAGTCCGTCGGGAGTACCTGTGTCAAGCCAGGCAATACCTCTGCCGAGCTTTACAACGTTGAGCTCGCCGTTTTCAAGGTAGATGCTGTTGACTGTGGAAATCTCATACTCTCCGCGGGCGGAGGGTTTTATGGACTTTGCGTATTCGACAACCTTGTTGTCGTAGAAATAAAGTCCCGGGATAGCGTACTCGGATTTTGGGTTTTCGGGCTTTTCTTCAATAGAAATAGCCTTCCCGTTGTCGTCGAACTCTACAACTCCAAAATCCTTGGGGTTCTTGACCGGATAGCCGAACACAGTTGCTCCATGAGCGTTTGACTTTGCTCTGAGCAGAAGCTGAGGCAGGTTATTGCCGTAGAACACATTGTCTCCCAAAACAAGGCAAACACTGTCGTCGCCGATAAATTCCTCGCCGATTACAAACGCCTGAGCAAGACCGTTGGGTTCCTTTTGAACCGCATACTCGATTCTGATTCCGAGTCGGGAACCGTCGCCGAGCAGGTTCTGATACAGCGGAGTATCCTTCTCTGTTGAGATGATAAGGATCTCGTTGATTTCCGCGAGCATAAGCATCGAAAGCGGATAGTAAATGAGCGGTTTATCGTAAACAGGCAAAAGCTGCTTTGATACATTTTGAGTCATCGGATAAAGTCGTGTGCCGCTTCCTCCGGCAAGAATGATACCTTTCATAGCTTACTCCTTAGAAAAAGATTTTTTCCGGCGCGTTAGCAAAAAGCCAGATTGTCATAAGAATAAACGGAGCGATAATCAGAGCGTGAGCCCACAGAAGAACCCTGCAGTTGCGCTCTCCTGAAACCTTGAACTCGGTCTCCTTATCGGGTCGGTTGAAGAACAGCAGCAAGCCTACGCAGACAATCGTCAGACCGGTAAACATCGACTGCAAGTGCTCAATCAAATCGTTGGTGACGTACAAATACGAGTCAACGCCCTCAAAGAATCCGGCAGTGTCGGGGTTTGCGTTGTAACCAAAGCTCCTCGCAAGGATAGAGTCGTTGACGTACCTTATCTTGAAGATGTTGGAATTTCTGAGCATAATCTTGCTGACAAGCGAGAACGAGAACACAACGTCGAACAGCAGGTTATAGAAGTACATCTTGCTGTTCTGAACCATTACAATATAGATAAACGGCACGATTACCGCTATTCTGTAATATGAGAACGGAGAGAACATTACGTAGCTTGTGTAGGTAAGCGTTACGATGTAGACTACGTACTTTGCAAAGGTTACAGGGTCTTTTTCGAGCGACTCCATATTAAACGGGCGAGTATAAGAGTAGAGATAAATCAACACCAACGCTACCGCAAAAATAGAGATGTCGCCGAATGCAGTCGAGAAGTTACCGGGGAACATCTCCTCAAGCATTCGCTTGGACGGTCCGTTCTCCATAGACTCGGTGTACATCGGAGCTCCCATAAACAGAAGCTTTTGCACCAGTAGTCCGGACGCGCCGATAACAAGCTTGATCAGTATTTTCAGTATGTTCTTCTCGTGAAGAATCAGTATCGCCACAAACGGCAGGATAAAGAACGGTTTTATCGAGATTGTAAGTATTGACCAGCCGAAGAACGCTCTGTACTTATTTCGGAGTAAAGCGTAAATCGCGAGCAGCGACGGCAGAATCATTACAATATCGTTCTGTCCGGCAAAGCATACCGAGATGAAAAGGAACACCGAGCTTCCGGACAGGAACGCCGCTATCATACTCTTGTCGTGGTCCTGCGTAACAAAGAACGCGAGCTTTTTGGTGACAAGCACCATCAGCACCGACAGCACAACAAAGAACATCTTGGAATAACCGAGCATAATCGCCGAGTCGTAGATTTCATGATGGAAAAAGTGCTGCGCTATCCAAATAGGAATATTCCAGATTGAGAGCGGCAGCAGCGACATAAGCTCACTGCCGAGGTATTGGTGAGCAGCGTTGTGGATGTTCTGGTAGCTGTAGAGATACAAATCCCTGAAATTGCCGCCAAAGAGAACGTCCCAGACGTTAGTTGACCAGACGGTCAGCGAACGCAGGTCAATATACTGTGATGAAACAAAAACCAACAATCCGACTGTCGCCGCAAGCACCCACTCCGAAATGTAAATCTTATCGGTGCGGTATTGTTTGTCGGTGATTGCGTTATTTGGCTTAAACTTTGGTTTTTTCATAATCAGCCTCTGTAATTAAAACTAAAATATCTGTCCCCCGTGGGAAAATAAAAGTATTCCTAAAAGTATCAGAATCATTCCGATAACTTTTTTCGATGTGAATTTTTCTTTTAGAAAGATGTAACCCAGCACCGCAACAAACACATAACCCGTGCTTTCGAGAATCGGCCCCGAGGAGAGCGGCACGTATTTGTACGCGAAAACCGTAATTACAGTCGAGAGGAAGAACAATCCGTATGCGGTGATTACCATGGGATTGAGGTATTCCTTCAATGCGTTGTCATAAACCTTGTTGGCGCTTTTCTTCAGCATTACCTGCGAGATTGACGAAACCAGCACGGACGCAACAAAGATAAACGAAAAAATCAGCTGCAAACTATCCTTACTCATAGTCCGACACCACCAATACCACACCGGCAAAGATGATAATCGAGCCGACTATCATATACCATGTTATCTGCTCCGCAAAGAACAAAGCTCCCCACATCATTCCCCACACTATTACTACCGCTTTGTTTGAAAACGCGGTGGTGAGGGGCATTTTTTTGAGAACCTGTTGCCAGAGAATCGCGTACAGACCAAGCACCAAAAGCACAAGTCCGTAGAACAAGAAGAATGTAAAAGACAAAAATTCCTGTTCCGACGCGAGCTTCGAGAACACGCTGCAAAACGAATACATAAGCAAAATCGCATGCAGCAGAACAAACGACTTTATGTCAAATTTTTTCTTATCCTTCATCGCTCTTATCTCCTGTGCCGACAGTCCTCCTGACGACGTACTGCGGTGAGCGGTTGATACTGAGGTAAATCCTGCCGACGTATTCGCCGACCATACCGAGTATCAACATTAGCATTCCTCCAAGGAAGAGCATTACCGCCATAGTTGAGCTGTAGCCCATAGGCGCCGTAGGATGGATAAACATCTTGTTTATAATGACGAACACTCCGTACAGGAAGCCGATTGCCGCGGTAATGAAACCGATTACCGTAGCGATTCTAAGCGGTTTTACCGAAAAAGCGGTGAAGCCGTTGAGCCAGAGGAGCATCAGCTTCTTCATTGTATATCCGGAGGTTCCCTCGATGCGTTCTCTGTGATTAACCTCAACGTTCCTGACCTTATTGGTAGCTCTGAGGAGCAAGCCGCTGATGTAAGCGTACGGGTTCGTGTACCTGAGAACCTCGTCTATAACATAGCGCTTACAGGCAAAGTAGCTCATAATCTTGAGCTTTTTGGGTTTGCCGATGAGCACCTGAGCCATTTTATCATTAACCTTGCTTCCAAAGTTACGGAAGCCGGAGTGCATCTTGTTTTTATACTCGGCAAACACAAGGTCGTAGTTCTCATCGAGAGAATCAATAAGCTTGAACATTTCGTTGGCGGGAGTTTGTCCGTCGTCGTCAAGTCCAACCACAATATCGCCGGTAACGTAGCTGAAACCAGCCATTAACGCGGAATGCTGACCGAAATTCTTGGCAAGATCAACGCCGATTACTCGGGAGTTCTGCTTTGAAATCTCCTGTATTTTGCCGAAAACTCCGTCCGGCGAGCTGTCGTTGACTAAGATTACCTCGTAGTCGTATCTGCCGTCGGCAGTAACAGTTTCGTGAATCTCGTTAATCACAGTGCCGATGGTATTCTCGGAACGGTAGCACGGAATCACGAAAGATAGCTTCTTCATTCCTTAGTTCCCTTCTTCCATTCGTCCTTGAGTATTGCCATAAATACCATATCGTACGCTTTGCCGTCGATTATTACGTCCTCACGAAATTTGCCCTCATACTTGAATCCGGCGTTTTCGTAGCTTTTGATAGCGCGCGGATTTTTCGCAAAAACTCTGAGAAAAATCCTGTTCATACCGAGCTGAGAGAACGCGTAGTCGAGAGCAAGCTTTGCGGCTTTGGAGCCGATACCCTTGCCGCGGCAGCTTTCCTCGCCGATAAAGATACCGTACTCGCACTTTTTGTTCTGACGGTCTATATCGCGAAAATACACGGAGCCAACATCGGTGTTTGTCTCGGTATCCGTAATAATAAACTGGACGACCTCGCCCGTCATTATCCTCTCGCGGAACCATTTGAGATGACCTTCCTCGGTAAGCGGAGTTCGGTAGATGAACTGATCGACAACCGACGGCGCGTTGCGCCAGGCGACAACCTTGGGAGTATCCTCCTCCGTAATCAATCTGATACTGACATTATCGTTCATAATTAACCCTTAAAGAAATCTTTTACTTTTTCAATTATATAGTCGAGCTCGTCGTCCTTGAGTCCGTAGAACATCGGAAGTCGCACAAGACGCTCGCTGAGGTTGGTTGTGTACTTATCCTCGCCGTGGAAGCGGCCGAATTTGAGTCCTGCTTCCGCGCTGTGGAGAGGAACGTAATGGAACACAGCCATAACACCGTTCTCCTTTAAGTAGGAGATGAACCTTGTTCTTGTGTCGAGGTCTTTGAGCTTCAGGTAAAACATATGAGCATTGTGCTCGCATTCCTGAGGAATGTACGGACGCTCAACAAAGCCCTTTTGCTCGAGCTCCTCAAATGCTTCGTAATATCTGTTCCACGCTCTGAGCCTGTCGTTGTTGATATGCTCCGCCTTCTGAAGCTGAGCCCAAAGGTAAGCGGCGTTCATATCGCTCGGCAGGTAGGACGAGCCGTAGTTAACCCAAGTATATTTATCAATCTGGCCGCGCAGAAAACGGCTGCGGTTGGTACCTTTCTCACGGAGAATCTCGGCGTCGCTGATTTTGTTCTCATCCTTAATGAGAATTGCTCCGCCCTCGCCCATGCTGTAGTTCTTTGTCTCGTGGAACGAGTAACAGCCGTAGTCGCCGATTGAACCAAGAGCCCTGCCCTTGTAGGTTGACATAACTCCCTGAGCCGCGTCCTCAACAACAGCGAGGTTGTGGCGCTTGGCGATGTCAAGAATAGTATCCATCTCACACGCAACGCCGGCGTAATGAACCGGAACAATCGCCTTGGTTTTGTCGGTGATTGCGGCTTCAATAAGCTTTTCATCAATATTCATTGTATCCGGACGAATGTCAACAAATACAACCGTTGCTCCGCGCAGTACAAAGGCGTCGGCGGTTGACACAAACGTAAACGACGGCATAATCACCTCATCGCCGGGCTTAATGTCCAGCAGGAGAGCCGCCATCTCAAGCGCGTGAGTACACGAGGTAGTCAAAAGCGCCTTAGATGTACCTGTTTTATCCTCGATCCATTTGTTGCATTTCTGAGTAAACGGACCGTCGCCGCAAATTTTCTGGTTTTCTATGGCTTCCTTGATGTTATTGAGCTCAGTGCCCAAAAAAGGAGGTCTGTTGAAAGTAATCATATATTTTCCTTCCTTTGTAAAATGGCATAATATTACATACTAAAACACTTTAATTATATTATAACCATTATAAAAAGTCAATAAATACAAACATTTTCGTGATAAACAACAAAGCTTGTAACCGGGGGCAGGAAATTAGTATAAATATATACACTATCGGGCCGAAAAAAAGCCGCCGCATTTCTCGCGGCAGCTTCGTAATTCTATATTATTTTACCTTTGCAAAAAGCTCGTCTCTTGTAAGACCGCTGTTGCGGGAAATCTCGTCGTTCGGGATAACTCTGAGTACCTTTCCGTTGTAACGGGAAACGAGCACCTTGGCGTCTTTGCCGTTGATGTCAACGGTTTCCTCGGTGTACTTCTCGTCGAGCGGAACCTGCTTTTTGAGGTTGAACTTCTCGGTAAGCGATCCTGTCGGGCAGAGCTGAACGCAGAGTCCGCAGTTGTTACACTTAGTCTGGTCAAGCGGAAGCGCAAACGCCGGAGAGACGTCTGTCTTGAATCCGCGGCCCATAAGTCCGATTGCGTGAATATCCATAACCTCGCGGCAGGAACGAACGCAAAGTCCGCAGAGAATACACTTGGAAGTGTTTCTCTCGATGAAAGCGTTTTCATCGTGAGTATACTTCTGAGGCATTTCGCCCTTGAAGCGCTCGGGGTTGATGTCATATCTCTGAGCTACGTTAAGGAGCTTACACTTATAATACTCGCGGCAGCCGCACTCAAGACAACGCTGAGCTTCCTTCTGAGCTTCCTCCTCGGTAAATCCGAGGCTTACTTCCTCAAAGTTCTTGTTTCTTACCTCAGGGTCGAGAACCTTCGGAGAAACTCTCGGCTGCTTCTCGCGGTCGGAGTAGTCGATTGTAGACTCGTCGCGCTTGCTGATGTACGGGATTCTTGTCTCAACATCAATTCCGTTGAGATAAGCGTCAACAGACTTTACGCAGCGGTCAGCCTCGCCGATAGCCTCAATCGCGATTGAAGCTCCTCTGTTTGTAGCGTCGCCGATAGCAAATACGCCCTCGATGCTGGTTGTAAAGAAGTCGGCGTCAGCTGTGATGTTGCCTCTCTCGTTGAGCTCGAGCTCGGAAACATCGTCAGCAACGAGCTTCTGACCGATAGCGAGGATTACGCTGTCAACAGCGATTTCCTCAGTCTTGCCCTCAACGGGAACAGGTCTGCGTCTGCCGGAAGCGTCAGGCTCGCCGAGCTCCATAACCTGAAGTGTGATTGAGTTAACCTTGCCATTCTCGCCGTTGAATGAGAGAGGATTGGTGAGGAACTTATAGGTTACGCCCTCTTCCTCAGCCTCGTTGATCTCGAGCTCGTCGGCAGGCATTTCGTTTCTTGTTCTTCTGTATACAACGTAAACCTCTTTAGCGCCGAGACGAACGGCTGTACGGCAAGCGTCCATAGCGGTGTTACCGCCGCCGCAGATTGCGACCTTCTCGCCGATTTCAAAAGGATTACCCTGGATTACGCTTCTGAGGAAGTCGATACCGCCGTATACGCCCTCGAGCTCCTCGCCCGGAGTACGCATTGAGCTTGACTTCCACGCGCCGACAGCTACGATAACAGCGTCGTTTTCAGCCTTTAAGGACTTGATTGTAAAGTCAACGCCGAGCTTCTTGTTGTTGAGAAGCTTAACGCCTGTCTTTTCGATGATGGCGATTTCCTTGTCGAGAACCTCCTTGGGGAGTCTGTACTGAGGAATACCGTAGCGGAGCATACCACCCATCTTGTCCATCATATCGTAAACAGTTACGCTGTGGCCGAGCTGCGCAAGGTAGTAAGCGGCTGTAAGTCCTGCCGGACCTCCGCCGATGATAGCTACCTTCTTGCCCGTAGCCGGTTTAACATCCGGAACGTAGCTGTCTGACTTCAAGTCCATATCAGCCGCGAAAGCCTTGAGCTGAGCAATGTTAATCGGCTCCTCGACATTCTTTCTGCGGCAAGCCTTTTCACACGGATGAGGACAAACTCTACCGATTGACGCAGGAAGCGGAATTTTGTTTTTAATAAGCTTTAAAGCGTCGTCGTACTCGCCGTTGGCAATAAGTCCAACGTAGCCCTGGCAGTCAGTTCTTGCAGGGCAGTTGAGCTGGCAGGGAGCTACGCAATCGCCGTCGTGAGCGGACATAAGCAGCTCCATCGCAACCTTACGCGACTGAACAACTCGCTCGCTCTCGGTATTGACAACCATTCCCTCGCTAACCTTTGCGGAGCAGGAACGCAGAAGCTTCGGGATGCCCTCCGCCTCAACAACGCAGAGTCCGCATGCTCCGTAAACCTCTACCGCTTCGTCGTAGCAGAGTGTGGGAATATATATTCCGGCGCCGCGCGCCGCCTCTAAAATCGTAGAACCTTCGGGGGCCTGAACGGCTTTTCCGTTAATTGTTAAATTTATCATTTAGCGCCCTCCTTATTCTTTCACAATCGCGTCAAAGCGGCAGCTTGAATAGCACTTTCCGCACTTGATACATTTATCTGTGTTGATAACGTGAGGATTCTTGACGGTACCTGTGATAGCGTCAACAGGACAATTTCTCGCGCAGAGCGTACAGCCCTTACACTTATCGGCAACAATTCTGTACTCGATAAGGTCTGAGCACTCGCCTGCCGGACATTTCTTGTCCTTGATGTGAGCTTCGTACTCGTCTCTGAAGTATTTGATAGTTGTAAGCACAGGGTTCGGAGCAGTCTGACCGAGTCCGCAGAGCGCGCCGTCCTTGATGGAGTAGCACAGCTCCTCGAGGAGTTCGATGTCGCCCTCCTTGCCTTCGCCCTTGGTGATTCTTTCGAGCATTTCGAGCATACGCTTTGTACCGATACGGCAGTGAATACACTTACCACAGCTCTCCTTGGCTGTAAAGTCAAGGAAGAACTTAGCCATACCGACCATACATGTGCTCTCATCCATAACAACCATACCGCCGGAGCCCATGATTGCGCCTGTCGCGCCGAGAGCCTTGTAGTCGATAACGGTATCAATCAAATCGGCAGGAATACATCCGCCGGAAGGACCGCCCATCTGAACAGCCTTGAACGGCTTGTCGGTTTTCATGCCGCCGCCGATGTCAAAAATAACGTCTCTGAGAGTTTTACCCATCGGGATTTCAACAAGACCGGAGCGCTTAACCTTACCGGTTACAGCGAATACCTTTGTACCCTTTGAACCCTCGGTTCCCATAGCCGCGAACGCCTCGCCGCCGTTGTTGATAATCCAGCCAACGTTTGCAAAGGTCTCAACGTTGTTGATGTTTGACGGCTTTCTCCAGAAACCGGACTGAGCCGGGAACGGAGGTTTAAGCCTCGGCATACCTCTGTGGCCCTCGAGACTCTCGATGAGAGCCGTCTCCTCGCCACACACAAACGCGCCGGCGCCTGCCTTGATAGTAAAGTCACAGCTAAAGTCTGTGCCGAAGATATTCTCTCCGATAATGCCCTTTTCCGCAGCCTGCTTGATTGCGTTTTTCAAACGCTTGATAGCGAGCGGATACTCAGCGCGGACATACACTACAGCATGCTTTGCGCCGATTGCGTAAGCGCCAATGAGCATACCCTCGATAAGATTATGAGGGTCAGACTCGATAACGGCTCTGTCCATAAACGCGCCCGGGTCGCCCTCGTCGGCGTTACAGATGAGGTACTTTTCCTCTCCCTCGCTCTGGCGTGCGGCGTTCCATTTGAACCATGTCGGGAAACCGGCGCCGCCTCTGCCTGCAAGACCGGAAGTCTTGATGATGTCTATAACTCCCTCCGGAGTGAGCTCACAGAGAGCCTTTTTGAGCGCGGTGTAACCGCCTGCTTCTGTGTAAGCGTCGATTTCCTCGGGATTGATTACGCCGCAGTTGCGCAGCGCGATACGTGTCTGCTTTGACAGAAACTCGCTGTCCTCATCGGAAACAATGAGCTTCTCAACGACCGAACGGTCTCCGCTTTCGATATAAGAAGCGATAGCCTCAGCGTCGTTCTCGCTGACCTTTACGAGCCTTGTGAGCTTGTTGTCGTCGTCATAAATATCGACGATAGGCTCGAGGTAGCACATACCGATACATCCTGTGATAGAGATGTCGGCATTTTTCACGCTTGTGTTAAGAAGCGCCTTTCTTACCTTTTCAGCGCCGGCGGCAATTCCGCAGGAGCCTTGACCGATTACAATTCTCACTGTGCCGCCTCCCTTAATTCTTTGAGTATCTTTTTAGTCTTATCAGGAGTAAGACTGCCGTATGTATCCTCGTTAATCATCATAACAGGAGAAAGCGAGCAGCATCCGAGACATGCTACGCATTTAAGCGAGAACAAGCCGTCCTCGGTAGTCTGTCCGTCGTCAATACCAAGCTCGTCCTTGATAGTCTGCAAAATCAGCTCCGAGGAGTTGACGTGGCAGGCTGTGCCCTGACAGAGCATAATGAGGTATTTGCCGACAGGCTCAAACCTAAACTGAGTATAAAAGGTTCCTACACCCATAATCTCAGAGGTGGCGATTCCTGTTTTCTCGGAAATCAGCTCAATCGCTTCACGGGGAAGATATCCGTAGATATCCTGTGTGTTTTGTAAAATGGTGATGAGACTGCCCTTGACCGACGCGTACTCTTCAAGAACGCCGTCGATAAGCGACAAATCGACTCTTTGCTTTTCCATTTACTAACCTCCTTTGAAAAAATCCCATATGTTTTCCTCTATATATTTCATAGGTCAAGCTATATTGTATCATATATGAAAGTTTTTATCAATAACTTGCAAATAAAAAAACTATTGAAATAATTACAATTATATTTACATTTTTTGGATTATATGTTAATCTAAGAGCAGAATAATTACGGAAGGAGCATAATATGAAGAAAATAGTATTGGTAGGAACCGGAATGGTCGGAATGAGCTTTGCGTACGCAGCACTTAACCAGAATTTGTGCGACGAGCTTGTTCTTTGCGACATCAACGAAAAACGCGCTCAGGGTGAGGCTAAGGACTTGAATCACGGTCTTGCTTTTTCAAAAACAAGTATGCGGATTTACGCCGGAAATTACTCCGACTGCACAGACGCTGATATAGTAGTAATCTGTGCCGGAGTAGGCCAGAAGCCCGGAGAGACAAGACTCCAGCTCCTGCAGCGTAACCTCGAGATTTTTAAAACAATTGTCAACCCGATTGTAGACAGCGGCTTTGACGGAATTTTCCTCGTCGCGACAAACCCGGTTGACCTTATGACAAGAATCACCCGAAAGCTCTCGCAGTTCCCGAACAACAAGGTAATCGGCACAGGAACCACGCTCGACTCGGCAAGACTTAGATTCCTGCTCGGAGATTACTTCAAGATTGACCCGAGAAACATCCACGGCTACGTAATCGGCGAGCACGGCGACAGTGAGTTTGTTCCATGGTCACAGGTAACAATCGGACCCAAGCCAATCAGGGACGAGCTTATGGACAATCCCGAGTTCAAGATGGAGGACCTTGAACAGATTGAAAATGACGTTCGCCACGCCGCATATGAAATTATCGAAGCCAAAGGCGCGACGTATTACGGTATCGGAATGGCAATTTGCAGGGTCGTGAGGGCAATCTTGCAGGACGAGAACTCAATCCTGACAATAAGCGCACGCCTCTGCGGCGCGTACGGAATGGATAAGGTATACGTCGGCAACCCGTGCATAGTCAATAAGGACGGCGCGGTCAGAAGAATCGAGCTCACAATGATGAACAAGGAAATGAGACAGTTCAAGGAGAGCTGCGAGCTCCTCGACGAAACCTTCAAGGGCCTTACTTTTGATTAATGTATAAGCTAACCGGGCAGGTAAATCCTGCCCGGTTTTTTGAACCAAAAAACAAGGCTCCCGATAACGGAAGCCTTGATAAAATCGATTTTGTACAGATTATCTCTTTGAGAACTGTAGGAGCGTTTAGAAAACAGTCCTGCGGACTGTTTTCAGCTCCGCCGCAGGAGCTGTGCTCCGAGGACCCGAAGTGGTCTGAAAGAAACAGACCTTCCGAATATCCGAAAGGTCTGATAAATAACCAAAGTATATGATTATCTCTTGGAGAACTGTGGTGCACGACGAGCGGATTTGAGACCGTACTTCTTTCTTTCCTTCATACGTGGGTCACGAGTGAGGAAGCCTGCCTTCTTGAGCGCAGGACGAAGAGCCTCGGCGTCGTACTGGAGAAGGGCTCTTGAGATACCGTGACGGATAGCGCCAGCCTGACCTGTAACGCCGCCGCCGTTTACGCGGCAAACTACGTCGAACTTCTCCTGAGTGTCTGTAAGAGCGAGAGGCTGACGAACGATGAGCTTGAGAGTCTCAAGACCAAAGTAATCGTCAATGTCTCTGTCGTTGATTGTAACTTTACCTGTACCCTGGTAAAGTCTTACGCGAGCTACGGATGACTTTCTTCTGCCTGTTCCGTAGAAATAGGGTGTCTTATCATACATAGTTAATTGCCTCCTTCTTATGCTTCTACAGCCTCAGGCTTCTGAGCCTGGTGGTTGTGTTCAGCGCCCTCAAAGAGACGGAGTCTCAGAAAAGCGCTTCTGCCGATAGTATTTGACGGAAGCATACCCTTAACAGCAAGCTCCATAGCCTTTGTCGGACGGGTTGCCATAAGAGTGTCGTAACGTGTTTCTTTAAGATGGCCGATATAGCCTGTGTGGCGCTGCCACTTTTTCTGAGTAAGCTTGTTGCCTGTGAGGACAGCATCCTTACAATTGATGATGATTACATGGTCGCCGCAGTCTACGTGTGGAGTAAAGATCGGCTTGTGTTTACCTCTGAGAAGCACAGCAGCTTCAGCAGCAACACGGCCGAGCGGCTTGCCTGCCGCGTCGATAACGTACCACTTGCGGTCGATTTCGCCTTTTTTTGCCATATATGTTGACATAGCGCATCCTCCTTAAACTTTTTTCAATGCTCGATTATTATACCAACACGCAAAGAAAAAGTCAACACTTTTTCAGATATTTTTTAATTTAGAAAATTGATACTCTCAAGTTCGTCGGTTTACTCGTTTTATCTCTTGTTTTCTGATTAACGATTTTTAAAAATTTTATAAAAAAGCTTTCATTATATATAGACTTTTTGTTTATAGGCTGATATAATGAAATTGTATATTTTATCCAGAAAATGAAAGGGGAGTTTACCTAATGGCAACAGAATATACAGTTGGAATTGATTTGGGCGGAACTAACATCGTTGCCGGTGTTGTTAAGCGCGACAGCAGAAAGCAGGAGTACGAGATTATCGCTCGCGCAGAGTGCAAGACTGCTATCCCTCGCCCTGAGGCAGATGTGTGCGACTCGATGGCTGACATCGTTAAAAAGGCTGTCAAGAAAGCTAAGCTCACAATGGACGACATTGCTTACGTAGGAATCGGAGTTCCGGGAGCGGTTAACCCCGAGACAAGAATCGTCGAGACATCTCCGAACCTTTTCTTTACTAACTGGGAAGTAAGCGCAATGATGGAGGAAAGACTCCATAAATATGTAAAAATTGAAAACGACGCTAACGCTGCGGCTCTCGGCGAGTTCCTCGCAGGCTCCGCAAAAGGCTGCAAAAATGCCGTAGCTATTACGCTTGGAACAGGCGTCGGCGGCGGAATCATCATTGACGGAAAGATTTACAGCGGCTCCAACTTTGCCGGAGCAGAGCTCGGTCATATGGTTATTGTCAAGGACGGTAAAGAATGCGGCTGCGGACGCAAGGGCTGCTGGGAAGCATACGCCTCTGCTACAGCTTTGATTAACCAAACCAAGGAAGCTATCCGCAACGAGAAAGCCGACTTCTCCTATATGCTCGACGCGGTTGAGGGCGACCTCGACAACGTAACAGGCAAAACCGCATTCGACGCTATGAAGGATGGCGACACAACCGGCAAGGAAGTAGTCGATAACTTTGTAAGCTACCTTGCCTGCGGAATTGTTAACGTAATCAACATCTTCCAGCCGGATATTCTCTGCGTAGGCGGAGGAGTAAGCCGTCAGGGCGAGACCCTGCTCGCGCCGGTAAGAGCGATTGTTGAGAAAGAAAGAATCACAAAGCACAACGACAAGCAGACCCAGATTTGCGCCGCAACCCTCGGCAACGACGCCGGAATCATCGGCGCGGCGTGCTTATAATATCGTTAAATAAATTGGGCAGACAGGTTGAAAATTAATCAACCCATCTGCCCATTGTTTTTACTTATACATTTTTCGCCAGGATTTTCCGCATTCTTGTAATGTCCTTTATATTAACCTTGCCGTCTGAGTTTAAATCAGAGATAATAACATCGTCTCCAATTATACCGGAAAGATACTTTTGAGCGTATGTAGCGTCTGAAATATCGAACACGTTGTCGTTATTGACATCAGCTCTGACCTGTAAAACAGTTCCTGTTATCCCGGGAGATTCGGTAAGCGTAACCCGGGAATTAAGTATCTCGCTGTTTTGATTGCTTATCGACATTTTTTTGAGATCCGCGGCAGAGCCTTTGTAAACAGTTGATTTATATTTACAATGGAAAAAAGCTGTTTGTCCGATATTCTTTGTAGGTACACCCAGGGTTACAGAAGCCAGGTTTACGCAATCCGCAAAAGCTCCCTCCTGAATTTCGGTAACATTGCCGGGAATTGTAATACTTGTCAAGCCCTTGCAATCATAGAAGCAATTCTGCGGAATAGACTTAATGGAATTGTTCATCGGAAGCGTTGTCAGGCTTTCACAATATGCAAAACAAAACTCTCCGAAGGACTTTACATTTTTCGGAATATTGACAGACGTCAGAGAAGTGCATCCGTAAAATACACCGTAATCAAGCTCTGTTACAGTTTCCGGAATCGTGACTTTTCTGAGTTTTGTCGCGTCTCGAAATGTACAGTATCTAATAGACACAACCGGTACTCTTTCGCCGCCAACATCTATCGTAGACGGAACCGAAACACTTTCCGCACTCTTGTTCTTGTAATCTACAATATTAACCGAAATTATTTTGCCTTGGTTATCATAATTAGGAGTATAACGATAATCTCCGCTTGGCAGAATTTCAGCATTAACTTGAACTGAATGTGCTATTAGCAAGCTAAATAGTATTGAAAATAAAACTGCAAAAGCGAGTTTCCTTTCTATTCTTCTGCTCATATTGACCTCCTTTGTTTTATTCCGAGGGTTTAACTTTCTACTGAATAAATTATATGTTTGTTCACAACAATGGTTTTTATATGTAAATTATACACCACATCTGGTGTATTGTCAAGAATAAAAAGAATTTACAATTACAATTATTTCATACTAATAATTGGAGAGTAATTCTTATGAAAACGTATGTTGATATAATCAGAGAACTAAGAGAAGACCGCGATTTAACCCAAGGTTACATTGCAAAAATCCTCGGCACCACCCAGCAGGTTTACTCACGTTATGAAAAAGGAGAAAACGAAATGCCTGTGCGCCACATTATATCTTTATGCAAGTTTTACAAGGTATCGGCGGATTATCTTCTTGGTCTTAAAGAAAAAGATTAACTTTCTTTCGTAAAATTATTGACAAATCGTGAATTTTATAATATAATATCAAATGCTGATTTCGTATGAGTCGGCAGATGTGGCGGAATAGCTCAGCTGGCTAGAGCATTCGGTTCATACCCGAAGTGTCGTAGGTTCAAGTCCTATTTCCGCTACCAACGGCCC
>CADBTV010000036.1 GCA_902797655.1 uncultured Ruminococcus sp.
AAGAATAACATATTTTAAGGAGGAAATCAAAATGGCAGTACCTACCGGAAAAACTTCTCACAAAAGAAAGAGCACAAGACGTTCGGCTGTTTATAAGCTCGACGCTCCCGCGCTTACAACTTGCCCGAACTGCGGCGCGCTCACAGCTCCGCACAAGGCTTGCACAACTTGCGGTCAGTACAAGGGCAGACAGGTTGTTGTAAAGGAAGACGCTACAGCAACAAAGTAATTTTTGAACAAACCGGGCGGCTCAATCAGCCGCCCAATTGTTTTATTTGACTTTAAGGGAGTGGTTCAGTGTCGGTTACAATTAAAGATATTGTCAAGGGCAGCTGCGCCGCTCACAAAGGAATTGACCCGGGCGACGCGTTGCTCACGATTAACGGCAACGAGATTGTCGATGTTTTGGATTACAGATTCTATCAGGTCAACAAAAAGCTGATTCTTGAAATTCTGAAGCCGGACGGTAAGATGAAAAAGGTCAAAGTCAAAAAGCAGGAGTACGAGGAGCTGGGGCTCGAGTTTGACTCCTACCTTATGGATAAGGAGCACAGCTGCAAAAACAAGTGCATTTTCTGCTTTATCGACCAACTCCCGAAGGGTATGAGAGAGTCGCTCTATTTTAAGGACGACGACAGCCGGCTTTCTTTTTTGTTCGGAAATTACATAACTCTCACCAACCTTACCGAGCACGAAATCAGCCGTATTATCAAAATGCACATCAGCCCGATTAATGTTTCGGTGCACACCACAAATCCTGAGCTTCGCTGCAAGATGATGAACAACCGCTTTGCCGGAAGCTCGCTTGACGCGCTGCGCAGGTTCGCTGATGCCGGACTTTCCATAAACTGCCAGATTGTAGCCTGTCCGGGTATCAACGACGGAGACGAACTCAGGCGGACTCTCGATGATTTGGAGGAGATGAACGTCGAGTGCGTCGCGGTAGTGCCTGTGGGACTTACAGGGCACAGGGAAGGGCTGTATCCGCTTACTCCGTACAACAAAACCACCGCTGCCGAAACGCTCGATATTATCGAGCAGTACGGCGATAAATTCAAGAAAAAATACGGTAGGCGAATTGTATATGCCGCCGACGAGTTTTATATTAAAGCAGGCAGAGAAATCCCCGATCCGGAGTATTACGAGGGGTATCCGGCGCTTGAAAACGGAGTAGGACTTATAACTCTCCTTCGGGAAGAAGTCGAGCTCGCGCTTGAGGAAAAAGAAGGAGACGCAGACCTTCACCACACTGTTTCTGTAGCCTGCGGAGAGTGTGCCTTTGAAAATCTTAAGGAAACGCTCTCGTTAATTAACGAAAAATATCCGAATATTAAGATAAATGTTTACAGTATAAAGAACAATTTCTTCGGCGGAGAGATTGACGTTACCGGACTTGTAACCGGTCGCGACTTAATTAACCAGCTAAAAGGCAAGCAGCTCGGAGACAAGCTGCTGATCCCGTCGTGTATGCTTCGGTTCGAGGGCGATGTTTTCCTCGACGATGTAAGCGTTAACGATGTTGAAAACGAGCTGGGCGTTAAAGTTAAGGTTAACGAAAACAGCGGCGAAGTAATTGTATCTGAAATTTGCGAAAGGGAGTGATAATGTGGCAAAACCGATTGTTGCGATAGTAGGCAGACCTAACGTCGGAAAATCCACGCTGTTCAATAAATTAATCGGTCAAAGGCTTTCTATCGTAGACGACACCCCCGGAGTTACCAGGGATAGAATCTACGGCGAGCTTGAGTGGCAGAACCGCAAGGCGATTGTAATTGATACCGGTGGTATCGAGCCGAAGTCCGACGACGTGATTCTTTCGCAAATGCGAGCCCAGGCTCAGCTCGCGATTGATACTGCTCAGGTGATTATCCTCGTAACCGATATGAAATCCGGGCTTGTCGCAACCGATATGGAGGTTGCGGATATGCTCCAAAAGTCCGGCAAGCCGCTGGTGCTTTGCGTAAACAAGTGCGATACTATCGGCGAGCCTCAGCCGGAGTTTTACGAGTTTTACAATCTCGGAGTCGGTGACCCGGTGCAGGTTTCAGCGGTTCACGGACACGGAACAGGTGATTTGCTCGACGAAGTGTTCAGTCATCTTCCGAATGAGGACGAAAGCGAGGAGGAGGATACCGTAATCAGCGTTGCCGTAATCGGCAAGCCGAACGTCGGAAAAAGCTCGCTTATTAACTACATAACCTCGGAGGAAAGGTGTATTGTGTCCGATATTGCCGGTACAACGCGCGACAGTATTGATACTCAAATCGAGAATAAATTCGGCAAATACAATTTTATCGACACAGCCGGAATCCGCCGCAAGAGCAAAATCGTTGACGAGATTGAGAAGTACAGTATCATCCGCGCAAAGATGGCTATTGAGCGCAGCGACGTTTGTGTAATTATGATTGACGCTGAAATCGGCTGTACCGAACAGGATACCAAGGTTGCCGGACTTGCGCTTGAAGCAGGCAAGGCGTGTATTATAGCCGTCAACAAATGGGACGCTATCGAAAAGGATACCAAGACTATGGACCGCTTCAAAAAGCGTATTGCCGTTGACTTCGCGTTTATGTCATGGGCTCCGGTGGTGTTTATTTCAGCAAAAACAGGTCAGAGGGTTGACAACCTCTTTACGCTTGTAAATACCGTTGCCGCCAACAACGCAATGCGAATCAGAACAGGTACGCTCAACGAGCTGCTCGCTCAGATTACTACGAGAGTTCAGCCGCCAACTGACAAGGGCAAAAGGCTGAAAATCTACTATATGACTCAGCCGTCAACCAAGCCGCCCACCTTCGTCAGCTTTTGTAACAACAAGGAGCTGTTCCATTTTTCGTATCAGAGATATATCGAGAACAGAATCAGGGAGACATTTGCGCTTGACGGAACTCCGATTCGTATGATTGTGAGAGAAAGAGGGGAGAAGAAGTAATGGAATTTATTTTCTTGAATTGGTATGTAATAATGCTTTCGTTCGCAGTAGCTTATCTGCTCGGAAGCGTCAACACCGCAGTAATCGTCACCAAGGCATTTACCAAGGGCGGCGATATTCGCAAGATGGGCAGCGGTAACGCCGGCTTTACTAACGTGCTTCGTTCTGTCGGAAAGTTTCCGGCAGTGCTCACAATCGTGTGCGACCTGCTTAAATCTCTGATAGCCGTCGTTGTAGGAGGATGGATTTTCGGACTTTTGAGCAGCGGAATGGCTGACTCCGAAGCGATTGTAAGAATCGGCAAGTACCTTTGCGGCTTCTTCTGTATTCTCGGCCACAGCTTTCCGGTGTATTTCAAGTTCAGGGGCGGCAAGGGAATCGTCACCGCCGCCGGAATGATGCTCGTTGCGGACTGGAGAGTATTTCTTGCGATTGTGGCTACATTTCTTATCGTGTTCATACTCTCCAAGATTATCTCGCTCGCGAGCATAATCTGCGCCGGTATGTTCCCTGTGTACACCTTTGTGTTCTGCTTCCTGATTGACTTTTTGTTCCTGGGTTATCCGGGTTGGTACGTGTTATGGTGCGTGGTTACCGCGTTTTTGATTGCAGTGTTCGTTATTATCAAGCACAGCTCTAACATTATAAGACTGATTCGCGGAGAGGAAAAGAAAATAACCGCCAAAAAATAACTTGCAATTTGGTATTATTAGTATTATTATAGTAGTGCAAATTATTATTAATGGAGTATAGCTATGGAAGATTGCGTATTTTGTAAAATAATCGACGGCTCGATTCCGTCAAACAAGGTTTACGAGGATGACAAAATGGTTGCGTTCCACGACCTTAATCCCCAGGCTCCGGTTCATATCATTATGATTCCGAAGCTTCACGTCAAGAGCGCCGACGAGATTAACGAGACTAACAGCGAGTACATCGCTCATATCTTCTCAAAGGTCGGTGAGATTGCTAAGTCGCTCGGACTTGAGAACGGTTATCGAATTGTGAACAACTGCGGTCCTGACGCCGGTCAGACTGTTTTTCATATTCATTTCCACCTTTTGGGCGGAGAACTTTCAGGAAAGATGGGGTAAAAATGGGAAAGTCATACAAAATCAATATTGCAGGCTGTGAGCGTGAACTTCCGCTCTGCGAGGTAAGCGAACACCTTGATATTGCGGCGTTTGTTATGTTCGGTGACGTAGAGGTTACCGAAGCTTCAGCCAAAGAATTGCTCAAGATTTGCCCCGAGCACGATGTTATCGTTACCGCAGAGGCAAAGGGAATCCCTCTCGGCTATGAGATGGCTCGTCAGGAAAAGGGCGAGTACGTTGTAGCGCGTAAGGGACTCAAGGTTTATATGCCGGAGTATATCAACGTCGAGGTTCGCTCGATTACAACTCTCTCTCTCCAGAGACTTTACATAGGCACCGACGACATCGGAAAGATTAAGGACAAGAGAGTCCTCATCGTTGACGATGTTATTTCAACCGGAGAGAGCCTCGAAGCTCTAAAACAGCTCGTAGAAAAGGCAGGCGGCAAGACTGTAGGAATGGCTGCTGTGCTCGCTGAGGGCGACGCTGCTGACAGAGATGATATTATCTTCCTCGAGAAGCTTCCGGTATTTCCTAAGTAAGAGCATTTCTAAGTAAGTTGAGGACAAAAAGATGACTAAACGACTGTTTGCGTATATGGGCATATCTATGCTTGTTACGTTCTCAGTCGTTTTTTATTTGCAATTTGCAGGCAGGATGATTGTACTGGGCGTTTGCGTCTGTATACTTCTGTTTGCGTTTTTATTCAAAAAGCTTCGGGACTACCGCTCGGTCGCTGTACTCATTGTAATTGTCTCGCTTTTGTCAGTCATTTGGATTGGAATGTATTCCGAGCGGTTCTATTCCTCGGTTGAACAGTATCAGGGAAAACGCGAGGTTGTCGCGGTTGTAACGGATATTCCTCGTGAGATTGATTCAATGTATTACTATGAATTGCAAACCGAGAGAATAAATGATGAGAATTGTAATCAAAAGCTTGTATTCCGCACTGATAATAATCTTAACTTAACCTACGGCGAAAAAATTGAGTGTGATATTACCCTCCGCACTACCATGAACCGCTATTACAATGCGCGTTCAATCTGTTTGTACGGAGTTCAAAACAACAGTAAACTCACCGTGCGTTCTCTTGGAGTTGACAGGGGAATAAGGTTCTTTCCCGTATTTTTGAGGGATAAGCTCTCAAAGGCGATTCACAAGCTTTTGCCGGGTGAGGAGGGAGACCTTTGCCGCGCTGTTATCCTTGGCGAGAAATACGCTCTTTCCGACGATACGTACTCCGATTTTTACAAATCCGGACTGAGCTATAATATCGTAGTTTCCGGTATGCACATGAGTATTATATCGCTTATGGTGTTGTTCTGCCTGAGTTTTTTAGGAATGAGGAGAATAGCAGCTGCGGTGCGTTTTGGTATCATTTCGGTTGTTATCGTGCTTTATATGTTGATTACCGGAATGACGCCGTCTGTAGTTCGTTCCGGAATTATGATTTTGATTGCGTTGTTTGGAAATATAATTTTTCGCAAGTCCGACCCGTTAAACAGTCTTGGGTTCGCCGCTTTGGCAATAACGGCATTCAATCCGCTGGCTGTCGGTAATATCGGAGTTTTGATGTCGTTTAGCTCCACGTTCGGAATTATCGTATTCCTGCCTAAGATTATGAAATGGTACGACTCAAAATTCTCTGAAAGAAATAAACGGCTTTGCCACAATCTTACTGTAGCCGAAGATAAGAGTATTAGATTTAAGCTGATTTTTCAAATAAAGCTTTTAAAGTTTACAAGGATTGTGTTTGAGTACATTGGCGTATCAGCGTCGGCGTTCATAGCAATTACTCCGATAACGCTTCTGTTCTTTGGCTCGGCAAATCCTCTGGTGATTCTCAGCTCGGTTTTTGTAGCTCCGTTTGTGGTGCTTGTGATGATTTTCGGACTCGTTGCCGCTATACTGAGCTTTATCCCGATAATCGGGTTTGTTGCGAGTGGTCCGGCGTTTATCGCGGGGATGGTATCGTGGTGGATACTCAGCGTTGTAAAAATCGCAGCTGCGGTACCTTTCTCGCGTATATACATTAACCCGACCTTTGCAGCGATATGGCTTGTTTTGACAGCGTTTGCCATAGCTGTTGCTATGCTCGGAAGCAACAGGCGCAGAAGCGTTTGGGCTGCGCTTCTGTTTTCGGTTGCGCTAATCGGAGTTGGGATTTCCGCGAATTATTATATCAATGTGAAGGGAGTCAAGCTCAGGGTTTTAAATTGCGGCAGAGGCTCTTGCGTACTTGTGCAGAGCGGCGAGCGTAATTCGCTTATAACGTGCGGAGGTTATACAAATCACGAAAACGATATTATAAACGAGTTACACTATACCTGCGGCAATATTGATTACCTGATTGTACCCTCGATGTATTGGCAGGACAGCTCCTACAAGGACGCTGTAGCGAATGAATTTGACGTCAAGGATATATTGTTGTATTATAAAAGCAGTGACAATGAAAAGACGTTCAGAAATAAAAAAGTAAACTGCAAGGTTTTTTCCGGTAACACTATTCTGACAACAGAGCTGTGTGCCGGAGTAAAGGACACCCTGATTTGTAGAAACGACCGCACGTGGCAGTACATAGACAGCGGCGAGGTGAGCGTTCTTGTTGCTCCTGAGTACGGCAGGATTGAAGAACTACCCGAGCAATTCCGTAACCCGGATTATCTTGTCATATCAAGGCTTGAACCGTATTACAGCGATATTCATTGCAAATATGTTGTATGGTCATCCTTGAACGAAAGTCCGAATCTAGGGCGCGATTCATTATCGACTGCCGACGGAACAGTTACGATAGATTTAAGGAGAGACTAATGTCCGAAATTAATCGAAAAGAACTTAAACAAAAAATAAACAGCAGGATTTTTGACAGAATTTTCCTCATCTTTGGTGAGGAGAAAATGTACGTCAAAGCCGACTGCGAATATCTTGTGGAAAAGCTCTGCGGCAAAAATCCCACGGAGTTCAACTTTCATTCGTTCAGCAAGGACTACGACCTTGACGATATTGCCGTAGCCGTGCAGGTTGTGCCTTTTATGAGCGAGTACAACGTTGTCGTAATCAGTGATTATGACGCGAACAATCAGCCGAAATCCGATGTTGACAGGCTGCTGGCTATTCTTGAAAATGTGTCCGACGGCTGTGTTGTCATCCTTGCGTATCCGACCTTAGAGCAGGACCCAAAAAAGCTCGGAGCAAATTTCAAGAGCATTTATAATTACGTCAAAAAGCACGGCACAGTCTGCCCAAATAACCGAGAGACCGACATCAGCCTCGCGCGTCAGATTGTCCGCTGGGCTGATAAGAGAAGTATTAAAATCGAACAGGCGGACGCCTACAAGCTCCAGGAATACGTCGGCGACGACCTCTATACAATCAAAAACGAGCTCGACAAGCTCTGTAATTACGTAGGCGACGGCGGACTGATTACCGGAGCCGAGATTGAGCTGCTTGTGACAAAACGTCTTGAAGCCAATATATTTAAGCTTACCGACGAAATTGTTGCCTGCAACAGCACAAAGGCGTTTGAAATTCTCGACACCTTGTTCTACCAAAAGGCTGATTCAAACGAGATAATAAGCGTGATAAGTATGGCGTATATGGACTTTTACCGCGCGAGAGTCGCGGCGGAGTGCGCGGTACAAATTTCGGTTATTGCAAAGGACTTTGGCTACGGACGCAGAGAATTTGCGCTCAAAAACGCCGGAAGAAAAACTAGAAATATTTCCACCGCTAACCTGCGCGACAGTATTGACGAAATCACCAACACAACCGCAAGGCTCAGGAGTACCTCGAATAACGACAGAATTATGCTCGAAACCCTCGTGGCGAAGCTCATTATGCTTGCCGGAAAGAAGGAAGTATGATAGCTGTCAGAGAAGCCGTAATCGTTGAAGGGCGTTACGATAAAATAAAGCTTGGTTCAATTATCGAAACTCCGATAATCGAGACCAACGGGTTTCGGATTTTCAAGGATAAGGAAAAGCAGTCCCTTATTCGCAAAATAGCGGAAAAGAGGGGAATACTGATTCTCACCGACAGCGACTCAGCCGGGTTTGTAATACGAAATTTTCTCAGAGGAGTTGTTCCGGAGCGCGAAATCAAGCACGCCTATATTCCGCAGCTAAAGGGCAAGGAAAAACGCAAGAGCGAGTTTTCAAAGGAGGGCTTGCTCGGAGTAGAGGGGATGAGCGAGGCTGTGATAGTCGAAGCAATCCGAAAAAGCGGAGCAGAAATCCTGGGCGATAATAAACCTCATACATTCGGTGAAATCACAAAAGCCGACCTCTTTGAGCTCGGACTCAGCGGCAGAGAAAACTCAAAGCAGCTCCGCGAAAAGCTGCTCAAAGAGCTTGATATGCCCGGTTATCTCACAACCAACGCAATGCTTGCGGCTATCAACTGCGTTTATTCTCTGGAAGAATTAAAATCATTTATAAATAAAACCATCGTCTAAGCAAATGCTAAGTACGGTGGTTTTATGTTTTTTAAAAGCAACAAAGGACTTATGCTGTTCGGCGGTATCTGCTACGGCCTTGTCGAAATAATCTGGAGGGGTAAGACCCACTGGACTATGGTTGTGACCGGAGGGCTGTGCTTTGCTGCGTTGTTCAGGTTATTTAAAAGGCTCTCAAATCTTCCGACAGCCGCTCGCTGTGTTTGCGGCGGTGCGGTGATTACGTTTTTCGAGTTCTGCTCTGGATGTGTTATTAATAAATTGTTAAAGCTGAAAGTCTGGGATTATTCGCACAACAAGCTCAACATAAAGGGTCAAATCTGCGCCTTTTACTCAGCAATGTGGGTGCTGCTTTCGTACCCCGTAATGAAAATATGTAACAAAGTGAAAAGCTGAGGATTAGTCCTCAGCTTCTTCTTCGATAGGGTCTATTGTTATGTTGGCGGAAATGATTCGCTGGCTGTTGACCTGCTGAACCTGCAAAATAATGTTTTGAAATCTGAACTTTGCCTTCCTGCGCGGAATAGTGGTGAAGTGTTCAAGAATGAATCCTCCGACTGTTACGGCGTCGGTTTCAACGTCGTCCGGGTCAATATCCGCAATATCAAACAAATCCTCAAGCGGCATATCTCCGCTTACAAGGTACTCGTTGTCGGAAATCTTGGTGCAGTCGTTTTCAATTTCCTCATCCTCGTCCCAGATTTCGCCGACAATTTCCTCGAGCAAATCCTCCATGGTGACTATTCCGAGCGTTCCGCCGTATTCATCGGTGACAATTGCTATGTGCAGCCTCTTGCTCTTGAAATCACTTAGGATTTTTGAGAGGTTCTGATTGTTGAACACAAAGTGCGCCGGCTGAATCAGCTTGCCGATGTTGGGCTCGTTGCCCTTGGCAAGGTCCTCAAGGTAGTCGCGCGTGTATAGAATTCCGATAATGTGGTCGATAGTCTCTTTGTACACCGGGATTCGCGAGTACCGGCTCTCGAAGATGATGTGCCTGAGCTTTTCGGGAGGGTCCATAATATCAATCGCGGTCATATCAACCCTTGGCGTCAGAATTTCGAGTACGGTTTTGTCGTCAAAATCGAGCACCGACTGAACCATTTCGCTCTCGTCCTCCTCGAGCACGCCCTCGTCCTCGATATTCTCGACAATCTGCTTTAGCTCGTCCTCGGTGACGGAGGGTTGTTCCTCCTTGGTGCCTGCTATTTTAACGGCAAATTCCTTGAGTTTAATAAAAAGAAATACAATAGGTGTAAGCAAAATCGTAATCGCCTTTAGTATTCCTGCGGTCGCGAGGGAATAATTCTCGCTGTGTTCTTTAGCAAGGCATTTAGGGATAACCTCACCGAAGGTAAGTACCAGAAGCGTCGTTGCGCCGGTCGCGACAGCAGTTCCTATGTCGCCGAATAATTCAAGACATACCGCCGTAGCAAGCGACGAACAACCGAGATTTACTGCGTTGTTGCATATCAGAATCGCTGTCAGCGCGTTGTCAAAGTGCTCGGTGATGTAGAGCACCTTCTTTGCCTTTTTGTTGCCGTCGTCGGCGTAGCTCTGGATTCGGATTGTGTTTACAAACGAGAACGCAGTCTCAACCGAGCTGAAAAAGGCGGATAGCAATATGCAAAGTATTATTACAATTATCTGCCATAATGGAACATCCAAAATTTTATCACTCCGTATAATAATTAATCACCTTATAGAATACTATAATTTTTCTAAATAATAATTTTAATTTAGAATAAAGAATAATTTTCCTTCTAAAAACCAAAGTATTTTTTGCTTTTTTGGGCAAAATATCCTCGGAGGTGCGTATTATGAGCGAAAATAATGAGCACAAAGAGGAGTTTGTCAAGAATCCCTGTTCTCCCGAGGAGGAGCCCGTCGAGGAAACTCCCATCAGCGAAAAGCATTTTGAGGAGATAGAAAACTCCGGCTCGGTAATAGCAGCGAGAGGGGACAGGCTGATTCATTGCCTTACCGTTATCGGGCAGATTGAGGGACATTATTTGCTGCCGCAAAACAGCAAGAGCACTAAGTACGAGCACGTGATTCCACTGCTTGTTTCAATTGACGAGGATCCGAGGATTGACGGACTTTTGATTCTGCTCAATACTGTCGGCGGCGATGTTGAAGCAGGTCTGGCAATCGCGGAGCTTGTCTCCGGAATGAGAAAGCCCACCGTTTCGATTGTTCTCGGCGGCGGCCACTCAATCGGTATTCCGCTTGCCGTAGCGGCTAAAAGGAGCTTTATCGCCAAGAGCGCTTCGATGACAGCTCATCCCGTCAGGAGCACAGGGCTTACAATCGGAGTTCCGCAGACGTTCGAGTATTATCGCAGAATGCAGGACAGGATAACCAACTTCGTAGTGGACAACTCGAATATCTCACGCGAGGACTATACGAACCTGATTATGAATACGGGCGAGCTTGTTATGGACGTCGGCACGATCCTTGACGGACAAAAGGCTGTGGACGTAGGGCTAATCGACAGCGTAGGAACGCTCAGGGAAGCGGTAGACTGTCTGTATTCAATGATTGGAGATTAGTTGATTATTTCACGTAAAGAACGGGACGATTCGTTTGAACCGTCCCGTTTTTATTGATATGATTTTATTGATATGAAAATTTACATACTTTCCGGACACTCGATATTGAACATATCGAGCACGTTTTTGATAACAGTCTTTACCGAAAGGCAAAGCGCGAGTCGAGCCTGCATTAAACGTTCGTCGTCGCATTTAACGCGGCAGGCGTTGTAGAATTTGTGGAAGAGCGTCGCGGTCTGGGTTACATAGCGTGTGATCTTAGTCGGATCGTAATCCTTTGCCGCCGCGATAATCTCATCCGAAAACTCCGCGATATGGTTGATAAGCTCCCTTTCCTCCTGCTTATCAAGAAGCGCAAGCTCGTCCTTTGTACACTCTCTCGGCTCGATACCGTCCTTTTTGAGCGCTTTTAAAATGCTGCAAATTCTCGCGTGAGCGTACTGTACGTAGTAAACGGGATTCTGGTTATCCTGCTGAACCGCGATGTCAAGGTCAAAGTCCATCTGAGTGTTGGCTTCTCTTGTGTTAAAGAGGAATCGTGCGCTGTCAACCGGAACCTCTTCGAGCAAATCTCCGAGCTGAATTGCCTTGCCGGTACGCTTGCTCATCTTTACAACCTGACCGCCCGACACGAGCTTTACAAGCTGCATAAGCACAACCTTGAACTCGTCGGCGTTACAGCCGATTGCGTCCATTGCGCCCTTCATTCGCATAACGTGACCGTGGTGGTCGGCTCCCCAGATGTCGATGAGAGTCTCAAATCCGCGGTCGAATTTATTCTTGTGATAGGCGATGTCGGCAGTAAAATAGGTCGGGTTTCCGTTCTGACGAATCAGCACGTCGTCCTTGAGCTCGAGCTTGTCGATGTAATCCTGAGTCTTACCCTCGTTAAGCAAAAGCTTGGTGCAGACCTCCTTGTTTTTGTACCATATTGCGCCTTCCTTTTCATAGGTGAGCCCTTTCTCGGTGAGCAGGTCTACAATTTTCTTGACCTCGCCTGAGTTGTGCAGCTCAGACTCGAAGAACCAATTGTCGTAGTGAATTTTGTACTTTGCCATATCGCTCTGCATCTTCGCGATATTCTTGGGCAGAGCGTAATCGACGAGAGCTTTTTTACGCTCGTCGCTGCTGACGTTTACGAGCTTGTCGCCAAACTCATCGGCGTATGCCTGAGCGTGCTCGGTTATGTCGCCGCCCTGGTATCCGTCCTCGGGAAACTCGATGTCGTCCTTATAAATCTGCAAATATCTTGCTTCGAGCGAACAGGCGAATTTTTCAATCTGATTACCTGCGTCGTTGACGTAAAATTCCCTGTAAGAATTATAACCTGCTTTAGCGAGTACAGCCGCAAGGCAGTCTCCGAGCGCTCCTCCGCGCGCGTTACCCATGTGCATCGGGCCTGTCGGGTTTGCGGATACAAACTCTACCATAACCTTCTTGCCTTTGCCGAAGTCCGAGGAACCGTAGCTGTCGCCTTCCGTCTCAACGTCCTTGATTACTGAAGCGTAGTAATCCTTTGAGTAAAAAAAGTTGATAAAGCCCGGGCCTGCAACCTCGCATTTTTCGAAAAAAGTGTTTTCGAGCTCGAGGTTATTTGTGATAGCCTGAGCGATTTTTACCGGAGCAGTGCGGAAAACCCTTGCGCCTGCCATAGCCGCGTTTGTCGCAAGGTCTCCGTTTGAGCGGTCGGCAGGAGTTTCGATAATGAACTGCGGAATTTCCGCCTCAATCAACTCTCCGTTTTTAATCGCCTTAGTAAATGCTTCGGTGATTGCTGTTTTTAGCTGTGATTTTGCTGTGTTTAATGTGTTTGACATACTTTACCTTCCTTACTTTTCCTCGACATTGATGTAAAACTCGTTATTCGATACAAACTCGTTGTTAAAATCCAGTGAATACTTTACGTGCAGCCTGCCGCCCTTGTCGGTGAGCTCGTTGCTGATGGTCTCAGCCGAGACTCCAATCATCAAATCGCCCATAATTGTGCGGTAGAGGCACTGATGACGCTTGCCTTTTTCGATAATCAGACGCGTCTGCTGACCTCCGTTGCGGATGATGGTGACGCGGTTGTCGTCCTCGACTTTAACGAGGTTATTTGAGGAAACAGACGGGTTCTCCTCGTCGTATTCCTTGTAGCCTATGTAGGTGTGATCTGGCTTTACCATATAACTGCCGACGGTCTGGAGCTCGATTTTGTCCTTTTCTCCGTCAACCTCCTGAATTCCCGTAACGGAAATCAGGTACTTGTCCTTGTTGTTTTCCATAAATTACCCCTGATTAGTACAATTCGATGTTAATCTGCTCGACTGTATGCTCGACGTTATCTCCGAGGAAAACTGTCGCGACGTTCTCAAAGCCGTCGGGCGTGTCGGATACGTAAAACTCGCTTTTACCCTTGGCGGTTCTGTCGGTGAGCAGGTCGTTTTCTTTGAGAATCTTTGCCGCGTAAATCGCGGTTTCCTTGCCGCTGTCGATTAGCTTTACCGAATCACCGACTACTGCGGAAATCGCCTTTTTAATAATCGGGTAGTGAGTACAGCCGAGGATGATTGTGTCAACTCCGGCTTTCATAACCGGCTCGAGGTACCTCTCGATTGTAAGTCTTGTTATCGGGTCGTCCTTGTCGATGAATCCGCTCTCGACAAGCGGCACAAACAGAGGACAATCCTGCTCGACAACCTCAATGCTCTCGTCAAAGCTGTGGATCAAATCCCGGTAGCTGTGGCTGTTAATCGTTGCGCTGGTGCCGATAACGCCGATTTTTTTGTTCTTTGTTTTCTTTGCCGCGGCAAAGCAGGTCGGCGATACAACCCCGGTGTAGGGAACAGGCAGGTCGTTTTTGAGGTTGGACGCAACCGAGCTTACTGTTCCGCAGGCGGCAATAACCATCTTCACTTTATGCTTTAAAAGAAATTTAGCGTCCTGCATAGCGTAACGCTTGATTGTAGAGTTTGAGCGTGTTCCGTACGGAACTCGTCCGGTATCTCCGAAGTAGACAATATCTTCGTTAGGGAGTATTCTCCTCAGCTGACGCACAGCGGTAAGTCCGCCGAGTCCGGAGTCAAACACTCCGATAGGAGCATTCTTCATAAGTATCTCTCCAATTTACATATTAATTCAATTTAATATAATAGCATAATTTGCCGTATCTTTCAAGGTTAATTCACTATATTGAAGCTATTTACAAAAATATAAAAATTTTTTATAATAAATGTGTCACAAAATGCTTGTTTTCGAGGTTATAGTATATAGAAAACAAAAGGAGGTTTTCTTATGAAAAGAATAATCGCTGTTTTAATATCTGTGATTATAATTTGTGCTTGTGTTCCTACTGCTTTTGCAGAGACAGGGTTGTCTCAAACCGATAGCTTCAAGCAGGCGATAAAGGATTACGCGAAGCAGTACAATGAAATTTACTACACCACAACCGTACTCAGCGAGAATCAGGACTATGTGCTCTTTCACCTCGGAGACGCCGTAAAAGCCGAGAAAGTGCTAGTTATCGGCGACTATGAATTTCACTCGGAAACTTGGATTAATAACAACGGAAACATCGGTTATTGTTATTATGACGGTACCGTGGTTTACGGAATCAAAGAGGCTGTAGAGAATAAGCTAATCACTGCGGAGCGGCTCAGCGAGCTTATCCCGAATACAGAAAAACGCGATGAAGATTATTGCCTGAGAAGGCTGATGTCCAACGGATACTATGCCGAAAAAGCAAGTATAATGGGCTATGTAGGCGATGATATAATCTGTTATGCCTTCGATGCCGACAGCGGATACTCAGGCGTTTTTAATATCGGCGACTATGAGTTTACCTCTATGAATGATTATGAGGATACATCTGTAAACATTTTTGTGATTCGCAAGGACTATCACGGTTATTTTGCGCTTCCGCTTAAAAAGGCGTATGACATAATGTTGATTGAAGATTTAGAGCCGTATATCGAGGTTTTAAGAAAGGCGCAAAGCGAGCATAAAGAGGGTTACTATCCCTTTGGATTCAGAAAGCTTCCCGAAAGTGTTGAAGCTAAGCGTATGAATACTATCAAAAACAACGGCTTTGACGTAAGCTTTATCAGGGTGCTGGGCAAAGTCGGAAGCTATGACCTCTGTTACTCCGGCAACGGACAGACGGAATGGTATCATGACGAATATAACGAGCCTTATACTGTAGTGGATAGCTTTGATATAGGCGCGTATCATTTCAGTTATGTTGACAGAATGCTGCCTTACAGGCTGGAGCTGTTTGTTACCGATGATAACGCCGCTTATACGCTCGAGGATGCCTATGATATGCACGTGATCGGTGATAACGAAATGGACGAAATTTACCCGATGATTAAGTACTTAAAGCCTTACTCCTTCCTTAAAATCGAGAAAATGGCCGAGTGGGAGCCGACAGACGCCGAGAAGCTTTTCGCTGACTATATGAACATTGAGCTTACAAGGGACTACTACGGCTACACAAAAATGGGCGAGCTTCCGGGAGATAAAACGGTGATTAATTTCATTAATATGTTTGTCACCGACAAGCAGCCTGATTGTATCAAGCTCGGGGATTATATCATCAGCTATTATATATACGCAAACGACAAATGCCCGATTTTTGTTGTGACAGAGGACGCGGTTTATCCGATTAAGGACGCGTACGAGAAAAAGGTTATAGACGATTCGGAAATGAGCCAAATCCGCAATATGTATTACAGCATAAAGGGCAAGGGAATTGACTTCTTTATCGAAGCCAAGGGCAACGAAAGAACTCTCAACAATTACCTTGAACAAAAGGGCTGGTTTCGAAGCTTTGCCTACGGCTACACTGAGCTCGGCGAGATAAACGGATACACCCTCGCGCGCTCATTTACCACCAGAAATATTAACAGGCTGGAGCTTAATGAATATATTATGACCGTTGACGACGAGATGTTCTTCCCGTATAATCCCGCGTTCGGCACGGAGTTGTTTCTGATTAAGGGTGAGGATGTGCTCACACTTGAAGAAGCGGTTAAGAGCGGGACTGTATCGGTTGAGGACGTTAAAAAGCTCTGCGAGGATAACAAGCTCACCGAGATTACCTTTGAAAAGGTTGAGCCTCAGTATCAGGAGACCCTGCCCGCTGACGGAAATGAAGCGACTGACCCGACCGCCGAGACCGCGCCCAAGCTCATAAGCGTTCCCAAGGCGCTGAACAGAAGGACTAACCCCGTTACTGTCAAAACCTCAAAAAAGACAGTCAGCAAGAAGAAGCTCAAATCAAAAAAGCAAACGCTCAAAGCCTTTACAATCAAAAACGCGCAGGGTAAGTGCAGCGTAAAGGTCGTAAAAAAGGGAACAAGCTCAAAGCTTTACAGCAAGCTTAAAGTAAAAAATAACGGAACACTTACCGTCAAAAAGGGTGTATACAAGAAAAAGACCTATAGAATCAAGCTGAGGATTACAGCCGCCGGTAACTCAAAATTTAAACCAAAAACAATTTATAAAACAATAAAGCTCAGAATAAAGTGAATATTCGGGATTGCTGTTCGGCAATCCCGATTCCTTTTTGATACAAAATCCTACAAAAAACTTGACTATCACGACTGAATTTAATATAATAAAGTAGATATTATTTTAAGAGGTGAGTCCGATAGGAGTTTACGAAGAACTTCAGGCGCGCGGTCTGATTGCTCAGGTTACTGATGAGGAAGAAATCCGCGAGCTGGTTAATAACGGAAAAGCAACATTTTACATAGGATTTGACCCGACTGCGGACAGTCTGCACGTTGGCCACTTTATGGCGCTCTGCCTTATGAAGCGTCTCCAAATGGCAGGAAACAAGCCAATCGCGCTTGTAGGCGGCGGCACAGGTATGATCGGCGATCCGTCAGGTCGTACCGATATGCGTAAAATGCTTACAAAGGAAGATATTGAGTATAACTGCAACCGCTTTAAGGAGCAGATGTCGAGGTTTATCGACTTCTCCGACGGCAAGGCGCTTATGGTCAACAACGGCGACTGGCTCCTTGACTTGAATTACGTCGAGGTGCTCAGAGAGGTTGGAGCTTGCTTCAGCGTCAACCGTATGCTTACTGCCGAGTGCTACAAGCAGAGAATGGAAAAGGGTTTAAGCTTCCTTGAGTTTAACTATATGATTATGCAGAGCTACGATTTCTACAAGCTCTACAAGGATTACGGATGTAATATGCAGTTCGGCGGCGACGACCAGTGGAGCAATATGCTCGGCGGTACGGAGCTTAT
>CADBTV010000037.1 GCA_902797655.1 uncultured Ruminococcus sp.
CCCATACCGAACACGGAAGTTAAGCCCTGTAGTGCCGAAGATAGTTGGCTGGTGACGGCCTGTGAAAATAGGAAGATGCCAACACCAAAAGTGTCCACCCAATAGGGTGGGCGTTTTACTTTATACGGAGATTTTTCGGAGGTGATGAGCGTGAATATCATAGAGAATCTTGTTTCAGTCTGGGATTATCTCGCTCAGACCGACGAGCCGATCGTCCTTTACGGAATGGGCGACGGCGCGGACAAGGTGCTCGCTGAGTTTGAAAAGCTCGGCATCAAGCCTTACGGAGTAATGGCGAGCGATGATTTTGTTCGAGGTCAGAGCTTTCACGGCTTTACGGTGAAGAAGCTCTCTGACTTTGAAAACGAGCTCGAAGGCTTTACTGTCGCGCTGTGCTTCGCAAGCCAGCTCCCCGACGTTATGGAGCATATCCGCCTTGTTGCTAAACGGCACGCCCTGGTTGTGCCGTCGGTGCCGGTGTTCGGCGAGAATGTATTTAACTATGATTTTTACAAGCAGAACGAGGAGCAAATTAACCGCGCGTACTCGCTGCTTGCTGATGATTTGAGCAGAAATGTGTTTTGTGACATCATAAGGTTTCAGTACACCGGCAGGCTGGAATATCTCGAATCCTGCACAACAGATAAGGACGAGGCTTTCAAAAACATCCTGAAGCTCGGCGCGGATGAAGCGTACCTCGACCTCGGAGCCTACAACGGAGATACTATCGACGAGTTTATGAGCTACACAAATGGCAGTTACAAGAGCATTACAGCCTTTGAGCCGAGCGCAAAAAGCTTCAGGAAGCTTGGCGAGCATTGTGCCGGAATGGAGAACATAAGCCTTTGGCAGCTTGCGTCGTATAACAGCAATACTCAGCTCAGATTTAACACAAAATCGGGCAGAAACTGCGCGATTGACCCGGAGGGCGTGCCTGTTCAGGCGGCAAGGGTTGATACAATTCTCTGCGGCAAGCGGATAACCTACGCAAAGCTAGACGTTGAGGGTGCGGAAAAGGAGACCTTTGAGGGGATGGAAAATACAATCCGTCTGTTCAAGCCAAAGCTCAACGTCGCCGCGTATCATAGGGGAGAGGACGTCTTTGCGCTGATTTTGCAGCTAAACGAGCTCAATCCCGGGTACAGGTTTTTCCTGCGGCATCATCCGTACATTCCGCACTGGGACACGAACCTCTACTGCGTGGACAGCCTTTCTTGCTTATAGGAAACTGCTCTGTAACGCTGCAAAACAATAAAACTTTTCGCAGATTTACTGATAATTGTAATATCAGAAGCTCCTATAAAGCAAAAAATTATTTGTATTGCCCGCTCAGTTGCACGCTGCGCGCGCACGAGCGATGGCTATACGAAAGCAGACGCGCTGATTGCGCGCGCTTTCTTGACAAATATCGACAGGAGTGTTATTATTCTAATATAGAATACACCCTTGGAGGTTGTTATGAACAAAAGGAAGCTGGCACAGCGACCTGCTTCTCCTGCGCCGCCGATAAACGCGCGCAAGGTTCCTGCCGCTCAAAGCGCAGGCAACGAACCGCAGGAGGAGCTTATGATTGACATCTCCTCAGAAGCCTTTGAAGAGTCAGTCGAAGCGGTTGACGAGCCGCGCGAGGCTCCGGTAAGAATTACCGACGAGCCCGACGACGAACCCGTCAGGATTTACGGCGAGGAAGAGCCGGAGGATGAGGATGAGGATGAGGTCAAGGTGTATGTTCCGCAGAAAAAGGAACATTCCGAAGATATTTTCAGCGACAGCTCGCACACCGCCGCTTCGGCAGTGTATGACGAGTCGGAACCGGAGCCTGATTTTGCCGGTGAAGCAGTTGAGGATAACAGGCACCTCGGAATCTGGATTACGGTTATTATCGCGTTGAGCGTTATGTGCGTCGGCGCGGCAGGACTCTACGCCTTTGTGAACGGATATTTTGACGGGATTATTACCGCTTTGTTTTAATATTAAGTACAACTGAAATAAATTAACGGGAAGCAAATGCTTCCCGTTTTCTTTTTGCGTTTTTATCGGTAGAAAAAAGGAAGCGTGTCAGTGACACGCTTCCCTGAATATCAGATTAGATTATTTAACCTTAACCTTGAGCTTAGCGTAAACGCCGTTCTGAGCATAAGCGTAAACTGTAGCTGTACCC
>CADBTV010000038.1 GCA_902797655.1 uncultured Ruminococcus sp.
GACGAACTTTGTCGCGTCGGTCTCGGCGGTTTTGCGGTCCTTGTAGGTTCCCTTGGCGTAGACGCTGTCCGAGCCGTTCTTGTAAACCTGGAAGCGAACCGCTTCGTCTGCCGACTTTGAAGCGCCGGTAACTGTCATTGTTGTGTTGTACTCTAAATCCTTATCGCCTGTGTTCTTCAGGTAGAAGGTATAGGCGAGGTAGTTTTTGCCGTTGTGGCCGCCGTCCTTTTCGGTGTCGAGCCCCTTGGGGAGCCAAGCCTTGGTTATGTTGGTAACCTTTTGAACCTGACCGCCGTTGAGCTTAACTCCGACGCCGTCCTCGAACGCGGCGTTCTCGCAGAGCATAATAGTCTTGCCGCTATCGTCGCCCATATCCCCGATTGTAATCACGAGGTCGCCCCACTGGGTGAGAAGCATCGAGATTATGTACATAATAAGCAGGATTGCAACCAAAGAACCGAGGATTATCGCGTAGCGCTTTTTGCGCTTCTTTGCGTCGGCAATCTTCTTGGCTTCTTCCTGAGCGTGGAAGTGATCGTAGACCGAGGACTTTTTGTCCTTGGCGGCGTCAACCTCGTGCTTATGTCCTAACTTTGCAACTTCCTCAGGAGTTGCGGGATCAACCTGTTTATTCTTTTTCTTAAATGGCAATGCAATCAACTCCCTTGGGCTTTATCTAATTGAAAATTGAAAGATGAAAAATGAAAATTCTTTAGTGATAAAGTCCTTTTCTTTTTCATACGTTTCAGTTTTCGGATAATTTGTGTGTTTCTTAATCTGTTATTTTTCTTTTTAAATCCTTTGTTGAATTCTTTTTTGTTGTTTTAATAATTGTTGTTAATATTTTTTCTATTTCAGTACAATCATCAAAAAGTGAATAATATTCTTTGTCTGTCAGGTATCCGGTCGCTTTCATAAGCTTTAGCCAATACTTTGTTTCGGTAGATTCTTTAAGCGCTATATTTAGTTTTGATACAAAATCCGGTCTGCTCTGAGCCTGAATCGCTTCCGCAACATTGGCTCCTATACTCGTACCGGAACGCAAAATCTGCTTGGAGATTGTATACTCTTTAAACTCAGATAAAAGATGTCTGTAGAGATTAACAATCCGAATTGCAAAATTGAAGCTTTTCTGCTCTACAACATTATCGTTAATCATAACGCTTTAGAATAAAGAATTTTCATTTTTCATCTTTCAATTTTCAATTGCTTACGAGATCGGTTCTCCGTTTTCGTCACAGCCGATGAAAGATAGCTGAACTCTGAGCTTTGCTTCCTGGACGTCGTTGTCGCATTCGGGATCCTCGCCCTCCATCCAGAGGCGGAGGGTAGCCTGCTTCGGGGTAAGCTTGTCGAGGTGGAAGAGCTGGTTTGAATTATTGTAATCCATTGTGCCGCTCGGCAGGTCAAAGGTTGTAAGGCTTGTTGCGGGATTGCCCTTGTTAGGCTCCCAAGTTTTGACGCCGTCGTCAGTCTGGAACCCAAGGCGGATAGCCTTTACGATGTCGCTCTGAGGAGCAGGAGAAGGAGTGCTTACCTTCGTTCCGTCAACACCGGCGTATTCCTCGGTATCCTGAGGACCTTCGGTCGTAAGATGGACGTACATATCGGTGGTTGCGATAAACCAGCATTTCATCTCAAAGTAAGAATCCATATCGTTAGCCTCAGCCGCGCTGCCGCGCTCGTAGGTGAACGATGAGCCGTTACGGGTCGTAACCGGCGCAAGGATTAAATCCTTGAGGGATGTGTTGTGTTTGCGCAGATACGAATCAATCATCTCGTTAGTGATAACGTGAACGTACTGCTTGATGTCGGAGCCGTGGTTTTCCATAGAAACCCTGAGGTCTTCACCTGTGCTGATGTTGAGCTCAAAGTCCTGAACTCCGGCAAAGGTGTTGACAGTAAACCAAGCGTAGGTCGCGGTAGTAAGTCCGAGTACTGCCAAAATGCTAAGGAAGGCTATGAGGCGCTTACGCTTACGCAGTCTTTTTCGGTTTTTGTCAAAATATGTTTTTAAAGACACATTATCCCTCCTTAACATATCAAATGCAAGGCGCAAAGGCACCATTTCAATCTAATATTGCTATATCATTTTACAATATTTTGGGCGATAAAGTCAATAAGATTTGTGCAATTTTTTCTAATAACGGCTATTTTTGTGCAACATTTTTGTTAGTTAGTTATAGTGCACAAAAAAGCAATTTAAACTTTGGTTAATTCGCCAAAAGAAATTTATTTATTTTCGCTTGACAAATTGGTTTGCTGAGGTTTGTTTTGACACGCGTTGTTATTTTGTGGTTAAATCCGGGCGAGCCACAATTTGCTTTGCTTTTTTCGCTTGACCTGAAAAACCTTCGTGTGTATAATAATAGAAACGGAGGTGGAAGAATTGAAACCTTTTATTTTCAAAAAGCTACTACCCTTACTGATGATAGCGGCGATGCTCTCTGTATCGCTGATAACCGCCAACGCGGAGGTTATAGTCTCCGACGGCGACTACAGCTACACATACACCTCGGGAGCGTGGGAGCTTTACGCGTACAACGGCACCGACGCAGAAATCACACTGCCGGGCACCTTCAACGGTTCTCAGGTCAGGACTGTCGGCGACAGATGCTTTGCGTCAAGCAATCTCGAGTCCGTAACTATTCCGAACGGCTACACCTCTATCGGCGAGTTTGCTTTTTTTGAAAGCGAAAAGCTGTCCGAGGTTAAGATTCCGGCGTCTGTAAACGAAATCGGAGTCGGCGCGTTTTCAAAAACGGGGATTGAGTCGCTTGACCTTTCGGCGACAAAGCTCTCGGCTGTCAGTACGGTTTTGTGCGACGGCTGCGCTTCGCTGAAATCGGTTTTGATGCCGGAGAGCGTTAAGACGATAGGCGAATCCGCGTTCAGTTCAAGCGGAATTACATCAATTAAAATCCCGGGCAAGGTTACTTCTCTTGCGCCGAGAACCTTCAGCAACACCGCTGCACTCAAAAGCATAGAGCTTCCTCAGGAGCTTGTTTCAATCGGCGAGAGCTGCTTTGAAGGCTCCGGAATCAGCGAAATTAATCTTCCCGAGGGACTAACTGCAATCGGGGCTTCCGCGTTCAGAAACGCAGGCTCGCTTACAGAGCTTTACATCCCGAACTCGGTTGAGTCCATAGGCGGCTACGCGCTGTATCCGATGTCGGTTCAATCGAAAATTCACGTGACCTGCTTCAAGAACTCCTACGCCGACGAATACTGCTACGAGAACTTCGTACAGAACACAACCGCGTATGATTATCTGGTCGGCGACGCGAACCTCAGCGGAGCGGTTGACATCTCGGACGTTACGTTGATTCAAAAGTACAAGGCAGGGCTGAGAAACATCGACAACCCTTGCGCCAAAATCCTCTGCGACGCGAACGCGGACGACGAAATCAGCGTTAGAGACGCGACGATTATCCAGATGTACCTCGCGGATATTATCCGAGAGCTTCCGGTATAATACTATATATATTACAAGCCGCAACGGTTAATTCCGCTGCGGCTGTTTCTTTTGCTTATATTCAATTCTGTTTTTCGACGATTTTGTACTCGTCGTAGGGGTTGAAGTAGTGGCAGTCGCGGACGCTGTTTGTCAGGAAGCGCGCGTACTCGTCCTCGTCGAGGCTGATGTCGCAGGTGTAGCACTCGTACTCCTCGTCGTAGATATAGTGAGCGCAGAACTCACAGCTTGTCTTTGCCATCTTCATCCTCCAAAAAGTTATACTTATTATATGTATAGCTGTCGCCCTTTTTGAGATAGGCGAAAATCTGCTCCATATTGTCGCTGACATAAAACAGCGAGAGCACCTCCCTGCTCATAAAGCCCTCGGCGATCGACTGCTCGAGAAAACTGAACAGAGAGTCATAGTAGCCGCGGAGGTTGTAGACGGCTATAGGCTTTTTGTGCCTGCCGAGCTGCTTTAGGGTGAGGATTTCAAAGAACTCCTCGAAGGTTCCGATTCCGCCCGGGAGCATCACGAAGGCGTCGGCGGTGTCCTCCATAATGTGCTTACGCTCGCGCATTGAGTCGGTTTTGATAATCTCGCAGTCGGTAAACATAACGTCGATTGTGCCGAAGAAGCGCGGGATTACGCCGACAGCGCTGCCGCCGTTCTGCCTTACGCCTCTGGCAACCGCGCCCATAAGTCCGTACTTGCCTGCGCCGAACACGAGGGAGTCGCCGTTCGCGGCGAGAGCCCTGCCGAAGTCCTCGGCGGTTTTTATATAAGCCTTGTTAATCGTCTCGCTGGAGGCGCAAAATACGCAAATCTTCATAAATCACCATTTATACTTTTTATTGCCCTTTGAAATCAGCTTGGAAACAGAGTCTATCGAAATCGCGCTTTTCGCGCCTGCTTTTGAATAAGCCTTGTTGTTAGTAAAGGTTGTCTTGCCGAACTTGTTGGGGCTGCCGTCAACGACGTGGATGTACACGCCCTTCTCGACGCCCTTAATCTTATTGCCGGAGATAAGGTTCTTCTGCTTTTTGAGGTTCGGGCACTTGCCCATACTCAAAAGGAAAAGTCCGTACTTGTGTCCGGGCTTGGTGGATTTTGAGGTAATTTTATTGCCCTTGACGGTAACTCCGGCGGCGTTGTGCAGGCAGAGAGCCTCGTAGGTTTCGCCGATGATAGTGTTGTTGAGCACCTTGATGTTGTAGTGGTGCTTGGAGGTAATGGCGGAGCTTATCTTGTCGTTCTTGTTGGTGCAGAGTCCGCGTCCGCCCTTGATGTAGCAGTTCTTGACGGTGATGTTCCTGCAGGTCTGACCCCGGACGAACTTTTTGCCGTACTGAGCCTCGCTCGGCGATGTGGTCGGAGTCGCGATGTCAATCTGGAGCACCTCGTCGTCCTTGGGGTTTTTCTTGCCCTGAGCGATGAGCCTGCATTTGTCAACCGTTACGTTCTTGCAGGCGATGAGCTCGATTGCGTGGCAGAAGTAGTCGGTGTAGACCGTCGCGTTTTTGATTTTGATGTTGCTCGCGTGAGCAAAGCGGAAGGTAGAGGACTTTTTGCTGCCGGAGCCTTTCTTCGCGGTTTTCCAGGTTCCGCCGTTGATTGTAAAGTTTTTGAGAGATTTATACTTGAGCTTTGTGCTGACGTTGAGTACAATCGGCTTTAGGTCGGTCTGGATAATCGTCGCGCCCTTGGCAATCAGGGTTTTGTTGTTGCCGGGCATAAGCACGCGGTCGAGCTTGAACGTCTTTTTTGGCAGGACGACAGTGCGCTTTGCGTTGCCGCTCAGAAGCTCAAAGAGAGCGTTGCTGTTTGCGTGGCTGCTGCCCTGCGGCTTAAAGAGTATGCTGCCGTCGTCCTGAACAACGCCCATTGTGGTGCCGTTTAAGACGAAGTTCTTGTCCTCCTCGGCAAAGGCTTCGACGCCGGCTGCCGAGATTATAATTATCGCCGCTGTGATAATTGCTAAAAATCTTTTCATTTCTACTTCTCCTTTGTTCAGAATATGTCACCATTTTATCACCTTTTATTATGCTTGTCAACCGACTTTTTATGTGGTATAATGCTCTATAATCCACCAAATAAGGAAGTATGAAAATGAAACAAAAACGTAAATTCACAGGCAAGGAAAAGGCTCTGCTCACCGCGCTGGCGCTGGCAATGGCTGCGGTCATCGGAGTCGGAGCGTTTATAGTTATAAATAATGTAAACACCGCCAACGAGCAGGCAGCCAACACAGAGCACACAACGGTCGAGTACACTCACCCCGTTACCACCGAGGACAACACAACCGCAGACAACACCGAGAACTCGGATTCCAAAAAGACAAAGTCAAAGACGAGCTCAAAGTCAACGGCTTCAAAGGCTTCGGGAACTGCTTCAAAGAGCACGACCTTGGGCTCCTCAAAGAGCACAGTCTCAAAGAGCACAGCCTCCAAGAGCTCCTCAAAGTCAAAGAGCGCGTCCTCAAAATCCAAGAGCTTAACCCCGGGCGGAAGCAAGATTCCGGTTTACACCCCGACTGACAACAAGAGTCATTCGTCGAAGGAAGTATGTATCGTAAACGGCAAGAAGTGCTACGTCGGCGACACAATCACGATGACGCTCAACCTGAAAACTCCCAAGGTGCTCGTAAACTATCAGGGATATACGAGCTTTGACACAAGCAAGCTGAAATTCATCTCTGCGGATTCGGAAGCCGACGCTCTGACAAACTGCAAGGACGGCATTATCTACTACAACGCTTCCGTCCTGCGCGGTATCGACTTCACCTCCACAGGCACTGTTTACTACGCCAAGTTCAAGGTAAGGGAAGCCGGCACAACGAGCATTTCAAACACCTTCCAGGTGCTCACCGATATGGACGACAACCCGGTTAAGGAAAGCAAGTGCGAGATCGGGATTGAGATTTTTGATTAATTGACAATTGAAAATTGACAGTTGACAATGAATGTCGGGCAGATAGGTTGATGAAAAAATCAACTTCTATGCCCGACCAAATTTATATGCTGCTTGCGTAGCAAGCATAAAGATATGGTCGGGAAACAAACGCTTCACACAGAAGCCGCTGTCTACCCGACCATAACTGTCAATTGTCAACTGTCAATTGTCAATTTTCAATTCAACTTATCCTTAAAATACTCTTCCATAGCGTCGTCCTCGCGCGAGGCGACGACAAGGCAGCAGTACAGGCATATCGCCAAAAGCACCCCGACCGATATGATAATTGCGGGAACCATAATCTCACCACCCGTCAATACTATACTTTAGTATTGGCGATGTGTTACTGATTTATAAGCTTAAATTACGCAAATCAGCCTGCCGCCTATGCTCTCGCTTGTGAAGCCGGAGTTGTAGTGCGCGTAGAAGGTAAGTCCGCGGCTTATCTGCGCATTTGAATAGAACGGTCCGCAGAACAAAGCCGAGGTTGAGTTTGCGCTGTTGTAGGTCTGGTCGCAGAAGTAGGTGTTGTAGTTGCCGTTCTGAACGACAGAGTGCGGCATACACAAAAACGGACGCTCGTCCTCCCAGCCCAGCGCCGCGAGACAACCGCTCTCGGGCGAAGGATAGGAAACCTGCGCTTTGCTGGCGGAGGTGTCGCTGTATTTTGAAGGGTCGGCGGTGACAAAGTCCGCTGTGCCCTGCGGCGAGCAGTAAACTCCGTCAACAAATTCGCCGAAGTTGCCGATGAAATCCTCGATGTAGTGGTACCTCATCTGACCGTATTCGGTCTCGAAGCCCGACGGCGAAGCGACTGAATCGGTGCCGCCGGTAAAGCGTGGGGTTGAGCCGCCCTGCGTTCCGCTTCCGCTGATACGCCCGGTCATAATGTCGTCGCTCTTTTTTGTAGCGAACTCAATAAACCAGAGGAACATCAGCACGTTGCGGTGGTACAAATCGAGCTGAGTAAAGCCCTCGCCGGAGCTTGCGGCTGCTGTCCTGAGAGCTGCGCGCGACTTGTTGCTTACGCGCTCAACTCCGGAGCGGCTCGCGAGCGCGGAGCCCTCCAAGGAAGCTCCGTAGCAGGCGTAGTAGAACGGAGCCACCCTGAACCAGTTGCCCTCGCTGTGCGGCTGTGACGATACAGCTACGTCGGTGAGCCTGTTTTCGCTGTCGCATCCTACGCGGAAGAACATCTCCGGAAAGCGCAGGAACTTGCCCTGTTCAAGAGTAACAACGCCCGTTTTGTTCCACGGAAAAACGTTGTTGAAATCCGACTCAATCGAGCCTGTTGCCGCGTCAATCGAGTAGCCGAGCCCAACCGAATCGTCGGTTCTTGTGAGCGACGGAGACGAGCCGTAGAGCCCGGACACGCCGTAGATTCGCGCTCTGCCGCCGGCTTCAAAAACATCCCCGACAATGCCAAGCAGGTCCTCGCAGGAGGTGTTGTCCGGAATAGCGACTCCTTCGTTTTCGATTAAGGCGCGCAGGCTTGAGTCAAAGCTGATGTATCTTTCGATATTTTGTGCTAAAGTATTCAATTTTATCTCCTTTCTATAATATAATAAGCGTAAAAGCGCAGAACTTACGTTCGCGCTTTACATTATAATTATAGAACATATTTTCGATTTTGTCAATAATCAAAAACAAGACAAATAAAGGGTAGCTCGTTTAGTTTAAGCTACCCTTGTTTTATATTCTCTTTTGCGCAGTTCAGGGCAGAAGCGATTACGTTTTCCCCTTGCTACAGCTTGCGGTTTTTATCGGAAACCCGGGATAGCATTTTCAGCTCGCGGGTAAGCTCGCCCTTTTTCCTGAAAAGCGACTCTCCGATTCTAACGAACACAAGCAGCGGACGAAACGCCTTGTGCTTGTAAAAGAACGGATGAGAGATTTCGTAGGCTTCGGGCTTTGGGAACAAGCGGCTGCGGATATACGCGCGCTTGTTTTTGCCTGTGATTTCCGTATTTTCCGCAAAAATATCCCGGGAGGCTTGATTTTTGATACTCTGCGAGAGGGTGCCGTTGGCTCCGGATTGCAGAATTATCGCGAGGATGTTCTCCTCCTCGGGAGTGAAGCTGAGCTCGTCGAGCGGCTTTTCGGGCGAGAAAAGCTTATGCGCGAGCGAGGCCATAACTCTCTCCTCTCTGTCGATTCCGAGGGCTTTGAGCTCGCGGTCGATGTATTCGCGACGGGCGGTGAATTTATTCAGAAAAACATAAATATCCGTCAGCGCCCTGAGCCCTACGCCGGAGTCGTAGAGGTGCTTGATGCTGTGGACAAGCTGGTAGATGTAAAAATCCTCGTCGGTAAACCTGAGTTCGAAGGGATTCTCAGGGTCGGTAAGCATTTTTTCGCGGCAGTTGATGTAGTAATCGTAGAACCTGCGGTGGTACCGGGTAAAGAGCTCGTCGTGAATCTCAAAGCAGAGCATAGGGGGCTTTTCGTACACGTCGTGGTTGGACTGTCCGAAAGCCTCGGGCTTGTAGCCGAACGACTCCAAAACCTCACACGCCTGCTCTCTCTTTCCGGAGTCAATAAGCAAATCAACGTCGGACATCTCCCTCATTCCGGGCTTGGGGTAGTAGTTTCCTATCACCATTCCCTTTAGCTTGGTGAAGCGGATACCCTTCTTCGCAAGCGCGCCGCAGACGAGGTCGGTCTCGTCCTTAACGGTCAGATACTTTCCCAGCGCGCGGCTTTTGGTGTCGCTCCATTTCTTTATCTCCTCGCGAGAGAGAGAGCTCTCCGCGTCCTCGGCGGAAAGCACAACCATCGCCGCCATAGCGTTGACGCCGTGGAACCTGCACAGAGCCCGGAGCTCCGCCGGGTTGACGGTTTCGAGGAAGCCTTTCCCGGGCGTGGTATTATTGAGCGCGCAGCGCAAAACATAAATAACCGGCTTGAAGCGGTCAAATAAAGCGGTAATACTCTCCACCCTCTTTACGGTTTAAAACTTAACTTTAAGCACCTGGTGCCTGTTTTCGCGCTCGGACTCAGGCGGAAGCTGCATATAGTCGCCGTACTGCCGGGTCAGAATCGCGTCGTAACCGGCAGGAATCTTGAAGCTTTCGCTCTCGAACGGAACCTCTGTGAACTCGGAAAAGCACTCCGAGGGAACATAGGCGCAGCCTGCAAGGTCTCCCCATTCCTTGAACACGAAGCCGGTGTTCTGTCCGTTATACCTGCGCATTACCTCAATACATTTGCTCTTGATTTTGTCTTTTTTGATAAAGTGGGAAGCCGCCGCGTAGGGCATATACCGGCACATTGACAGAAACCGGTACAGCCTCCGGGAATGGTGCTTCCAGGGCTTTAGCCCGTCCTTGCAGTAGAAAACCCTGCACCAGAAGAAAATATCGGATTTCATTTTCTTCTGCTCAGAGGGCTGAGACGGCATTTCGTCATAGGGCAAAATATCGACGAAGATTCCGTTATGCCTGTACTTGTTTTCGGAGGCTGCTTCCTCATACACTGTACCGTTCTTCCTGATTTTTATGAAAGGAAGCGGATAGCCGTCGTCGGTGTCCCAGCTATGCAGAAAGTACCCTTCGCCGAGCTCGGATTCGGCAACGGAGATGAATTTGTCGTAATCCTTTCTGAGCATTCCGATGTCCATATCGTCGTCCCATGGGATGAAGCCCTTGTGGCGCACAGCGCCGATTAAGGTTCCGGAATCCAGGAAATAGTTTATATCGTGTTTGTCGCAGATTCTTTTTATCTCAGCCGCTATCTCGAGCTGAACGTTCTGAACCTTTCTCAGAGTTTCCGAGTCCATTTTGTCCTCCAATTATTTATTCACAGAATACCAGAGGAAGCTCTGCTTTTCCTCCTCGGAATAGCCCCGGACGCTTTCGGGAGGGGCGCATCTTTGGTATCCGTTTTTGTCATAAAATCTAACGGCGCGGGCGTTTATCGGGTCTACGCACCAGTAAACCTCCCCAAGTCCGTATTCCTCAAACCCAAGCCTTATAATCTCGCTCATCCCGAAGCGTGAGAAGCCCTTGCCCATCGCGCATTTTCTCATCGAGATTCCGAACTCGGCTTTGCCGCCGCTTATGTGCTTTAGGCTGGCGGTGCCCATATATTCGTCGTTATCGTCGACTATCGCGAGGTGCAGGCTCTCGGAGCAGTCCTGAGCCGCTTCGATAAAGCTAAGGCAGTCATCAATTGTCTTGCTCTTGAAATCCGCCTTCAGGTCGCGGACGACGTCATCATCGTGCATCCACTCCAGCATAAGCGGAGCGTCTTTTTTTTGCAGTTTTCTAAGCTTCATATAATCACTCCGTTTTAGCTTTTTACCAAGGTAAACACTGATTAATTCGGGCGCGTAAATTGCGTCGGTAGATTTTTCGTCAAATCAGCGCTTACCCAGCTTCAGCATTTTGATTGATTCCTTAAACAGCTTTGTTCGGCTGTAAACGGCGAGGTAGAGCGCGGTTGTAAGCACCACGCACACCATAAGCCTGAGCGCCATATTGAGGTAAATATTCTCAACCGTGACAAGCTCGCACGCAAAGTAAACTGCCGCGCCGATTACGGCGGTTATCGCAAAATATTTCAGATGATACAAGAAGTAGTCGAGGAGCTTTTTCTTGTCGAAGTAGTCGTCGAACAAAATCGCCGCTCCCCAGAAGAAGTTGCAGACAATCAGCGAAATCGCCGTAGCGATGATGATACCGTTGATTCCGAAGAACAAGCCGAGGATGATGTTGAGCGCGAGGTTGACGAGAGTTTCCGCGATGGAGCGGTACTTCATTCTCCACCAGAGTCCTCTGGCGGTGGTGTAGTTCGACTTTATGTCGCCGATTTTTGTGGTGTAAAAATACAGCGCAAAAAGGATAACGGACGAAATCGGGAGCATAAGCTCGTCGCCCATCCAAATCCGCATAAACGGCTGGAACATACACAGCAGCGCGACAGTACACCAGCCCGAGACCAGCATATACAGAAAGTCGGTGCGTTTTAGCTCCTTGTAGTTTTCGTCGCTGCTTCGGGTCGCGACGTGGTTGCCGATTCCGCCGGTCAGCGAGTCGATCGCGATGTAGATTACCATTCTCACCGCGTTAAGGATTCCGAAATAGTTGTTGTAAATCGCGGTCTTTGTAAGTCCGAGGAAAACCGAAACGCAGATGCTGTCGAGCGAGTTGCGCGTTGTGGCGCAGGCTTTCTGAATAAACGAGCCGGCGACAAGCTTCTTGATGTTGCCGATGATGGTCTTGTCGAGCCTTCCCTCGCAGCGCGCGTTGGGGTACATTTTCTTTGTAATATAGCCAATCCAGAGGTTGTTGAGTATTGTAAACACCGGCATACAAAGCACGAACAGATAGTAGTTTTTTGTAAGGAAAAGCAGAACGATCTGCGAGCCCTGGATTCCGACCTGCATAAACAAATTGGCGAGCGACTTGATGTCGTCGCGCTGATACGCAACAAGCAGCGACTGCTTGTAGCCGAACAGAAAATACGTGAGCGCAGTGTTTAACAGCTCTATGGAATACACAACGGCGAGGTTGATGTCCTTTGGATAATCGCCGCTTATCAGGTTCGGCAAAAACGGAATAAGCACCGCGCCGATCACAAGAATGGCGATTCCGATAACGCGGTAGACCTTTTTGTAGAGGTTCAACAGCGCGTTGATGGTTTTTTGGTCGTCGTCGGCTATCGGCTTGTACATATGGTAGACCATAGCCACGCCGAAGCCCATCTCGGACAAAGCGAGCACAGAGAGTATGGACGAGAACAGGCTGTTCAGTCCGAGGTACTGCGAGCCGAGGACGTTGACGATAACCGAACGCACGGCAAACGGCAGGATCACAAGTACAATCTTGTTAATCACTCCGACGACTATATTCCTTTTTGTGTTTTTGGTTACTTCAAGCTTCATAAAACTACCCTCTTATCTGCCTATTGCCTTGAACACGCAGAAGCGTAAAAGCACTCCGGCAGTCCTGAACGCTAAGCCGAGCTTCTTCCCGGTGCCGAGCGAGCGGTTCTTCAGGAAAAGTTCGGAGTTTTTAAGTCCGCGTTCTTCGGCTTCCCTGACAAAGGGCTCCAGCTCGCCGGCGATTATCTCCGAGCGGTGCTTGTAGAGATACCTCCAGGTTTTTGCGAACCTGATTTTTGTCTGAGCCTTCGATTCGGGCGAGAGCGTCAGGCACATATCGTAGAGGAACATATTGCGAATCTGATTGACGACAGCCTTCTGACCTGTCCAGATTCCGTCGCCGGTTTGCAGGTAGATTGCCATTTTTTCGGGCATAAAGTAAATCTTTCCCTGCAAAAGGAACAGGAAGGTAATCATATTGTCGTTGAAATTATTTATCACATAATCCGTCGGAAGCTTTTCAATTACGCTGCTTCTGACGAGGGTTGTGTCGGTGTGGAAGTAAAGCTTTGTCCAGTAGCTTTTAAGGTCAAACTTGCCCTCGGGAAGGTCGTAAACCGGCAGGGCGGATTTGTGACCGTCCGGGTAAAGCGCTTCGATGTAGTGCGAGCAGGCGACGCAGTCGCGGTTTTCGTCCTTTTCGAGGATGTCAACCTGCTTTTGCAGCTTGTTTTCGTCGGAAAAATAATCGTCGCCGTCGAGGAAGATAAAGTACTTTCCCTCTACGTGAGTGAGCAGATCGAGCCTGTTTCTCGAAGCGCGGAAGCCGGTAACGGTAACTCCGTCGTCGCGGCTTCTGGTATAGGAGCGGATTTTGTCCGGGTGCTTTTCGACCCAGCTTTGAATAACGTCGAGGGTGCCGTCGGTCGAGCCGTCGTCGCCGGCGATTATCTCAAAGTCAAAGTCGGTTTTCTGACTCAGCACGGACTGCATAGTGCTGTCAACGTAGTCGCGCTGATTATAAAACGTAATAATTACACTTACGGTTACCATCTAATTCACCTTTTCTGCTTAGTTTGTTGTTTAAGTAAGATTTTGGGCAGCCTGACAAAGAATCTGCTGTCGCAATTCACACAAACGATTTAATCAACTCTTACCTGAGCGTTATCTTTATTCTTCTGTGCTTAAACAATCTTTTAGGCGTTTCTCCGGCTTTGAACTTATCAGCGTTCATTCCGAGAATAACAAACATATACAAAAAGTTATTTCCTGTCAGCGCCTCGTTTAATCCTATGAAGAACAGAGAAGCTATAACTATCAGAACAACAGTACCGGATGAAACAGGTTTTTTTCTTAGTGTTGAACCGCTGTACAGAAAAGCCCCGGCTATGATTGCGAGATATACTATTCCGCCCTGCATCAAAATATAAAGCAGATAGTTGTGCGGATGAGCCGCAGCTAAAAGATTATAGATCTCTACATAATCATTTCCTGTAAGGAAGCCGTGCCCTATAATAAGATGCCGGGAAATCTCGATAATGCTGATTTTCCAAATCTCTGTTCTTCCGGTGAGGGTAGTGTTTTTTCCCAAAGACTCAAACAAGACATCGAAATTTGTTTGAATGTTTAAGAAAAGAAGTCCGATATTAAGCGCAAGGAAAACTATACAGATATTCCTGAGGTTAAACCACCGCGGTCTTTTCGAGAAAAAGAACAGGAAAACAAGCGACAATATTCCAAAAAAAGCAACAGCGAGTATACCTGTCGTGCTGTTTACCTTTAACATAGTTAACGCGGCGCAGGCAAAAAGCGCTAAACTGCTCAGACCGATCCGGTCTCTTTTCTCCAATCCGCGAATGAAAGAAACTCCCAACACGGGCAGAATAAAACGAATCTGCGGATTCTTGTAACCAAGCAGCCAGTTTGCCGTATACAAGGACGTTGAATACATTCCCTTAGGAAAGAGGAACGTTGTCAAAAGGTTAATGTAAACCAAAGCTTCAAGAACAATAAAAGCATCAAGAAAAACATTCAGCTTGTCGTTTGAAATATAGTAGTACGCCAGCAGGCACAGTCCAAGCACTCCCGAATTTGTCGCAAAAAACTGATAAATATTTCCTCTCAGTATCAGCGTTATAAGGAATAAGCTTCCCGCAAAAACGATTAACCAGATTATATCTACGGTAATACTCTTTTTCCGGATCAACGACACAATCACCAGCAAAGCCGCAAGCACAAACGCTCCCAGCGACAAAGCCGTAAGAAAGCCGGACATCTTCATGCCCTCGTATAAATAGTCGATTCTTACAAAACAAAGAATGAATACGACTGCGATAAAATAGTCTAAAATTACAGTTCCGAATTTTATTTTTCTCATCTTTTACCCTTTAAATCAATTATTTAAAAGCGCTGTCACAGTAACTCTTTAAAACCTGTTAATACTGTCAATCACAAAGTCAATTTCTTCGTCGGCCATACCGTAATACATCGGCAGGCTGAGCTCCGTGCGGCTGATTTCCTCCGCTGCGGGGAAGTCGCCCTCCTTATAGCCCAGATCCTTGTAGCATTCCTGCAAATGAACCGGAATCGGATAGTGCTTGTTGGTGCCGATTCCGAGCGAGTTGAGAAAGCTCTCGAGCTCGTCTCTGCGTTCGCTCCTCACGGCAAAAACGTGCCAGACCGGAACGCAGTCCGCGCAGACATACGGCAGCACTACCGCAGGATTCTTAATTCCGTCGAGATAACGCTGAGCGATTCTGCGGCGTTCGGCGTTCATTTTGTCGAGAATAGGGAGCTTTGCCGAGAGAAACGCCGCCTGGAGCTCGTCGAGACGGCTGTTGTTGCCCTTGTAAATGTGGTGATATTTATAGTCCGAGCCGTAGTTTTTCAGGGCGCGGATTTTATTGGCGAGTTCTTCGTCGTCGGTTACAACCGCGCCGGCGTCGCCGAGCGCGCCGAGGTTCTTTCCCGGATAAAAGCTGTAGCCTGCGGCGTCGCCGAAGGTGCCTGCGGTTTTGCCCTTGTAGGTCGCGCCGTGAGCCTGGGCGCAGTCCTCGATGATTTTCAGGTTGTGCTTTTTCGCAAGCTCAGTAATCCTGTCCATCCTGCAAGCCTGACCGTAGAGGTGGACAGGCATAATCGCCTTTGTCCGCGAGGTTATCGCGGCTTCGATTTTGTCGGGATTGATGTTGAAGGTTTCAAGCTCCGGGTCAACAAGCACAGGCGTCGCGCCTGCGTAGCTTATCGCGAGAACCGAGGCGATGAAGGTATTTGCAGGCACGATTACCTCGTCGTTTCTGCCGATACCGAGCGCCTTGAGCGCCATAACCAGAGCGTCGAGTCCATTACCGACTCCGACGCAGTATTTTGCGCCGATGTACTGAGCAAAAGCCTTCTCAAAGGCTTCGTCCTCAGCTCCGTCTATATACCACGAGCGTTCGAGCACACGCTCAAACGCCGCCTTGAGTTCTTCTTTTAGCTCCTTTTCCATAGGAAGAAAGGAGACGAAGGGGATTTTCATATTGCACCTCTCAGCCTTCGGCAAGCTCGCCGTAGTTTTTGGCATACTCCAAGAATTCGTCGTAGTCGCGGATGTAATCGCGCTCGTCATAGAGCTCGGACGCGAGCACCATCAGCACTGCGTCGGGAGAGAAGTCGAACATCTCCCTCCACATTGCGTTGGAGACGTAGAGCCCCTCGTAGGGCTTTTCGAGAGGTACGACCTTTTTTTCTCTGCCGTTGTCGAGGCGGATTTTGCAGCTCCCGTGAATACAGATGAGAATCTGCTCCAGCGACTTGTGCGCGTGGTAGCCGCGGGTCACGTTCTCCTTTGTGTCGTACATATAATAAACGCGCTTGATTTTAAACGGAATGTCCTTAAATTCCTCCAGCGCGACGAGCTGTCCTCGGTCGTCGCCGTGAGGCTGAAAAACGTATTTGATTACCTGCATTATCTCACCTGACTTTTTTCAAGATAAATCTCCGCCGCCTGTGGGTCGGCTTTGAAGAAATCGTCGTAACGCGCAGACGATGAGTAGATTGATTTTTCAACAAGATGCTTGTAGTAGCTCGGATGAATGTACTTTTTGCCGCTCGTAAGGCGCTTGGGATAGAGCCTGCGCATAGTCTCGTTATCGCCCTTGCGGATGTCCGCGCCTCTTGTTGCCGAGAGCATCTGTCCGGCGTCAACGCGGTAGCAAACCTGCGCAACAGGCTCGAAGCGGACGGGGACTTTTCGCTCGTAGATGAGCTTCATCCACATCGGAATGTCCTCGATATACACAAAATTACTGAGCAGCTCGCGAACCTCGCTGTCCTTCCAGAACTCCCCGGGGGTGAACACTCCGGGCGCAAAGAGGTAGTTGCGGAACAAGAGCAGCTTGCCGAGCTTGTGCTTTTGATTGTACGCGATAGCGGTTCGGTAGGTGATTTTGAAGCTGTTGATAAGGTTCTGCTTCATATCGCCGAAATTTCCGAACGGAATCACCGGAGTTACGACAATCTCGTTTTTGATTCCGTCATAAAGCGAGTAGATGTCGCGGCAATTGTACTTGTCGTCGCCGGCGAGGATTTTGAAGCTTTCGGTTGTACAACTGTCTATCGCGCGGTACATATTCTTAACGGTGCCCATATTAGGCTGCTTTGGCAAGACCTCAGCTCTGCGGAACAGGGCTTTGTTCTTTTCGATCCAGCCTTTCGCCGCCTCTGCGGTGTTGTCCCGGGACGCGTCGTCGGCGACAATCAGGTCGTTTTCGATTCCTTTGCCGAAGCGGAGCACAACCTGCTTTATGCTTTCGAGGTGCTCGATTATTTCATTTTCCTGATTATAGCAAACGCAAATAAACGTAAATTCTTTCATTTTCCTCTTAGCTTTCCTTGCGCCAGACCATTTTGTTAACTACTCCGGTGTAGCTCTGGATAATCTTGACGACCTTGTCGCTTACGTTCTCGTCAACATAGTCGGGAACAGGGATTCCGTTGTCGCCGTTTTTGACCATCTCGACCGCGGTATCGACCGCCTGAAGCAAGCCGACGGTGTCGATTCCGGAGAGGATGAAGCACGCCTTGTCGAGAGCCTCGGGGCGCTCGGTGCTGGTTCTTATGCACACAGCCGGGAACGGGTTGCCCACCGAGGTAAAGAAGCTGCTCTCCTCGGGGAGAGTTCCGCTGTCGCTGACAACCGCAAAGGCGTTCATCTGGAGACAGTTGTAATCGTGGAAGCCGAGGGGCTCGTGCCGGATCACGCGGCTGTCGAGCTTGAAGCCGCTCTGCTCGAGACGGTTCCTGCTTCTCGGGTGGCAGGAATAGAGAATCGGCATATCGTATTTTTCAGCCATTTTGTTGATTGCGGTAAACAGGCTGTTGAAGTTTTTCTCGGTGTCGATGTTCTCCTCGCGGTGAGCGGAGAGCAGGATGTACCTGCCCTTTTCGAGGTTAAGACGGGAGTGGATGTCGCTTGACTTGATTTGTTCAAGGTTGTTGTGAAGCACCTCAGCCATCGGGCTGCCGGTTACGTAGGTTCTCTCCTTGGGAAGTCCGCAGTCGGCGAGGTACCTTCTCGCGTGCTCGGAATATGCGAGGTTTACGTCCGAGATAATATCGACGATACGCCTGTTGGTTTCCTCGGGGAGACACTCGTCCTTGCATCTGTTGCCGGCTTCCATATGGAAAATCGGGATGTGCAGGCGCTTTGCGCCGATTACGGAGAGGCAGCTGTTGGTGTCTCCGAGCACGAGCACCGCGTCGGGCTTGAGCTCTGACATCAGCTCGTAGCTTTTGGAGATGATGTTGCCCATAGTCTGTCCGAGGTTATCCCCGACGGCTTCCATATACACCTCGGGCATATCGAGCTTTAGGTCCTTGAAAAATACTCCGTTGAGGTTGTAGTCGTAGTTCTGACCTGTGTGAGCCAGGATTGTATCAAAATATTTTCTGCATTTCTTAATTACCGCCGCAAGCCTGATGATCTCGGGTCTTGTGCCGACGATAATCATTAGCTTTAGCCTTCCGTTGTTCTTCCACTGTGCCATAGTTTACCTCGCTTTATTTATACCGGCTCAAAGAATGTGTCCGGGTGATTAGAATCAAAAATTTCGTTAGCCCACATCAGAGTAACCAGATCCTCTGTTTTGGAGAGGTTGATGATGTTGTGGGTGTAGCCGGGGAGCATATGGACGGCGCGGATTTTCTCGCCGCTTACCTCGAACTCGATAACCTCGTCAGTTCCGATTTTGCGCTCCTGAATCAGCGCGCGTCCTGAAACGACGATGAAGAACTCCCATTTTGTGTTGTGCCAATGCTGTCCCTTGGTAATTCCGGGCTTGCTGATGTTGACCGAGAACTGTCCGTGGGAGGCGGTTTTGAGCAGCTCGGTAAAGCTTCCGCGGTCGTCCTTGTTCATCTTCAAATCAAAGGCAACCTTGTCCTTCGGCAGGTAGGAGAGGTACATCGAGTAGAGCTTTTTCTCGAAGCTTCCGGGAGCGATTTCCGGCATAATAAGCGTTTGCGGCTGGTCGTGGAAGGTGTTGAGAAGCTCAACAATCCTGCCCAGCGTCGCCTTGTGAGTAACCGGGGCGTAGCAGTATTTTCCGCTTTCGAGCGGCTTGGGAGTGAGCCCGTCCCACTCGCTGTCCGCGGATGGGTATTCGCAGCGGTGAGGCTTGCCCTCGAGAGCGTCAAACATTTCCTCAATCAGGTCGTCGATGAACAAAAGCTCCAGCTCGACCGACGGGTCGTTGACGGTTATGGGAAGGTCGTTTGCGATGTTGTTGCAGAACGTGCCGACAGCGCTGTTGTAGTTGGGCTTGACCCACTTTCCGACAAGATTCGGGAAGCGATAAACATAAACCTCGGCTCCGGTCTCGGCGCTGTAATCGAAGAACAGCTCCTCGCCTGCTTTCTTGCTCAGACCGTACTCGCTCTTGCCGAAGCGTCCGGCTAAGGTAGCCTGCAGGCTGCTGCTCAGCATTACGGGGCAGCGGTTGCCGTGCTTTTTGAGGGTATCGAGCAGGGTTGAAGCAAAGCCGAAGTTGCCCTTCCTGAACTCCTCGGGATCCTTGGGTCGGTTTACACCGGCAAGGTTGAACACAAAGCCGCAGTCGGCGCAGAACGCGTCGAGCTCGTCCGGGGTGTTCTCGAGGTCGTACTCGTAAATTTTATCAATTGTAATTCCGGGACGAGTGCGGTTTTTTCCGTCGCGGATGTTTTTAAGGTTTTCCACCAGGTTTTTTCCGACGAAGCCTTTTGCTCCTGTCACAAGAATGTTCATAGCTTCCCTCTCTATAGCTTATTTCAGCGCCTCCCGAACATAGTCGGTGGTCAAAATCTTCTCTACAGTTCCCTCTACGTCGAGCAGGGTTGTGTTATGGCTTGTGTAGGACTCGTTCGCTTCTGTCTGGACCTGTCCGTTCACCACAAATTTATCGTAGTTGAGGTCGCGGCTGTCGGCGGCA
>CADBTV010000039.1 GCA_902797655.1 uncultured Ruminococcus sp.
ACCATATCTTGTGGAGAAATGATAGAGGATATTTGATATATTGTTGTTTTTCGCTATCGGAGAGCTTTTTCAGCAGAGCCTATATAAAACCTATCTACTCGAAATAAAAATACTCGAAATAAAAATTAAGTTTTGTCCTCCTGGAGGGTGATTTCGATTTCGCGCTCGGCGGAGTTAGTTTTGCTTTGGATGGTTATTTTGACCTTGTCGCCGGGCTTATGGGTTTCGAGGATTTGATAAACGTCGCGGAAGCTGGAGATTTCCTTGCCCTCAACCCTGGTGAGAACGTCGCCGGTCTGAACGTCCTTGCCGTCAACGGGGCCGCCCTTGACGATTTCGTCAATCTCGATTCCGGTCTTGCCCTTTTCGTCGAGCATTACAACCTGGCCGACAATTCCAATCTTGACTCTGCCCTTGATGTAACCCTCGCGGATGATGCTGTCTACTATCTTTTTGACGGTGTTGCCCGGGATTGCGAACGCCATTCCCTCGTACTCTTCGAGCACGATTTTGGCGGTAGCCACGCCGACAACCTGACCGTACATATTGACCATCGGGCCGCCGCTGTTGCCGGGGTTGATTGCGGCGTCGGTCTGGATAACCTTGGCGATATTTGAGGAGAGAACCTCGCGGTCAAGCGCGGAGATGATTCCCTTGGTGACTGAGTTCTGGTAGTTCATTCCGAGCGGATTTCCGATGACAACGATGTCCTCGGTGACCTTGAGCTCGTCGCTGTTGCCGAACTGAGCCGGCGTCAAATTCTTCGCGTCAGCCTTGAGCACGGCGATGTCGTTGCGGCTGTCGTAGCCGACTACTCCGGCTTTGTATTCCTGTTTGTCGGAGGTTACTATCTTCAGCTTGTAGGCTGTACGGCTGTGTCCGATGATGTGGGAGTTGGTTATAATGAAGCCGTCATTGCTGATTACGATTCCGGAGCCCATGCTCTGGTAGCTCTTTTCGTTGCCCTCCTGACCTTCGCCGTAGCAGATTACCGCGACGACGGATTTCTCGTTTTTCTCAAAGGCATAGGCGGAGCCGTATTCGTTTGCGTTAATTTTCTTGGGCTTGTTCTGAGTCGCGAGACCCTTGTAGGACGGGTCGGTCGCGTTTTGAGCGTTCGACTCGGGGTATTCCCTGCCGTCGGACGGAGCCTCGGTTGTCTCCTCGGTCGGCATTGTAAAGGAGAAGCTCGTCTCGGGTTGGGTTGTGCTTTCAACAAATCCGTTGCCGGAGTTGCTTGTCGCGACAAATATTATGAAGCCTGTCAGCAACAGCGCGAGGAAGGTTATCATAATCGCGATAAACGCCTTCATTCCGGAGCTCAGCGGCTGTTTTTGCGGCTGATACGGCTGCCGGTACTGCTGCTGCGGATATTGGTAATACGGCGGCTGGGGAGCCGGGTTAGGCTGCGCCGGAGCCTGAGTCTGCTGTACCTCAGTCGGCTGAGGCTGAGGAATGTAGCCGTTGTTCATCTGCGGAGCCTGCGGCGGTTGAGGAGCCTGCTGAGGAGCCTGCGGCGGTTGAGGAGTTTGCTGAGGAGCTTGCGGCGGCTGCGGAGCTTGCTGAGAAGCCTGCGGCGGCTGCGGGTACGGATAGTTGTTGAAATTATTGTTGTAATCGTTGTTCATACTAATCACCTTCTAATTCTTAAACAATCCAATTATACAATTTTTCTCGTTCAAAAACAACTACCTGAAATAAAAAATATAAAAAAGATTTGTAAATTTTTCCGAAAACCCTTTATCTTACGCGAATTTTGTTGTATACTGATTATAAGCATACGGATGTAGACGTACAACGTATGAAATTTACTTTCGGAGGTAAGAATATGCCATTAGTAAACGCAAAAGAAATGCTTACTAAAGCAAAGGCAGGCCACTATGCGGTAGGCCAGTTCAACATCAACAACCTTGAGTGGACAAAGTCCATTCTTCTCACAGCTGAGGAGCTCAAATCTCCTGTAATTCTCGGAGTATCCGAGGGCGCGGGCAAGTATATGTGCGGCTACAAGACAGTTGTAGGTATGGTAACAGCTATGCTCGAGGAGCTCAACATCACTGTTCCGGTTGCGCTTCACCTTGACCACGGCACATACGAGGGCGCAAAGGCTTGTATCGAAGCAGGCTTCAGCTCAATTATGTTCGACGGTTCTCACTATCCAATCGACGAGAACGTTGCAAAGACAAAGGAACTCGTAGCTACATGTAACGAGCTCGGACTCTCAATCGAGGCTGAGGTTGGCTCAATCGGCGGCGAGGAAGACGGCGTTATCGGCGCAGGCGAGTGTGCGGATCCGCAGGAGTGCAAGATGGTTGCAGACCTCGGCGTAACAATGCTCGCCGCGGGAATCGGCAACATCCACGGCAAATATCCCGAGAACTGGGCAGGACTTTCATTTGAGACTCTCGACGCTATCCAGCAGCTCACAGGCGATATGCCGCTCGTTCTCCACGGCGGTACAGGTATCCCGGCTGATATGATCAAGAAGGCTATCGAGCTCGGCGTTAGCAAAATCAACGTTAACACTGAGTGCCAGCTCGCTTTTGCCGCTGCTACAAGAAAGTACATCGAAGCAGGCAAGGACCTCGAGGGCAAGGGCTTTGACCCGCGTAAGCTTCTCGCTCCGGGCGCAGAGGCTATCAAGGCTACTGTTAAGGAGAAGATGGAACTCTTTGGTTCAGTAGGAAAAGCTTAATCAGTTGACAGTTGACAATTGACAGTTGACAATGAATGTCGGGCAGATAGGTTGATGAAAAAATCAACTTATCTGCCCGACCAAATTTTTATGCGCTTCGCGCAAGCGAAATATTAATATGGTCGGGAAATAAACGCTTCACACAGAAGCTGCTGTCTACCCGACCATCATTATCCATTATCAATTATCAATTATAAATTAATTGTCAATTTTCATTTTTCAATTTTCAATTATTTTCTTAACACGAGTACCCCTTTTTAAAGGGGTCAAAATTGATAAACGCTTGCGTTTC
>CADBTV010000040.1 GCA_902797655.1 uncultured Ruminococcus sp.
AGCTAAAGTATCATCTGCGCGGCGGCATAAAAATGCTCCCCCGGAGCATTTTTACCTTCGGATTTCGCTACGCTTAATCCTCGGCACTGCCTGTTCGAGCCCAGCAGTCCACACTTTGCTTGTAAAAAAATTAGAGGGAGAAACTCTCCCTCTAATCTTTTTATATGGTGGGGACTGCTGGACTCGAACCAGTGACCTCTTGCATGTCAAGCAAACGCTCTAACCAGCTGAGCTAAGCCCCCGAACATTGTTATTATAACACATATGTTACAATAAATCAATGTATATTTCTATTTTAGTTGATATTCGCGGTGACTGCGGCGTTTTCTTTTTGTCTGCGAATCAGGAACACAAGGTACACGCAGAACAGAATCGCTGCCGCGGATATTCCGGCGATATACGAAAACGTTGCGTCAAGCTGAAAACCCTCATGAGCCATCAAAAGATATGTAATACTCACAGCGGTCATAAACGCAGCCGGAAACGCGGTAATAAGCGAACCGAAGCGGTACTTACCTTTTTTGAGCAGGTACGCGCTCGCAACCCATAGCGCAATCATTGCCAACGTCTGGTTACTCCAGGAGAAGTAGCGCCAAACAATCTGGAAACCGCTGTCGTTTGCAATCGCAAACCAGGTAAGCGCTCCGCCGACTGCGAGGAGCGGAATTGTTACGAGCAGTCGGTATTTTATCTTCTTCTGGTCGAGCTTAAAGGTCTCGGCGAGAATCAGCCTTGCGCTTCGAAACGCGGTGTCGCCCGATGTGATTGGGCAGATTATTACGCCGGCAACGGCGAGAACTCCGCCGAACACTCCGAGCACGCCGGTTGAAATTTCGTACACAACGTTGGACGCGCCGCTCGCGAGGGCTTCGTTAAGGAGTTGGGTTGTTCCGTAAAACGACACACCTGCCGCCGCCCACACAAGGGCGATTACCGACTCGGAAATCATTGCGCCGTAGAACACCTTCCTGCCCTCTTTTTCAGTTTTGATGCACTTGGCAATCATCGGCGACTGAGTAGCGTGGAAGCCTGATACCGCGCCGCACGCAACGGTAATGAACATATACGGCCAGACCGGAGTTCCTTCGGGATGGAGGTTTTCAAGCGAGAGCTCGGGGATGGTGTATTTACCGCCGGAGAAAACTATACCGCCGATCACGGCAATCGCCATAACTATCAAAAGCACGCCGAAAATCGGATACAGCTTACCGATGAGCTTATCAATCGGCAAAAGAGTAGCGAGCAGGTAATACACGAGGATGATTACCGCCCAGAAGGTTCCGTTCATCCATCCGGGAGTGAGTTTTTCAAGCAGCGCGGCAGGACTGGTTACGAACACTGTACCGCACAGCACAAGCAAAACCACCGAGAACACACGCATAATCCACTTGACGACCTTGCCGAGATAAGTACCCGACAATTCTGCGATAGACGCGCCCTCGTGACGCGAGCTAATCATTCCGCTCATATAATCGTGCACAGCTCCGCCGAGGATTGAACCGAACACAATCCACAAAAATACTACCGGACCGAACACCGCGCCCATCAGCGCGCCGAATATCGGACCTGTTCCGGCGATGTTGAGAAGCTGAATCAAAAACGATTTCCAGGTTTTCATCGGAACGCAGTCAACTCCGTCGTTAATCCTAACGGCAGGAGTGAGACGGTCGTCAGGTGAGAAAATCTTTTCCGTAACCTTGCCATACACGAGATAGCCTATTATCAAAACAGCAAACGAGCATAACAAAGAAATCATAGTACCCCTTCTTTCATTTAATAAAAAATCAAATAATTATTTGTCAAGCGACGAAATAGCCTGAGCGAGAATTTCCTCCGCGTTGTTGCCGGCGATGTCGAGCATTTCGGCTTTTACGAAAGCAGTCTCGGGAATGCCGAAGTAGTTTTTCGCGAGGCTTTCGATGTAGCCGTAGCTGTAGGTCGAATCATAAGGGCCTCCGGCGGTCGTGACGTAATAGAGCTTTGTTGCTCTGCACAAGCCGACAGGCATACCGTCCTCGCCGTACGCCGAGACTATACCGGTAACGTAGATGTTTTCGATGTAGTTCTTCAAAACAGCCGGAAACGACAAATCCCAGTACGGCGCGGAAATCACAATCGTATCCGCTGCCGCAAACTGTTTTGCAAAGTCAAACATTTTGTCTGAATAATCGCCTTTTTCTATCAGGGCGGTACGCTTGTTCAAGCTCTCTTTATCGAGCGGCCGAGGGTTTTCCTTGTACAATTCAAGCTCGGTGTAATCGCCGCCGAGCGAGGAAAGCAAGGCGTTTGCGAGCCTGTGGGTGCGCGACTCGTCGCGAACGCAGCAGTTAATATATAAAACCATAACAACCTCTATTCCGTAACAGATACATCAACGTCCGGCGCGATAGTGATGTTGTAGCCGGGATAAGCCTCGGACATCTCTTTATGCAGAATTTCGAGCCCCTCTTTTGGGCTGATGTCAAAGCTCATCACAACGTCAAAGGTCATTTCTTTAGCTTCGGTATCGACATAAAATCCATGGAACTGAACCGCCCAGTCGTGAGACATAACCTTTTCGCGGACTTCGTTCTGGAGTCTTGCGGCTTCATCGTCGCCGGTGTTGATTGAGTAAAGACCCACGCCGGTCAGGATGACGCCTGTTTCTTTGTACACCCTTGCCTCGAGCTTTCTTGTTATGCGGTCAACCTCCCTGACCGACATAGTATCGGGCAGCTCAAGGTGAACGGAGGCGAGGTTTTTGTCGGGGCCGTAGTTGTAGAGAACCAGGTCATACGCGCCCTGCACCTCAGGCTCCTCGGTCAACAGCGACTTTATCTTATCGGTGAGCTCTTTGTCGGCTCTCATTCCGAGGATTTCGTTGAGGGTTTCAATCATCATTTCGATGCCGGATTTTATGATAATAACAGAGATAACCGCGCCGACGTACGCTTCAAGCGAGATTCCGGTCAGCATAAATATTATAGCCGAAGCCAGCACAGAAGCGGAGAGAATCGCGTCGAACATCGCGTCCGAGCCGGAGGCTACAAGCGAGCCGGAGTTAACCTGCTTGCCCTTTGCCTTTACGTAACGGCCGAGGATAATCTTGACGGCAACCGCGACCGCGATAATCACCAGCGACACAACGCTGTAATCGGGCTTTTCGGGCTGAATATTTTTCTTGACGGATTCGACAGCGGAGGTAATACCGGCGTAGAGCACGATGCCGGACACAATCATGGCGCTGAGGTATTCGATACGTCCGTAACCGAACGGGTGCTTTTTGTCGGGCAAACGTCCGGAAAGCTTTGTTCCGACAATCGTAATGATTGAGGAGAGCGCGTCGGAGAGGTTGTTCACCGCGTCAAGAATTACGGCTATAGAATTTGACATTATGCCGATAAACGCCTTGAACGCGACAAGCAGCACATTCGCCAGTATACCGATGACGCTGGTTCGAATGATAACTTTGTCGCGGTTTATTGCCGGAGTTTCGGCGGCGGTTTGATTATTTTTCATACAATCACCTACACATTTCTTATATTAATAATAACAGAACAGGCAGCTTTTGTCTATGCTGAAATCGCAGTTAAGCTTCGCGCTGATTCAGGTGATAGAGAACAAACCCTCCACGTCTTTGATAACCTGTGTTCCAAAGGCGTTCAAGGCTGAGCCAGCGGTATCCGCTGTAGGTCACTGCCTTGACGAGAAAGTCATCCCCATTATCGTCGTAGCCGTTAATCAAAAACCAGTGCCACACATAATCCGCGTATGCTTTGTCGCGGTGGTTGAGGATAAGGGTCGGAACCGGGCAGCCGAGGTTTATCTGACTGACGACGGCTTCGCGCGCTTTTTCGCAAGGCTCGCCGCCGTTCAGCGCGGACATGGTAAGGCGGGTTTCTCCCTTGTCGCGCAGGTAGTCGGAGTAACCGTCGATGTAAATATCCAGCCTGTCAATTCCCGACATACGCGGAGAGAGGTAGGGCTTCATCTCGTAAGCAAAGCTTACGTAATCATCCTTGCTGAGCGCGGCGTTCCCGGGCGCAATGCCGGTCAGTCCGCGGTGAAGCGCAAAGTAAACGCTGCTGTCGCAGGCGGTCTCGGCTCCGCATCCGCCGATACGCATCATAAACGTCGGGAACCAATCCTGGTTTCCGCCGTAAGAGTTTCCGATTTGAAAATGCTCCAGTTCACGCCTCATAATATTCCACCCGACAAATATATTATATATAATGATAGCAGAAAAAAATGTAATTGTCTATCAAAAGTTACAAAACTGACTGTAGCCGGGATTTCCGGCATTTTGGCGTTATCGGCTAAATTATTATGGCATATCAACTTGTAAATAAACAAAGAAAAATGTCGAAAATACGCTTGACTTTCAAATCGTTCGATAATATTATATTTATAGCATTTTAATAAAGGGATATTCAGATTGAGATGAATAAAAAGAGATACAAAATAGTAATAGTGCTATTAATCGCGGCGATTGGGGTAATGTCCATTCGCTTATTTATTGCTGTTATGCCGTTCAAGGCTGAGAGCACCGACACAAAACAAGGCGTTGATTATATAGTCTCGCGCGAAAAACTCAACGCCGCTCATGAGGAAAATTCAATCCGCGAGATGTCTGAGGACGAAATCTACGAGAAGGCTTTGGCGGAGGGGAATTTCAGGAAAGCGTTTAGCAACATCGTAATCTCCGGAGACAGTATCGTTAAGGCTATTGCCGAGTACGGGTATCTTGATTATGACCGCGTAATCGCTGAAATCGGCGGAAACACGAGCTACCTTATGGGCTTGTCGGACAAAATCATCAAGGCTAACCCGAAGTACCTTGTGCTTCATTACGGCGAAAACGAAGTTGAGAGCAAGGAACACGCCGTCTCGTTTATAATCCAGTACAAAAAGTGTATAACTCACCTAAAGGAAAAGCTGCCGGGGACAAAAATATTTGTGGAGAGTATTTTCCCTGTTACCAAGAAAGCATGCACCAGAGAGCCGAACCTTGTAAACATAGCTTACTACAACACAAAGCTCAAAAAAATGGCGGAGGAGCTGGGCGTTAATTACCTCGATTATACTCAGGTTTGGAAAAAATACCCCAAGTATTACTACGACGCCGACGGCATACACCCCATCGGAATATATTACTCAGAGCAGTATCTGCCCTATATCTTTGCGGAGGTTAGAAAATAACATTGACGGATAAGAAGTATATATGGATTGAAATCGGGCTGGTAGTTATCCTGATTGTATATATAATATTTATAAACGGGTTTTACTCCGGCGGTACAGACAAGAGCATTGCCGAGGTGTCAAAGCCGGTAACGGCAACGCTGAAGGGCTCGACGCTCAGCAAAAAGACCAACGGCGACGCGGTGAAGGCGTTCGGATTTGAGCTCGATAAAACTGACGGTATTATGTATTACGCCGCAGACAACGTGATGGATGTGTCCGAGGTTTTGATTGTAAAGCTCAAGGATAAAACCGACGCGCCGGATTTTGAGGAAAAGATTCGGGAGCGCGTAACAAATCAGGAAAACCTCTACAAGGGCTACGCGCCTAAGCAATACTCGCTTTTGCAAAACAGCATTGTCGCAAGCAGCGGCAACACGGTGTTCTACTGCACGTCTAAAACCGCGAACGCAATCTACGAAGCGTACAAAAACGCGCTGTAACTTCTGCTGATAAGGATAATTAATAAATGGTATTCAGTTCAACAACTTTCTTAATCGCTTTTCTGCCGGTTACGCTAATCGCGTACTATGTTATCGGCGTAAAGCTGACTAAAAATATTACGGTAAAAAACATCATACTGCTGCTTGCGAGCCTTGTGTTTTACGCGTGGGGCGAGCCGCTTTACATCGTGCTGATGGTTATCAGTATTCTGTTCAACTACACAGTTGGCAGGGCTATGGCTTCATCGCGCGAAACAGGAAACTCAAAAAGAGTCAAGGCTCAGTTTATCTTCGCGATTGTGTTCAACCTGGGTATGCTCGGGTTCTTTAAGTACATCGGCTTTTTGTTCGGAACGGTCAACTCCGTATTCGGAACGGATATTCAGTCGCTTGCGTTTCCGCTTCCGGTCGGAATCTCGTTTTATACCTTCCAGATTCTGTCCTACATTATCGACCTGTACCGGGGCAACATCGAGGTTCAAAAGAACCCGATTTCATTCGCGCTGTATATTTCTCTGTTCCCTCAGCTGATAGCCGGACCAATCGTTAAGTACAAGGACATAGCAAAGCAGCTTTCTTTCAGGAAAGAAAACGCCGACGACTTCTCGCGCGGAATTACGCGGTTTACAGTCGGACTTGCGAAAAAGCTGATTTTCGCCAACACTCTCGGCGCGGTTTACACTATTATTCAAAACGGCGGAACTAAGGATTTGAGCGTTGTCGGGGCGTGGATAGGTATAATCTGCTACACGCTGCAAATTTATTTTGATTTCAGCGGATATTCGGATATGGCTATCGGACTCGGCGGTATGTTTGGATTCCGGTTTAACGAGAACTTCCGCTATCCGTACATCGCAGCCTCGGTGACGGACTTTTGGAGACGCTGGCACATCTCGCTGTCCACGTGGTTCAAGGAATACGTCTACATTCCGCTCGGCGGTAACAGACGCAAAACTCCGCGAGTAATCCTCAACCTTATGATTGTGTGGATGCTCACGGGACTCTGGCACGGCGCAGCGTGGAATTTTGTGCTGTGGGGCGTGTTCTATGGGGTGCTGTTGATTCTGGAAAAATATGTGCTTGCAGGAGCGCTCGAAAAAATCCCGACGCCTGTGCGTTACATTTTGACAATGCTGTGCGTAATGGTGGGATGGGTGCTGTTCTCCTCTCCCTCGCTTGCCGCGGCAGGAGAGTACCTCGGCGTAATGTTCGGCGGAGCCGAGTTCATAAACTCGCAGGCAATCTACATTTTCTCCGCGAACTTCATTGTGATTATACTCGGCGCGTTCTGCGCGACTCCGTTGTACCGCAAGGCGCTCAGGAGCTTTTCAATCCAAACAATCGGCAAACTCAAAATGGCGGCTTATCCGCTGCTGTTCATACTCTGTATGATATTTATGATAAGCGAAACCTACAACCCGTTTTTATATTTCAGATTTTAAGCATAAGGAAGATTTAAGCCTTGAATAATAAGCAAGAAAAAGGCAGAAGCCCTTCAAGAAGAAAGGCTCTGCGTGATATGTATACAAGACGAGCCGGAATACTGGTCGCAGCGCTGCTGTTCGCGGTGAGTATTCTGTCGATGTTCGGCAGAGACAAGCTATACAGCGAGAACGAGAACCGTTACCTCGAAGCGCAGCCCAAGCTTAGCGCCGCGGCGGTTTTTGACGGCAAGTATATGGAGAATACAGAGGCGTATCTTTCCGACCACTTTTTCGCGCGTGACGCAATGGTCAACATACGTACTCAGCTCGATATTTTCTTCGGCAAAAAAGAAGTCAACAATATTTATATCGGCAAGAACCATTTTCTGTTCGAGAAGCCGTCGGAATACAGTGCGGACAAGGTCGGCAAAACGCTTGATACTATCAACAAAATCACCAAGTCGCAGAGCGCGGCAAGCTCATACTTTGCGCTTGCGCCGAACGCGTGCGAGATTTTGTCTGACCTTATGCCCTCGAACGCTCCTACGCAAAATCAGCCGGAGCAGATTAAAAAGGTGTACGGCAAGCTCGGGAATATGAAGTGTGTTGATATTCTGTCCGCGTTACAGAAGGCGGAAAACAAGGAACGCCTTTACTACCGAACCGACCACCACTGGACATACGAGGCGGCGAACATCGCCTTTAAGCAGATTGCGGCTCAGATGAATCTCAACACAAAGTCCGTTGAGTACAAAAGCTACTGCGTTACCAACTCTTTCAAGGGGACGCTCGCTTCATCCGCAAGCCTGTTCAGCGCGGAGGACAGCATTTACATCACCGTCCCGAAAACAGACGTCAAGTACGTGGTAACTTATGTTGACGAAAACAAAAAGACCGCGTCTGTATTTGACTCGTCAAATCTAAAGAAAAAGGACAAGTACGAGGTTTTCTTCGGCGGAAACTTTTCGCAGATAGAAATTGAAACCTCCGCAAAGTCCGACAAAACTCTGTTGCTTTTCAAGGACTCCTATGCCAACTGCCTGGCGCCGATGCTAATCCCCTACTTCAAGAAAATTATCATCATCGACCCGCGCTATTACACAGGAAACCTAACGCAAACCATTCAAAAGGAAAACCCGACCGATATGCTCTGGCTGTACAACGTCAACACATTTTTAAACGACACATCAATCGTAAACAGTCTGGGTTAATTAAACGCTGAAACGGCTGCCGCTTCATTTTGCGACAGCCGTATTTTACTGATAAACACTGATTAAAAATGTTCAAAATCATTTATTTCCTCAAATACTCCGAGGACACGGGAAACTCAAAATACGTATCGGGATACGGCTCGTCCTCGAGGGTAAAGTGCCACCACTCGCAGTCGATAGGCTTAAACCCGTTGCGGAGCATTACCTTGCGCAGAATCATTCGGTTCTCAAACTGCTCGTCGGTTATTCCCTTGTAATCAGGGTGAGAAACCTCGCTGAACAAATCAAACGGACTGCCCATATCGAGCTCCTTGCCGGTGCTCATATCAAGCAGAGTTAAATCAATTGTACTTCCGCGGCTGTGGCTGGACTTTTTTGCGACATATCCCTTTTCAAAAAGCTCCTGCTTTTGCAGCTCGGGGTAAAAATACGGCTTCATCCGTATATCCTGATCCTCAAGCCCCCACAGCACAAAGTGCTTTACGGCGCAAGCCGGCCGGTACGCGTCGAACACCTTAAAGCGATAGCCCTGAACCATAAGCTCGTTGCTCGCTGATTTCAGCGCGCGTGCGGCGTCCTTTGTCAGCAGAGCGCAGGGCTCCTCGTAGCCGTCAATCCTGTCGCCGATAAAATTATAGGTCGAATAATAGCGAATCTCCTGAATAATGCTCGGCACATAATCCGAAAGCAGTACAAAGTCCGCCGGATTGTTCGTAACGTCTGATTTATAGCTTTTCATAAGAGCTCTCCTGTCATGAAACGTTGTTCTATTTTATAATAACGTAGTTTTTCAATTTCAGTATACCATATCACAGCGCAGATAACAACTGTTTTAAAAGTCAGATTTTCCTTGCTCTCTTGAAATAAAGTGCTTCACTTCCCTATCGTTTTCATAATCCATGGTGCGGTAAAAATCGGGATAAATGGTGATGTTATCCGACTTATCCAAATCAATCCACTCTAAGTATTCTCCGTCAGGACCGCCGTCGGTACAGGTGCCGTCCTTGATTTGCAGAAGCTGCTCATTTTGCTTAACAGTGAAAAAGCAGGACACTTCATGGAACGGTATGCCGTTGTCATCTGTAAAGAAATTTTCGTGAATCGCGGCAAGGCGGTCTAGCTCGCAATCTATTCCCGTTTCTTCTTTGAGCTCGCGCAAGACGGCTTCTTCCATACTCTCG
>CADBTV010000041.1 GCA_902797655.1 uncultured Ruminococcus sp.
ACTACTTCCGCTGTACCGTTGACGTCGTTTCCGTCTTCGTCCTGAGTTTTTCCCGGAATCTCAATGTTAGTAGAAACTGCGGCTCCGGTGAGTGTGGACGGATTGGAAACTGCGGTCGTAACTGTTGTTGTATCGCCAAGCGAACCGGTAATTGTGGTTGTAATTGTTGCCGTTGAGCCGGTCGTCATTGATCTTGCCGCGGTTGCAAGACCGGTGTTTGAGTTTATGGTAACCTTTGAATTACTGGAGGTATATGTCGCTTTATCTCCGGTGAAGTTAGTTCCGTTGACAAGAGTAACGTACGCCTTCTGACCGGCTGCCATTGTTGCGGTGTTAAAGTAGGTCTTAACGCTTACGCCGCCGGGAATGGGAAATGTTGCGTACTGGGCGTTAAAGGTAGTATCGTCAGCTACGCCTGTGAGGTAGTAGCCCTTCTCAGCCTGGACGTCTGTAATTGTTTTTGTGCGGTACCATGGCTCGGCGTTTGTTAAGTCCGAAACACTCGCCGAAGTGCTTTTGTTGATAGCGAAGAAGAACTCCGTCGTATTTTCCGGCAAATCAAAATAGATTGTAGATACGCCGTTGAGAATATTATTCTTGTCCTCGCTGTTGCTGATTGTGCCTGTTGTACTTTTTACTTCTGAATCGCCTGTCTTTTTTTTACATACTACATATTTTTCGTAGCTGCTATCGCTCCATTTATTAGCGTCCTTTACCTGGAAATAAACTCTGACAAAGTTTTTATTCGCAAGGTGAACAGACGACGAGATGCCCTTATAAGTCAAGCTCGGCGCAAGGGTTCCGATAGAGTTTAGCGGGTTGTTCTTAAAATCCTTGAGATAAAGATTTACATACGCCGGAGCATCACCTTTATTGGTGAAGGTAGTACCGAAATACTGGGTTCCGCTTTTGGGAACAGTGAATTTCGTTAACGCTCTTCCGTCGTACTCCTTGTTACCCTTTTCGTCGTAGAAAAGCTTGTTTTCGACAGTACGGTATTTTCTTGTTACCATAGTGATTGAACCGGCTGAGACAGGGAGAGCGTCTTTCTTGTATCTCATTCGGTCGCCGGTGTGGCTTCCGTTGTGATTATACCACGAAAACGTGGACGGTATAATTGCAACTATGCCCATAGCCAAAGCCAGACACAGAACGATGAGCTTTTTAGTTGTTTTCATGGTATCACCACCTTACCTTAAAATAATTAATCTTCTTTAAGAATACTTGTAATCTTGATTTTGTTAGTGTTGCCGTTTTCGTACTCAAACGAAACGATAAAACTACCGGATGAGTTTGTTCTGATTGAGAAGTTGTTGCTGTTATAAGCGGAGAGGTAGAGGTTTACGCCATCCTTTGGCACATAGTACTGACCCGCCTGAACGTTTCCGTAGTTCGGGTAGTTGCCTTCCTGATACTGTACTGTAGTCCAGTTGTCGCCGGAAGCAAGGTTAACCCTTACCTTGAAATCAGTTCCGTTGGTCTTTGCGTAGTAATTATTTCCGTCAACCTTGAACACAAATTTCGAATCACTTGTGTAGCCGGACATTGAGCCGCCGCCGGTATCGGTACCGGAGCTGTCTCCGCCGCTGCTTCCGCCGGATTCTTGTTCTGTTGCGGTACGACCCTTATCTTCGATGCTGCCGTACCATTTTTTCCCTTCAGGATCGTAGAAACATCCGGGGAAAACGTCTACCTTTTCCATTTGGTTGTTGCCACCATCATTAAATATTAAATGGTTAAATATGGTAGATACCCCTTGACGAGCAGGATCCGATTGCATTACAGGTGAAGAATTATCTTTCCAAGTGACATCATTATTACTTGCATCCTTCATTCTCGTCATTTTTATGCCATGCCAAGCGTGATTTTCATTCGGAGTGCCATTATCGTCATACATGTATGCATACACGTTATTAGCCATTGCTAATGTTGTTCCATTTTTAACTACATAGACCTTATCATAATAAATATTATTGGTATCATCTTGCCAAAAGCCCCAACCTTTAGTATTGGAAAATATCGCTCCTAATTGATAAGTTTTGGCATTTGCTGTATACAATCCGGTTGAAGCGAGCGGACGCATTTGCGGATTGGATCTGTTCCAGCTGTTGTAACCCCAGCTCAAGCCTGAAGCTCCGCCGAAATATCTAAACTGAATCTTTGCGGAACCGGCAGGAACATAGGTTTCCCATGAATCAGATGTTCCGGAGCGATACATCTCATAAATATATTTTTCCTGAGAAGTATCCTCGTCGGAATAGTCGACAACATACATCGCCTTTCCGTTGCTTTTAGAAGCTAAATCATTGTTGTTGTATTTAGCGTTAACCTTGATTTTCTCTACTCCGCCCCAAGTACCGTAGCCCTTGTCGGTAACAGTGAAGCCTTGGCCTATACTATTGAAATAACCGTTTGCCGTGCTGTCCATAGAACCGCCGTAGAGCGTATATGTGGAGTTTTCGTATGTATTTGGAGTATATGTTTGCCACCAGTTCCAGCAGTAAACATTGTAGTCGCTTCTTTGCGCGGCGTTACTTCCGTTTTTATTTTTATTCCATCCGGTTGAGATACAGCGATAGAGAGCCATTTTCTCATTATTGAACACCAGAGGAACGTCGGCGTAGTATTTGCCGGTGCTTGTATCTTTTGTGAGAGGAAAGAAGAATTTACCCTTATAATCCGACCATTCGGAAACATCGCTGTTAATGTCCTTGAGCAGATCAGGGAATGTAACATAAAGCTTTGCGCTGTCGTCATCCAGCCAGCTTCCGCCGTTGCCGTTAGTGGTTTTATCCTCAACCCAAATCTTTTTGTTATACGCCCAGGATGAAACAAGCTGGAAGTCAATATCCGAAGCTGTGATGTTGGTATCAAAACCATCCTCGAGCCAGATTTTTACAGTCAGATTGACTGTATCTCCCTTTGCGATTGAGAACAGAGTATTACTGTTCCTTCCGCGTTCTGTTGTAGTATTGCTTGAATCTTTGTACGTATAGTTTGCGGTTTTTCTTACTCCGGTCACGGAACTCGTCGATCCGTCGCTGATTGTCTGAGCATCTCCGGTTGACGAATAGACGTGACACTCACCGTCAACGATAATAGCATACCTTGCGTTTGCAATAGCATTATCAGAGTTCTTTTCGCAAATTGTCGGAATCTTGCGGAACCAGAAATCAATATTTGCGTTAGGTGAGCTGACTCTGGTGGTAAAACTGATGTAGTTTACGTTTTCGTCGTCCTTGTTACCTTCTCGATAACCTGATGTACCCTGCCTTGGGAAGTAGAAGGTCTCGCCGTCGCTGTAGCATCCGGAGAGGTGCATATCGCCGGATTCATAGAAATAGCCCTTGTTTTCGTTGATATAATCCGAGTCAGGTCCGTTGGAACCGCCGTCATACTTTATGTGTCTCTTGGTGGTTTCGTTATCAGTATAGGTATATGTCAGGTCATTCTTTTCCAACATATAACCCAGGTCAATGTTATTTGTTTCGCTTGTAATTTTGATATCTGAGTTGATGTCTACTCCGGTTTTGAGCGGCGCGCCGTCGTCAACCAGGTCGTCGTTTTTAAACTCAACGAGCTTTACGTCGTCGATCCAGCTGAACGTTACGCCAACTGTCAATATAAGTATAAGGACAAATGCCACTATGGATAGCGCAATGTGTTTAATATTAAGTTTTCTCATAGTGACACCTCCTGAATCTGTAAATTAAATTTGAATTACCAATCATCGTTGTCGAAAATACCGCTGTCGTGTCCTTCACCGTAATCCTCAATGTCGCCGTCGTGCCAGTGTCCGCGAGAGTCGTTATTCGTTCCGGCGGTTGTATCCAGCGTATCGACAAAGTATTTGGTTGCTGTTCCGCGGTTAAGCGTTGAGCCGCCGCTGGGTGTATGCTTCCACTGATAAACAACCGCGTCTTTGTTAGAACTGTCAAGAATCTGGAACGTCAAATCGTTATACGCGTTATCAGGAATATTACACTTCCACTTGGAGTAATCGTTAGCAGTAACCTTTTGCATTGTGAATCTGAGGTTCTCAATTTTATGGTTACTGTTTGTATAATTAAGGATCAACGAATACTTGGGGTTCTTCAGCAACTCGGCTACAGGCTTTTCTGTTGTGCTGTCCTCGAAGTTAATCTCGACAGTATTATCCCAAGATGTTGTAAAGGTTAGGTTCAGTACAAGCTGTTTCAGCATTGCGCAGGCGCTGGTGCAGTTGCTGTCGGTTCCCTCTAACCAGATAAGCAGCGAGAAAGGTCTCGTCTCGCCCTGGTTGAGCATTGCGAGCTGCTTTTTGCCGTAAGCGTAGTTCTTAAACGGAACAGCGAGCTGCTTGCTGCTTTCGAGGAATCGTCCGGTTGTTCGGTCAATGTCCTTAACCGCGTCAACCGACTTCGGGTTCATTTCCGGAGTGAATACTACCGGGTCATCCATTCCTTCGTAATAAATAGCCATACGAAGGGCTTTCTCTGCCTTTGCACATTCTGCTTTATATTTAGCTGAAGCGTCACTCGGCACTTCAAGCTTCAGGCTTGTGCCCTTGTCAAGATAGATACCGGTGTAGTTTGCTTCGGCAGTAAGGTTAAAGTCAAGCTGAACGTAGTCAAAGTTTCTGTCGCCGGCGTTAGCGCTTCGGAAGGTCATCTTTGACGTTTCGTTGGAGAAGTCTGTGCCGTCAGTCGGGAAGAAAATGTTTCGGCCGTCAACGGAAGAAGCCGGTAACAGGTAGGAATCATCCTTGAACTTCTTAGACGAATCACCTAAGTCGTTTACACGAAGTCCGTTGCCGACGGTCAGGTTGATGTTGTCAGCTTTACCTGTTCCCTTTGCAAGAGCGTACCAGCAGTACGTTGCTGAAACAAGGATTAAAAAAGCAAGAATAAGTGAAACTACAGACAAAGTGAGCTGTTTCTTGCTCGTATGACGCGCCGCGATGGCGCTTGAAACATTCTTTTTAAGCTTGTTTCTGAATTTGCCCATAATTTCACCTCTCTTCTGATTTTATAAGAATGTATTTAAATTAGGTTCCAAAGTCAAGCTCAAGGCTGAACGCGCCGTTGCTCATTGAACGGCGAGCCTCGGCGTCCTCGCCCTCTGCCCAAAGGTTCAGAGTGAATTTGTATACATAATAACCGGTTGTCTCGCGGTTATCTCCCTGCTCTGTTCCGGCAGTAAACTGGATAGCCTTTGAAGTCTCGGGAGCGTCACTTGCTACTTTTGCGGACTGGCCGAGAGTCGGGTATTTACCCTTTCCATCGAGCTCTGTATTGTCGTTAATATTGCTGACCTTGAAGATCCCGCTGTTGTTGGTTGCTCCGGCGATCGACTTAACTGCCGGGTCGCAGTAAGCTCCTGCGGTCAAGCCCTTCTTTACATTGCCGGTGATTACGTTGCCGGTGTAGAAGTTATGGCAATATGTTTTTTCCGCAATAGTGTCCGACGGCTTGATTCCGGTATAAAGCTTCCAATTATTAGAATTATCGTCTGTTTGCAGGAAGATGTCGGGTCTCGGTAACCAAACAAACTTCAACGCGGATTTGTTTGCCCAAGTGCCTCCGTCAAAGGTGGTCTCGGTTGTTATTCCGGTGGAGTCGTCTGTCGAAATTCCGTCAACCGGCGCGCCGATAAGTGAAACTCGAAGCGCTCCGACTATAGCGTCTGCCGAGAACGCGCCGGACTTTCCTTTGGCAGCACCGTAGGAGCTGCATCTGTAAATATCTTCACCCGTGAGCAATTTGGCTTTATTGGGATCTGCATTTGTTCCGTCATAACCAAGCTCTGAGCCGGCGGCGAGAAACGAATCCGCGGTGACGTTGATGTTCTTGCTCTTGGAGCGAACGTAAAAATCAAGCGAGATGTAGTTGTACTGGTCGTCGTCGTTTACCTTGGTATTGGTCAAGGCTTCCTTACTGGACAAGCCCTTTGTCCAGACATCGTCCGTGATGACCTTTCTTCCCTCTCCGAGTCCTTTCGCAGCCTCAAAGTTCGGGATTACAAACTGCTCGCCGTTACTTGTAACGTCCTTTACGAGGTCTTTAAGATAGCCCGAGGTTTTAAACTCGATTTTACTTTTCCAGCTATCGTTGCTCTTGGGGAAGGAGTCCTTTTGTTTTTCAACACCATCTTCAGTGACAGTAACCTTCTCCGGAACTGCAAGCTCAACGTTATCCGCCGCGCTTGCGCTGATAGAGGTGCTTTCCGCGGTGGCGGCGTATTGATCCGTATACCACGCAAAAATCGCGATAAGAATTACAACAAGCAGCACAAGCATCATTATTAAGTTTTTAGTCATAAGACGCCTACGCGGTCTTGTTGCATTTGTCATAACTTAACCTCTGTAGAAATAGATACCGATAATTGACTTACCGTTTTTCTGGCCTTTGTTGTGGAAGAGCTGAGTATTTTGGAAGCCTGCGTCGGTGGAGATGAAGCTTACAAAATTGCTCATATAGTTCTTATCCATTGTTTTGTATGTGATATAGGCGCAGCTCTTGTCGGCTTTTTCGAGCAATTCCTTGACGAAGTCCCTGCAATCGTCGAAGTTCTGTGTGCCGCGGAAGTTTTTGAGAACCTCCATCTTATTGAACGTGCCCTTACATACCGTAATCTTGCGTGAGTCTCTGATGATAAAGAGGCTCTGCAGATCGTTCATATGCGGAAGTGTTCCGAAGTCGCTGCCGGTCTCGGCGAGGTTCTGAGCCTTGAGAGCCTGAACTCCGAGAGCGCCGAGAGTGAAGTCATACTTAAAGAGTCCGTCGTTACCGCGGTCGATTTTGAGCTCCTTCTTATACATAGCGGCGGTGTCGTTGGCTTTCTTCGCTGCCTTCTTCGCCTCTGCCTGAGCTTTGTCAACCTGCTTTTTGATTTCGTCCTTAGCTCTCTTGTCGGCTTCCTTCTGAGCAGCCTTTACGCGGCTGTCAGCGTCCTTCCGGATTTTAGCCTTTTCGGCTTCCTTCTGCTTATCGAGCTTATCCATAGCGGATTTATGCTCGGTGTTGATTTTTTCAATTTCTTTCTGATGCTGAGCGGCGAGCGACTGTCTCTCGCTTTCAAAGCTCTTATTGAGCTCGTCAACATCCTTTTTGTGGGAATCACGCTCGTCGGCGAGGTCACGGCTGAGATTCTCGACGTTCTTGTTGAGTCCGTCGATAGTCGAGCTCTGCTCGGCGATAGTCTGATCACGCTGCGAGAGCGTACCGGTGAGGGCTGCGATCTCGTCCTTTGCGCCGGAGATTTCTGTCTCCAGAGCGGCGATTGCGTCCTTCTGCTCGGTGATTGTGGCTGCCTGGGACTCAATTGTCGCCTTTTGCTGAGCGTTCTCAGCTTCGAGGTTCGAGACTCTGTCCTCGAGCTCCGCCTTGATTTTTTCAAGGTCTGCCACGTATTTTTCGAGAGCTTCGATGCGGGCTTTCTGCTGAGCGACGATTTCCTCGAGCTCGGCAATCTTAGCCTTCTGCTCCTCGATAATCTGCTCGAGCTCCGCAATCTTAGCTTCGAGTTCTGCTTTAATTTTCTCGAGCTCGGCAATCTTAGCCTTCTGCTCTTCAATAACGCCCTGGAGGTAAACGATCTGAGCCTCGAGCTCCTTAACCTTGGCTTCGAGTTCTTCGATTCTCTCCTTGGCTTTCATGAGCTCAGCCTTAAGCTGCTGAACCTGATTTCTGAGGTTCTTGACCTCCTCCTCGAGAGCGCGGATGCTGCTCTTGAGGGACTCTATCTGCTTGTCGCGCTTCTCAATCTCACGCTTGAGAGCAGCGATTTCCGACTTTTGGTCGCGGATGATTTTCTCGCGCTCGCGGATTTCCTGCAAGCGGATTTTCATCTCTTCCTTACGAACCTGCTCGATAAGCTCGAGGGTTTCGGAATCCTGTCCGCCCTGCTGCTTTCTCTTGCGCTCCTGGTATCTCTCCTCGAGCATTTTCTTGAGTGCAGGGTTGGTTGAGATTGCCATCATAAAGTGCTGGAATCCCAGAGACATATACAAGCCTTCCTGAACTTCCTTATCCATCTTACCCGAGAAGTCGCGGCCGACGATTTCGTAGCCGGGCTTGTTGTAGGCGTAGAGGTAGTTGAACAGGTCAAGACCCGCCTTGTAGTTCGGGTTCTTTGTCATAAGGTTTGTACGGTTAATCGGAGGCTTAACCCGGATGCACTTCTTTAGCGACTGCATCATATCGGTGTTGAGGAAGCTGTTGAGCTTCTCACGGATACGGCGAACGCGGTCGAAGTCCGAGAGCTTCTCGAAATCCTTGACGTTAAGGTCGTCCGCCTTGGCGTCCTTAACCTCGTTGGAATATTCAACCTTGAATGTAACGTGCTGGTTGTTGAGCTCCAGATCACGTTCCATTTCAATTTTGTTGTAGGTGTCTGTAGGCGCGTCAACCATTTTGCGGTATTTGTCCGCAACGAAGTTGAGCGCGTTCTCGATAAGAGTGATGAGGAAGCGGTTTTCGTAGGTCTCGAAGGAGTCCTCACGCTCGATGGTCAGAACCTTGTTAGGAGTGACCTTGCCGTCGTCATCAATGTTATCAATAAAGTTGGTATGCTGAATTAAGTGCTTTACGGAATCCTTGTTGATAATCTTAGCCTTGTCGATTCTGTAAATCTCGTTGTTTTCAACGATGAAGCGGCGCTGTTCGTCAATCGCCTTTTCGATGTACGGAAGGGTGTCCTCAATCGCGGTAACCCATTCCATATCAATAACCTTTTCGTGAAGCTTACCGGAGAGGACGTCTTCGCCCTTGTCGGCGTCTTCCATATTGGTTGTAAGATAGTTAGCGGTAAAGTCTGTAGCGAGGTGTTTTTGCATGTACTTGTAGGAACGATAATACTTATCAAAATTTTCCAAGAATCAC
>CADBTV010000042.1 GCA_902797655.1 uncultured Ruminococcus sp.
AAATGGCAATTAAGCCATCGCTCGTGCGCACGCAGCGCGCAACTGAGCGGGCAATATCAATTTGAATTAGTGTGAACTTTCACACTATCATCCTAATCTAAATAGATTACTTCTCGTTTAAGGAAATAACCTGTTTCGTTTTTTACGGTTGTCTGAACCTTTTCAATAAGGTTTTTCACGTCCTGAGCGGTAGCTCCTCCGGTGTTTACGATAAATCCGGCGTGCTTTGGCGAGACCTGGGCTCCGCCGACAGACGCGCCTTTGAGTCCGCATTGTTCGATTAACGCTCCGGCGTAGGCTCCCTCGGGTCTGCGGAATACAGAACCGGCAGACGGGAATTCGAGCGGCTGCTTATCTTTTCTTCTGCCCATAAAGTCATCCATACGATTGCGGATTTCGGTTCTGGTATCAAGCTTGAGCTTTAGTACGACGCCGATGATTGTGTAACCATTTTCCTTATACACGCTGTGGCGGTATCCGAAATCAAGCCCGGAAGCTTTAATGGTGCCGAACTTACCGTTTTTGTCAATATGATTAACAGAATAAACAACGTCCTTCATCTCTCCGCCGTAGGCTCCCGCGTTCATAAATACAGCTCCGCCCACAGAACCCGGGATTCCCCACGCAAATTCAAGACCTGAGAGAGAATTGTTCTCAGCTTCCTTGCAAAGTCCTGCAAGCGAAAGTCCGGCTCCGCAGTAGATAGTAGTATCATCAATACGGTCAACGTTGCAAAATTCGCCTGAGAGCTTGATAACAAGCATATCAAGACCGTTGTCGTTTACAATTATATTACTGCCTTTTCCGATAACTATGTACTCAACGTCGTTCTCGTTACAAGCGACAATCAGAGCGGAGAGCTGAGCCTTGGTTTCAACCTCAGCAAAAAGCTTTGCATTGCCGCCGATTTTGAACGTGGTGTACTTATTCATCGGAACGTCACGCTTGATGTTGCAATCAAGCGATTTAGCTTTGTCGAAAATTAAATCAAATTTATCCATATATAAAATCCATTCTGAAATTTAATCCCAATTATTTACAACGCGCTTTTCAATCATCTCGTCGTCAATCTCCATACCGAGACTGGTGAGCAAATCCTGGGCGGCGTTATAGCCCATTTTCTTCTGTCTGTTATTCATCGAGGCAACCTCGATAATATTCGAGAGGTTACGTCCCGGCTTGACCGGAATGGTCATAATCGGAACCTGAACTCCGAGAATTTCAATGTACTCGTTTTCAAGTCCCATACGCTCATATACCTTTTGTCCGTCCCAAAGCTCGAGGTTAACGACCATATCAATCTTTTCGCTGAGCTTAATTGAGCCCATTCCGAAAAGCTTCCTCGCGTTAATAATACCAACTCCGCGCAGCTCAACAAAGTGGCGGATATTCTGCGGAGACTGACCGATGAGCGTGGTGTTGTTAATTCTTCTGATTTCAACTGCGTCATCCGCAATAAGGCGGTGACCGCGCTTTATAAGCTCAATAGCGGTTTCGCTCTTACCAACTCCGCTGTCGCCTATGATAAGGCAGCCCTCGCCGTATACTTCAACAAGTACACCGTGACGGGTGATTCGCGGAGCAAGCTCGGAAGCAAGGAAAGTAACGATACCGGCGGTAACGTTTGAGGTGTTCTCCGAGGATTGAAGAATCGGAATCGCGTGCTCGGTAGCGCACTGCATCATAGCGTCGGTGAGCTCGTAATTGCGGCAAAGTATAACTGCCGGCGGTCCAAAGCGGAAAATACTGTCAATAACGTGCTGCTGCTGTTCAACGCCGAAACGTGAGAGATACGAGAACTCGGTATTACCGAATACCATAATACGCGTTTTATCAAAAAAATCGAAGAATCCGGTAAGCTGTAAGCCCGGACGGCTGATGTCGCTGTTGCTAATCATTATCTCCTCGGGATCAGTAGGCATATAAAGAGGATTAAGCGAAAGATGATCAATTATTTTTTTGAGTGAAACTGTAAAACCGGAAGCCATATCTACCCCACCTTTGACGTTATTACGTTGTCGATAATGCTTTTATGCAATTATAGACATACGTGCACACTATACAGGGTATATTATACTACATATTTACCAATTTGAAAAGTGAATTTGGGTAAAAATTTTCAATTTATGAATTTTTATTCATAAGATTCTTTATAATTCCGGCAATAAATACAAACGCGGCAATAATCATCACACAAGCCACCAGTATATTGTTGTAAATTGCCTCCCTCAGATAGTCATTGTACAAGCACAATACTGACGCGCCGGCAAGCGCAAGCAGATACGCAAACCGCCTAAGGTTCAGCTTTTTACTATTCTTAAACAAAGAGGTCGCAACTATTGAGGTGATGAACAAGCCTCCGGCTGTAAAGACAGCAAGCAGCATACAGTCAGCTCCTCTGAACACATCTATGCGAGCTGATTCTGCGATTCTTTGAAACGGAAACTCCCCCTCTTCCTTGTATGATAAGCACATAAAGTAAAACACCGCCGCAATAGTCAGCACAGCATAAATCCATTTTACATTATTCTTCTTTGGAATTATATTATCCTTGAAAACAATATATGCAGCGGATGGGAATAATAAGAATAAAGGCATTTGTAAATTCAGGCTGTACTCATTTGCAAGGTAAAACGTCGTGCCGGAAAAGCAACAGACAAAGGTATACGCAAGAGCGAGCAGTACAAAAAACAGGAGTATTCCCCCTGCTCTGGCGATAGGTTCGATTCCCTTTACGGTACAAAAGAATACAAACACCAGCATTATCAACGAAATCAGCCAATAAGGACCGTAGCCCAGGGACTTGAACATATACTCGTTGAACCTAACAAAGCACAGCAGAGCCGTATACGAAAAGTAAATCACAATAACCGACCTTATAACAATCCCCATAGCTCCCTGATAAAAAGTAAAGACGATTAGATTGATAACCACCGCAGCCGCACAAAGCAAAAGCTCATACACAGATGCAGTATTGCCGCAGAATATTACCGCGTAAAACGAACATAGCAGCATACTTATCCAGAATTGAGCTACGGTTATGCGGTTATTCTTCATACATACTTCCTCCCTTAAGGTTCTGAACGTTCATATTATACTGAGAGAGTTTTTTCCAGCCAAGACGCACAAAAACATCTCGCATATTCTTTTTTGAGAACGGACTGACCGGAGTTACGAAAATAACTCCGAGAGTAGATTTGGAGCACATAAAAATCAACACGACTGTCGAGAGCATAACTATTCCCCATACACCGAGGATTCCGCCCATTAAAATGAAGGATAACCTGAGCACGGTAATTTGCGGATACAAATCCGGTATAACATAGCTGCATATCGCGGCAACAGCTACAGCCATCAATGTCGGCGCTCCGATTAAACCGGCTGAAATCGCGCAATCGCCGATTACAAGCGCTCCGACGATACTGACCGCGTGACCCAGCACCTTGGGCAGTCTCAGCCCTGCTTCACGCATTATTTCATACACAAAGTCAATCATCAACACTTCAAGCAAAGGAGGAAGCGGAGTGTGGTCGATAGACTCCTGAATGTTTTTTAAAAGCACAGACGGAAAGTATTCCGGATGAAATGTCACAAACGCAATATACAACCCCGGAAACAACACTGACACGAGGTATGAGATATACTTCAGCACTCGCACAATCGTCGCGAAATACGGACGGTTTGAATAATCATCAACAGATTGAAAGTTTTCGACAAACAGGTGAGGTATTACCAGCACCGACGGTGTACCGTCAACTATGATTCCGATTCTGCCCTCTATGAGCTTTCCGCATAGAGTGTCAGGCCGTTCGGTAATTCCTACTCCGGTAAAAATCTCATTCTTACCGCTGTCCTCAAGATAAGGCACAAGATATCCGCTACCGAGTAACACCTTTATGTCGCAGGCTTTTAGTCTGTTTCTTACCTCCTGAACCGAGGACGGCGTCGCCTTATCCTTTAAAAAACAGATACAAATCTCCGTATTTGATTCTTCTCCCAGGGTTGAGGTTTCAAAAACAAGCGAAGGATTCTTCATTCTGCGCCTGATTAAAGTCATATTGACCCTTAGAGCTTCGGTAAATCCTTCGCGGCTTCCGCGTTGAACGAGCTCACTTTCCGGCTCGGTTATTCCACGAAACGAATATCCCTGCGCTCCGATTGCGAGCATTCTTTTTGAACCGTCGACAGCGAGAATTGCAAATCCCGACATCGAGAGGTTAATGACTTCATCAAAGGTTTTGATTTCATTAACCTCGCCGGAGCTGAGAACTGTATTAAAAATATAATCAAACAGTTCTTCGCCGGTCACGTTGTATTTTCTGCTCAGCAAGGGGTTAATCACTGTAATTGCAAGCTCCTGTTTATCGCTCATTCCCTCTGTGGTAAACACCGCGCATTCAGTATTATTACTAAGTTGAAGGCTTCGAACAGTAAAGTCGGCTGAGGATGAAGTCAGGTTTTTAAGGTAGGATATATTTTCTTTCAGAGAATTATACATTAAATCACCATTTTTAATTTTTGCCGATACAAGCGTATTATTCAGCAATAAAGGCTAATAGTAATTGTGGTGATAAAATGCTGATAACAATTATCAGAACGGTTATACTGTATGTGTTTATCGTAATTAGCGTCCGGCTTATGGGCAAACGGCAGATAAGCGAGCTTCAGCCGTCTGAGCTCGTAATAACGCTGTTGATTGCAGACATTGCGTCATTGCCTATGGAGAACAACGACAAGCCGATGATTTCCGGAATCATACCGACGCTCGTTCTGGTCGCTATGGAGATACTGGTAAGTATACTGATGATGAAGTCATCAAAATTCAGGAGAATAATCTGCGGAAACCCTGTCGTTGTAATCGAGGACGGAAAACTAAACCAAGATAAAATGCGCGCGCTGAGAATTACGGTTGAGGATTTATGCGTTCAGCTCAGGCAGCTTGGGGTGTTTTCAATTGAGGACGTTGAGTATTGCATTGCGGAAACCAATGGCAAGCTCAGCGTTCTGCAAAAACCTCCGAAGCGCAATCCGACTGCCGAGGATTTCAAGATAAAGATTGAGGACACCGGTATTGAAGCTGTGGTTATCAGCGACGGCGAGTTTTTAAGCAATTCACTGAGGCTCTGCTCCGCAAGCGAAACAGATATTAACCGGATTTTGAAAAAGGAAAAAACAAACCAAGAGGATGTTTTCATTATGACATACAACCGAAACGGAGATTACAAGATTATCAATAAGGAATGAAAAGAAGATATATAGCCTATGCGCTGATTATAATAAGCTTGATTATAGCTGTGCTTGAAATATGGGATGTAAATCAAAGGATTGATAAGTGCATAGATTCAATCAACAAAATAGACGAAAGCGTTAGACAAGGGAATTACTCCGGCGCGTATGAAGTATGCGAAGAAATTGACAGAAGCTTTGTAAACTCAGACTCAGGGGTGATGTTCTGTTATTACAAGCACGATGAGCTCGAAAAAATAGATACAAAAATTATCATAATGTCTCAGTACCTAAAGCAAAAGGACAAGGTGAATTACCTAGCTTCATCCTCAGAGGTAATAAAAATGCTCACAGTTCTCAAGGAACGTGAGCAAATTAGCATTAAAAATATTTTATAAAAAAGGAGCCGTCAGCGACGGCTCCAAAATATTAGTTTTCTTTTTTCTTCCTCTTCTTCCACATTACCCACAACGGTCCTGCGATGCAGAGTGAAGAATAACAACCTGATACAAGACCGACAATCATCGGTAACGCAAACGCCTTAACGGAGTCAAGGTTGAAGATAATTGCGGTTACATAAACTGTAACAACAGCCGCGATTGTTGTGATAGAAGTGATGATTGTACGACGCATAACCTTAGTTGATGCAACGTTGAATACATCCTTAATATCAGCCTTGTAGCCGAGGTTCTTTCTCTCCTCACGAACACGGTCGTATACAACGACTGTATCATTGAGGGAGTATCCGAGAATCATAAGCGCAACAGCCATGAAGCTCGAGTCAATCGGCATACGGAAGATTACATAGAAGAAGTAGATGATAGCAATATCGTGGAACAAAGCAACAAGTCCGAATACACCGGCTGAAAGACCGCCGATCTTCTTGAATCGAATAGTTACGTAAAGCACCATCAATACGCCTGCAAGTCCAACAGCGGCGATACATTTAAGCAGGAAGCTGAATCCCATTGTCGCGTCAACTGAGCTTGACTGCTCAAGCTTGAAGTTATTTGACGGGAATTTTTTCTGAATACTTGTTGTGATGGACTTCTGTAAATCTGTAGAAATTGTGTCAGTACCTGAGAACTGAACAGTAAGGATATTCTGATTATTAACAAGGTCCTGAGAATCCGAGAATGTAACGATATTATCCGGAGTAGCCTTCTGAACAAGGTCTTTAAGCTCAGTATCATTAAGTGTGCCGGTGTAGCTGTACTTAATCATAGAACCACCGGAGAACTGGATGTCAAGGGTTGTTCCGAAGATAAAGTTGCAGATAATACCGATAAAGATAATAGCTAAAGATATTCCAAAGAATATTTTTCTGTGCTCATAAAAGCCCTTGGCTTTCTTACCTCTGACGAGGATCTTCTCCTCGTAGGACTGTTGCGAAATCTTATTTGCCATCTTTAGCACCTCCAAACAACCACTTGTGGCGAGCCCACTTGTAGCCTGCAACTGCTCTGAGCATTACACGGCTGAGGCCTACGCCCATAATGAAGTTGGAAATTACACCCATAAGGAGTGTGTAACCAAACGAGTAAATTGTACCGGTTGTAGACTGACCGAAGATAAACGAAAGAACGTTGAACGGACCGAATACAAGCAAGAGGATTAAAGCGACGATTACGATTGTCATATTACCGTCGATGATAGCGGTAAGAGAGCTCTTTGTACCGCGGTCAAGCGCGCCGTCAAGAGTACGTCCTGTTCTCATTTCCTCAATGATACGCTCGGATGTGATAACGTTTGCGTCAACACCCATACCAATTGAAAGAATAAGACCCGCAATACCAGGTAGCGTCATTGTGAAGGAGTTGAATACCGGGAAGTAACCTGAGATAGCGGCGATTGTAATTCCCATCTGACCTGTAAGCGCGATGCAGGCGATGAAGCCCGGTAAGCGATACATTACAATCATAAAGATAATGATAAGGCAGAATGCGATAATACCTGCGTAACCCATAGCTACGAGTGAGTTCTCACCGAGAGAAGCGGAGATGGAACCGTAGGTTACAGTCTCAAGCTTGAAAGGAAGCGCACCGGCGTTAATACGGTCGGCAAGCTTAGTAGCTTCCTCAGCAGTAAAATCACCGGAAATCTGAGCCTTACCGCCTGAGATTTTCTCCTGAATTGTAGGAGCTGAGAGCATTACATCGTCCATCCAGATAGATACAACCTGATTTGTGTACTTCTCTGTGATGTCGGCAAATGTTTTTGCGCCCTTATCGTTAAGCTCAAGAGATACGACATAGTTCGACTTGTTGTTAGAGCTCTGAGTGCTGGAGTCAATTCCTGCCTGAGCCTTCTTAACAGCCGAGCCATCCATCAGTACAGTCTCTGTGTCGCCTGTAGGAGTCTGGTAAACATACTCACCGTCTGAGCCGATAGAGGTGTTTGCGTAGCTGTTGCCGGGACGGAAGGTAAGCTCAGCGGTTGAACTGATTTCCTCGATGGCGGATGCTTCGTCAAAGTCCTTCTCATCCTCTTTCCAAGGAAAACGAACGATGATACGGTCTGTGTTGTTGTCTGCGTAAAGCTCGTAGTCGGTAATACCTGAGCTTACCATACGAACTTCAATGATAGATTTTGCAGCTTCAAGCTGCGCATCAGAAGCGTTAAAATCGTCGGCAGGCTCAAATGTAGCCTCGACGCCGCCCCTGATGTCGGTTCCCCATCGAATGTCGCCGATACCCTTGAGAACTGTTTCCTTATTATCACCTACATAATAGGTTACTCCGAAAATGGAAGTAAAGGAGAAAGCAAGGATAAGTATGGCAACGATGAAAAACACAATCTTTGGGATTCTTTTCATGCCATGGACCTCCAAATATTTTCTCAAACCTGTACATATAAGCAAAAAAACTCTGCTACGTTGACATATGTACAGACGTAACAGAGTTATTATACGGTTTTTTCAATAAAAAGTCAATATTTAATCGAATATTTAGTTTAAAATTTCATAAAAAACAGAAAATATTGTACTTTTTAAATCATTTTTTCGAGTGCAGCTATTCTTGTAGCAAGGCAGAAAATGTCCATAGCCTGTCTGAGCTCGTCAACTGACGGGTAAGAAGGAGCGATTCGGATGTTGCTGTCGTCGGGGTCTACGCCGTAAGGATATGTGGCGCCGGCTCCGGTGAGAACTACTCCTGCCTTTTTGCAGAGATGCACTACCCTCTTGGCTGTTCCCTTGTAAACATTTACGCTTACAAAGTATCCGCCGTTCGGATTTGTCCATTTTGCGATTTCATTATCCGAGAAATTCTCAGTAAGCTTTGAAAGCACAACGTCAAACTTAGGACCGAGCACCGCCTTATGCTTTTCCATATGCTTTAATAAGCCGTTATAATCGCCGAAGAATCTAACGTGACGGAGCTGGTTGATTTTGTCGTAACCGATAGTCTGGAAGTTGTATTTGTTCCTGAGCACTGTCATATTATGCGGTGCAGCCGCAAGAGCCGCGACTCCTGCTCCGGAAAAAGTAATCTTTGAGGTTGAGCAGAATACAATCGGTAAGTCCTCGTTGCCTGTCTTTTCGCACTCATCGAGAAGATGAAGCAAGGTGTCCGGAGTATCGTTAATATCATGCACCGCGTAGGCGTTATCCCACATAATACGGAAGTCCTTGGCAGCCGGCTTCAGGTTGGCAAACCTGCGAACTACCTCGTCGGAATATGTAATACCTGACGGGTTGCTGTACTTAGGCACACACCAGATACCCTTGATTGTATCGTCCTCAGCGACGAGCTTTTCAATCATATCCATATCGGGACCGTCTTCGTTCATTGGAATCGGAATCATTTTGAAGCCAAAATAACCGGTAATTCCGAAGTGTCTGTCATAACCGGGAACCGGACAGAGGAATTTTCTGTCGGTTACATTGAGCCAAGGCTGTGTATCTTCATAAAGAGGAGACGTCATAAAACAGGAGATTGTGTCGAACATCATATTAAGACTGGAGTTACCGCCGACAAAAACATTGGCAGGGTCTGTTTCAAGAATGTTCGCGAACAGTTCACGGCACTCCTTGATACCCTCCATCTCACCGTAATTACGGCAATCAAGTCCGTTGTTTGCAAGACAATCATCGTCACTCTTGACTGTGTCGAGAATTCCCATAGACAAATCAAGCTGCTCAGGAGACGGCTTACCGCGCGCCATATTGAGCGAGAGCCCCTTTGCCCTGTAATCCTTATATTGCTTTACGAGCTCATCGAGCTCTTTCTCGAGCTCCTGCTTTGAACTGTTAAAATAATTCATAATGATTACTCCTTAATTAAACAAATTCAAATTGAATTAATTTCGCCTTATTATTTTACAATAAACAAGAGAAAAATGCAAGTTTTTTACGCCTAACTTGCGTAAAACGTTATAATGTACAAATTTATCATATGATACAATCGGGTTAGTGGTGAGTTTTTCGGAAAAACGAAAAGACCGCAAAAGCGGTCTTTTGTATTAATAATATTGATAATAGTAGTAATAGTAGTAACCTCGTCTGCCGCGCTTGCCCTCGTGCGTAACACCTACTCGGATAAAGCCGAGCGGTTTTGAATCAGCAAGCTTGATATTCTGGAGGAGTCGCTCAATGTCACCATGAGTTGTCTTTCTTTCACGAGTTACAAGGATGTATCCTGCAATATAATCTTTAAGCAGAAGCGCGTCGGCAACAACGCCTATCGGCGGCGAGTCAAAAATAATGTAATCATACTCGCGGTTAAGTCTCTCAACAAAACGCGTAACCTCGGGAGAGCAGATAAGCTCCGACGGGTTCGGAGGAATTGTGCCGGATGTAAGTACATCAAGACAAGGAAGCACATCACGATGCACAACATCGTCAAAGACTACCATTCGACCTACCATATCCGAGAAACCTGCTTTGTTCTCAAGTTTAAGAATGTTGTGCAGATTAGGACGACGAAGGTCGCAGTCGATAAGAATAACCTTTTTGCCCATCTTGGAAAATGAAATCGCAAGGTTAGCGGCAACTGTACTCTTACCGTCACCCTTTGCATAAGAGGTTACGGCAAACGCCTTTTGTTCTGACGCGGAGAGAGAGAACATAATATTGGTTCTGGCGGATTTGTAAGCCTCAACTATGGCAAACTTACTCTTCTCACTCAGGACGTTTTTAGTTTCTTTTTTCTTTTTCTTGTTACTGTTAGCAGGCTCTGAAATAGCCTTTTTCTCTTTGAGTTTTTGTCCGGGAAGCTTAATTTTCATTATATCACCTTACCCTTCTTTCTCAAAGTCAACAATTTCCGCAAACACAGGTATACCGTAAAGCTTGGCAATATCGTCACCCGGTTTGAGAGTTGTATCAATAATCTCAAGGAAGAACGCAAGAAGTATGCCGAGTATTGCGCCTATAGCGAGACCGTAGAGCGTATTCTGGTTAACGTTCGGAGATACCGGAGAAGTCGGAGCCGCGGCGCTGGTTATGATAGTAACCTTACCGTTACCCTCTCCGTATTCATCCTCAAAGCACTTTGGAGCCTGCTCTGCAAGCTGGTTACAAACATTAGCCGCAACCTGAGGATTAGATGAAGAAGCGTTAATCCTGATAAAAGGCGAGTCCTCAATCTGCTCAAAAGTAACATTAGCTCCTGACATTAGGGATGTCATATCCGGCATATTTGAGAACAGAATTACGCAGTGACCGGCAAGAGTTGTAGACTGAGCAATCTCGGAAACCTGAACTCGACCGGGCGATGTTGCGTAGTATGTTGATGATTTTGTTGTGTATTCTTCGTTGTAATTATGAATAAGAATCAGCGAAGAAGTCGAATATACAGGCGTAATGAAAAAGCTTGAATATCCGTAAACAATAAGCGTTACCAGCGCTGTAATCAAGAAAATAAGCTTGATATGGCGCATTAACATTGCCAGTATTTTTTGAGGTGTTAAGTCCTTCGGCATTACACACCCTCCCAATTTAATTTCTAAACATAACAATTATATACTATTAACGAAGTATTATATTTCTTATTTAGAATTATAAAAATGAAAAATATGACATAAAGTAAAAAGACCGCAAAAGCGGTCTTTTATAGCTTGTTATCTTAATACATTGAGCAGGACACCGGCGGCAACAGCCGAGCCGATAACACCTGCAACGTTCGGACCCATAGCGTGCATAAGCAGGAAGTTTCCGGGATTCTCCTCCTGACCGACGCGCTGAGAAACACGCGCAGCCATCGGAACCGCGGATACGCCGGCAGAACCGATAAGAGGATTAACCTTGCCGCCTGTCGCCTTATACATAATCTTACCAAAGAGGACACCGCAGGCTGAACCCACCATAAACGCGATAAGTCCGAGAGCGATAATCTTCAAGGTGCTGAATGACAGGAAGTTAACGCCTGTAGCAGTAGCGCCGACCGTAGTACCAAGGAAAATTGTGATGATATTCATAAGCTCGTTTTGAGCTGTCTTTGAAAGTCTGTCGCAAACACCGCTCTCCTTGAGAAGGTTACCAAACATAAGCATACCAACCAGCGGAGCCGCGTCCGGAAGAAGAATTGAGATAACAACCACGATAACAATCGGGAAGATAATCTTCTCGAGCTTTGATACGGGACGAAGCTGTTCCATAACAACTGCTCTCTCCTTCTTGGTTGTGAGCAATCGCATAATAGGCGGCTGAATAATCGGAACGAGCGCCATATACGAGTAAGCGGCGATAGCGATTGAACCGAGCAGCTCGGGAGCGAGCTTTGTTGTAACATAAATCGCGGTAGGTCCGTCGGCTCCTCCGATAATACCAATCGCGCCTGCCTGGGCGTCTGTAAATCCAAGGAAGATAGCGCCAATGAAAGTAATAAATATACCAATCTGCGCCGCGGCGCCGAGGATAAAGCTCTTCGGGTTGGCGATAAGAGGGCCGAAATCAGTCATTGCGCCGACGCCGAGGAAAATAAGCGGAGGATAAATTCCGAGCTTAACGCCCTGATACAGATAATAGAAAAGTCCGCCGTAGTGAGGAACGTTGTAGTATTGCACGCCGTTAATTATCGTCGTGGCGTAGCCCTCGGTGGTTCCCTTTGCCTTTATACATTCCGCCGCGCTCATCAACGTTGTATCGGGAGCGGCGGTAATAGCAGGATAAAGGTTTACAAGCAGCATTCCGAAAGCAATCGGAAGCAGCAAGAGCGGCTCAAATTCTTTTTTGATAGCGAGGTAAAAAAGTACACACGCTACGGCAATCATAACGTAGTTACGCCAGTCGAGGGTCATAATACCCGAATCGGTAAAGATACCCTTTATGGCATCCAAAAAATTCTGAATAATCTCCATAGTCGTCTCCTTTCTTAAAACGGTCTTGTATTGCGAAGCACACCGGCGTTCGCCCAAGCCGAACGGGAGGACGACTTCTTGATGCTTTTGATTCGTACTTTTTCCTTAGAGCCGTACATGCTGTACACAGCGGCGGATATTACCGCGATCACCTCATCGGGCGTTCCCGACTCAGCCTTTGGCTCAACGGGTTTTGCGGCAGGTTTTACGGGTTCGTTCTTAGTTTCCGGAACCTTGGCAATATTTTGAACCTTTTCTTTCTTGCGGTTTGTCGAAGCGTTCTGAGCGCCGGTAACAATCTTACCCATCAGCCAGATAATGAAGATCAGGAAGATCAAAACGGCGAACACGATAACAAAGCCTGTGAGCAACATCGAAGCGGATATTGTAAACTTGCTCATCATATCCATATGCTATACCCCCATATTTAGTCCATTGTATACAATAATTATACTTAATATGGGGGTAAAGTTCAATGATAAATATTCAGTTTTTTTATTTTCGGTAGTTTTTACAATTTTCAGGATTTAATCCGAAATTATTTGTTAACTAATCAGAGTATAATACAGATTAGTCCGTTGCAGCCTTTGTTGATAATTTTCTCGATAGTCTCCCCTATTTTGGCTCTTGCGTCGTCGGGCATACGATAAAGCTTGTTGTGCAGTCCTTCGTTGACCAGCTCGTGAACGCTCTTGCCGAATATGTTAGACTCCCAGATTTTCTGTGGATCCTCCTCAAATTCTTTGAGCATATATGTCACAAGCTCCCGACTCTGCTGCTCACTGCCGACAATCGGAGTAACCTCAGTCATGGTGTTAATCTTCATCATATGAATTGACGGAGCGGACGCTTTTAGCTTGATCCCGTACTTGCCGGACTGCTTGATAATCTCGGGCTCCTCAAGGCTGAGTTCGTCAATTGAAGGCATAACAATTCCGTAGCCTGTGTCCTGAACCTGCTTGTATGCCATTGCGATTTTATCAAACTCCTTTTGCTTGCGCGACAGTTCGCACACGCATCCAAGCAGGGTGCTCTCGTCCTTGATGTCGAGCCCTGTTTGCTCGGACAGAACTCTGTAGAAAAGCTCCTTGTATACTGCTATTGAAATCTTTGCCTCTCCCTTACCGAGGTTTATGTCGGTAAGGCGGCAGAAGTCGATGTACTCGCAGTCAGCAATCTCATTGAGCGCGTCCTGAACCTGACGGATTTTGTTTATTTTGGAAGCGGCTGTCTTTATTGCTTCAAAAACTCCCTGCTTAATCTCGTTTTCCTTGGGCAAGGACACAATCCATCCGGGAACATCAACCCCGATTTCACGAATAGGAAACTCAAACAAAAGCTGAGCGAGGATTCTTTTTATCTCATTTTCGTCAAGCTCCATACAACTGACAGGAACCACCGGCACCATATACTCTCCGCTGAGCTGAGCCGCAAGGCTTCTGGCGCTCTCCGACTCGGGGTTAAGGCTGTTCAAAAGCACTATAAAGGGTTTATCAATGCTTTTGAGTTCGTTTATGACTCTCTTTTCCGCGTCGGCGTATTCATCCCTCGGAAGGTCTGTGATTGAGCCGTCAGTGGTTATAACAAGTCCGATTGTGCTGTGGTCGGTAATAACCTTTTTCGTTCCGATTTCGGCAGCTTTCTCAAACGGGATTTCCTCGTCAAACCAGGGAGTCTTTACCATTCGAGGAGAATCTTCTTCAATATAGCCGAGCGCGCTGTTTACAATATAACCAACGCAGTCAACCATCCTGACCTTGAGGTTAGCTTTATCCGAGAGAGTGATTGAGACTGCTTCCTCGGGGATAAACTTGGGTTCAGTCGTCATAATAGTTCTGCCGCCTGACGACTGCGGAAGCTCATCGACAGTTCTTGCGTACAAATCCTCGTTACCGATATTTGGCAGGACTATTGTATCCATAAAACGTTTGATAAAGGTACTTTTTCCGCTTCGTACAGGGCCTACAACTCCGATATATACGTCGCCGTTTGTACGGCGCGAGATGTCTCTGTAAACTGATCTTTCTTCCATTTTTATCCTCCTAAATTGTTGGTATCAACAGCATAGAGCCGCCGGCGAGAGAGTCGTCGAGAAGATTGTTTTCTTCGTATATTCCGGCAATACGGGTATTGTAACGCTTTGCAATATCCCACAGGCTTTCGTTCTGCTCAGAAAAATACAGAATCAGTGAAGAATCCTTTGGCGCAATTTTATTATCCTCGTCGCAGTTTACATCGCTGACAATTTCTCTGTTCTCCTCGTTCATAACAGCGCCGGCGAATCTTAACTCACACCTGAGCTCAACATTATTGTTATCTCCGATTCTGTAGCTCAGGCTCGAAACGCAGGCGTCAATCGAGCTCAAAGTATTATAACTATCATCAAGCGGAATATCGTTTGAAAATTCGAGAGTACGCTCTATGTAAACCGGTTGGTTATCACTGTCAAGCGCAAGGATACAAACGTTGAGCTTTGAGCCAACTGTGATATTCTCGCCGGAAATCACCGAGCTTTGAAGCTGATAATCGCAGCTTAAATCAAGAATCTCCGCCGGAGAGTTCTCTTCGAAACTGACGCTCTCCTTCTGCATAACCGAGTCGGATACCGGATTGAAGCCGGTCGGGATATTTACCCTCACCATATTTAGCTCTGTAACATATTGTGTAGAGAAAGCGTCGAGCACAACCTCAACCTCAAAGGGAGTATAACCCTCAACAGTGACGCAGATTCTCGAATCCACATCGACCACCGGATCCTCGGAGAGAATATCGTTTTTGAGCCTGACATCACTGGAAAGAACATTGATTTCAGGCAATACGGTTGTGTTATCATCAATGCCCTCGCAGTCGATCACTCTTGAAAAAGGTAAGATATAATCAATTTGCTGCGGCTTATCAGTTTCAGCGCTCATATACAAGATCCTAACACCGAGCTCACCGCTTAACATAAGCTTGTCGGGGATAACCTTAAACTCAGTGATTCTGGGCTGAACGCTGCTATCGATTATATAATCGACAGACGGCTTATTGGTAATTCTGAGCTCATCTCCTGAATTAAACTGCTCCTGACATAAAGCAGTCAGAGCAGAACAAGAGAGCTTTTTGGTTTTAAATTCAAGGTTATCGCTCTCATCGGGCGAGAACAAATCCACAGCCGAGCGAAAAAGCACCTTTGCATAAAGCGAAAACGCGCCGTGAACAGTGAGTCTGCGTCTGGAAAGCGCTCTGCAATTTACATATTCACATTTTACATTTGTACGGATGATGGCGTCCTCGACATTTGAGCTTAGTGGAAACGAGGAATTAAAGGGTACTGTTTGCTCACAAGCTTTAAGACCTCCGTCGGGATCAACATAAAGAATCGAAACTACAGTCGTTCCGTCAATTCTGAGCTGGCCGCCGCTTAGATTGCGGTTATAGATTTTCGGTATAAGCTTACAGCGTAGTATCTTCTCGATGTCGGGACAGTAGTCTGGTAATGTAAAGTCAATATCGACAGGCTGTTCGCAAACTGTATCGAGGACTGAGGAAAGGATTCCCACAGGCGTTTTTTTGAGGTTAAATTCCATATATTTATCTCTCCTTTTTGTTGCTGTTAAATGTATATTCAAAAGGGAGAAGTTTAGAACAAAAAATAAGGCTTATCCGAAAAAATCGGATAAGCCTGAAAGTATTTTGTTAAGCCAGGTTAGCAAGCTTACGCTGGATTGCGGTTGCGTCCTTAACATTTACGAAGCCGTCCTCGTTGTAATCAGCGAGGTACTCCTGCTCCTCATCAAACACAACGAGCTTTGCAAGCTGCTTTTGGATTTCCGTAGCGTCCTTGATGCTGATTCGACCGTCGCGGTCAACGTCACCGATTTCAAATCTGCTCTTTGTAGCAGGCTCTGTCTCAGTGACAGTCTCAGTCTGAGTCTGAGTTTCTGTAGGAGGCTCTGTGGTTGTAGCTGTCTCTGTCGCTGTAGTCGGCTGAGTCGCGGGTTCAGGCTCGGTTGACGGAGTAACAGAACCGCCGCCGGAGGACTTACCTACACGAGCGAGAGGAACTGTGATTACGTCAGCGTCCTCCTTCTCCATTGATGTACTTGAATCCTTGGAATACTTTTTGAGAGCGTTATCAAGCATTGCAGTTGCGTCAAACGGGATACAGTCAATTCCGGATTCTCCGCGTGTTGCGATAACCATTGCGCCTATGCCCTTGCTTGTGAGCTGGCTTGCGCTGATTCCGATAGCTGAGAGAGGAATCTTCATCTCGTAGAATGAATCGTAGGATGTTTTATGAGGTCTCTTGCCCTTGTTATAGGTCTTGAAGTCAACCCAGTCGGCGCCGTCGTCATAAACATCGTCCGGCTTATTGGAACCGTTAAGACCCCAGATTTCCTTGCAGATGTTGGTTTCTGCCATTTTATACTCAATTCCAAGCGACTTAAAGAGAGCGCAGCTCTTGGAATTTTTGTAATCAATGTTACCGCTTGAATCAGCAGGAGAGAACATAGCAGGCTCGCCGAGACCCGGCTTACCGCTCATATAAAACATATGGTCAACGTGGGTGCCGTTAAAGGAAACTCCGCCGACCTTTTGACCCCAGATGTTGTCGCCGCCGGTGGTTTTACCGGTCATACAGGGATTCTTTGAATCAACGCTGAGACAAACTATAAGCGGAACATCAAGCACACGACCGCCGTCGGAAAGGGAGCCGTCACCCTCTCGGTCAGCCCAGGTATCAGTGGTGTTAACCATCTGCCAGCCGATGTAGAGATTGTTATCGTCCCAAGCGGCAAAGAGACCCGTTGTATCGAGTACGCAGTTCTCATGTCCGCCGTTCCAGTGGTTTGCGATGTCCCACGCGCCGCCCTGAGCGATTTTCATATCCTCAGACCAGTCGCTTGCGTCACCGTCGATTTTGATTGTTTTCTTAACGCCTACCTGTCCGTTTGGATTTGTCGCATAATACTTAGCGAGTGTGCCGGAAGCTGCGCTGGCGCTGAGTCCGGAAACCACAAAGCACGAAGCAAGCATTACCGCAATAAGAATAAGACTGATTGTTTTTTTCGTAACCTTCATATTCAAAACTCCTTCATTTAATTATCATATATTGTACTATAATTTTAAAAAATAAGCAAACAAAATTTACCGTATAAACAAAATTCAGCATTTTGCATATACGGTAACATTAATAGAACTCAAAAATTAATTAATCTGCGGCACTTTTGGGATTTTGAACATTTTCCTGAGAATAAAAGATATGAACCTTGGGTTTTCGATAAGTACAACTTTCATAGCTACCTCCTGCATAGTGACCAAGCCAGTAATATTACGGTGACCAATGAGATTATTAACACAAATCTGCACGGCAGCACCGTTGCAAGGAGAAGTCCGAGTCCAAACGCCAGCGCGAGCGAAATCTGATGTCGATAAGTATACATTTAATCACCTCGGTATATTGTACTCAAAAGGCTGAAAAGTGTTACTCCTTGCAAAATTATTATTTTGGTTTATAATGTAAGTAACAAAACGGAGGAATTATGAGACAGATTACAATTAAAGAAAACGACTCGGGTCAGCGGCTGGACAAATACCTGAGCAAAAGGTTCAAGACTATGCCAAAATCTCTGATGTACAAATACATCAGAACCAAATACATTAAACTAAACGGCAAGAAATGCGACAAAGCTGACTTTCTTAAAGTCGGCGATGTTCTTACGCTTTACATTAAGGACGAGTTCTTTAAGCAGAGTGAAAAGCCGGATTACGAATTTTTAAAGGCTCCGGTAAAGCTCGATATTGTTTATGAGGACGAGAATCTTCTTTTAGTAGACAAAAAGCCGGGTGTAATTGTACACCAGGACAAGAGCTATCACTTCGACTCGCTTATTATGAGGGTTCAGCATTATTTGTATAAAAAGGGAGAATACGACCCTAAAAAAGAAAAATCCTTCTCCCCTGCTCTGGTAAACAGAATTGACAGGAACACCGGAGGAATTGTAATTGCCGCCAAGAACGCCGAAGCACTCAGAATACTGAATTCCAAGATGAAATCGCGCGAGTTAAAAAAATACTACCTTTGTCTAATCTGCGGCAAGCCAAAATTCGATAAAGGAATTTTGAAGGACTACTTAATCAAGAACAGCAGCACAAACACGGTTAAGGTGCTGAAAAAGCCGACACCGAACAGCAAGGAAATCATAACCGAATACAAGGTTCTTGCTTCAAACGGCAGAATTTCTCTCTGCGAGGTACTGCTCCACACCGGAAGGACTCACCAGATTCGCGCTCATATGGCGTCAATCGGTCATCCGCTGGTCGGCGACAGCAAATACGGTAAAAACAAAAAGAACTTTGTAAAAGACAGTTTTAAGTATCAGGCGTTATACTCATACAAATTGGAGTTTGAATTCACATCCGAGTCCGGAATACTGGAATACTTAAACGGCAAAGAGTTTGAAGTTAAGGATATTTGGTTTAAAGATAAGATAAAATAAAAGGAAGCTCGGTTGAGCTTCCTTTTGTTTATTCGGTTGCTTCTGTAGACTCTGTTGTCTGCTCGGCGGTTGTATCGGGTACTGTTTCGGGTTCTGTAGCAGCTTCGGTTGTTACTTCATCAGTAGCTTCCACAGACTCGGTTGTTGTTTCTGTAGCAGTAGTTGAGTCTGTTTCTTCGGCGGTTGTGTTTTCCGTTGCGGTAGTTTCGGGAATTACGGGAACGTAGTCGATTGAAAGCGACATTCCGACGTACTTCACATCCTCAAAAGAAATAATAGGAGCTACCCAGTATTTAACGGCATAATCCCTATCGCTGTCAGACGAGAAAGAATGGTCGAAGGACTTGTTGTTGGTAACAGCGAGCTGTTCAATCTTACCGTCCTCGTTAACTGTTCCTACGCGATACGCCATATTTTTGTACGGCGAATCCCATTCAAGGTGGTTATGGTCATCAAAGGTTTCAAGCGACAAGTCGGAAATCACAAGCTCGTCGTACACTCTTGTATACTCGGAGGTATCTCCCTTAAACCTCATATAATTCGGGAGCGGCTCCTTGCCTTCATCAACAATTCCGTTGAACATATTTGAATACGCCTGAATCGCGACATTACCGAACGCGCCGGAAATGCAGGCCTTATCTGCCGGAGAGTTGATGATATTGTCGTGAATTGACACAAACTTCTCATACGACTTATCCGCGTCGTTGGAACCGTTGACATAGATGCTGTCCTTGGCTGAATGGTTAATAGTATTGCCGAGGATTTCAACCCGGTCTGCTCCGTAGTTAACGCGTATCGGGTTTGTTGTGCAATCGCTGATTTCGTTATCCTTGATTGTGGCTTTGTTTCCGCCGTGGATATTGACACCGTAAACGGTGGATTTTGTAACGCTGTTTTCCTTAACGACTGTATTAGTTGCAAAATGCGAATACACACCGTATTCATTTTCGGAGATGATATTTCCGCTGATTGTATTGTCTGTTGAGGAACTGTAGACCTTGACTCCAATTGACGGAGTTGCGGAGATTGTATTTTCCAAAACCTCGGTATTCAGGCTTTTCTGCAACACTACTCCGAGCGGGCAATCGGAGATATTGTTCTTGCTTAGAGTATTGGCTTCGGTTGTGTTGTAAACGTACATACCGTAGTTTGAGCAGGTTTTGACTGTATTCTCCGAGATTGTGTTATCGGCAGAGTTTTTGACAAGTACGCCATTTGTACAGTCAGAGATTGTATTCAGACTTACAGAGTTTGACTGCGCGGTTTCGTTGATATACACTCCGTAGGTTCCTGTTTTGGAAATCTCGTTATCATTAACTGTGATGTTCTTTGTTTTTCCGAGATTAATTCCGCTGCGGATGGCGGTTTTGATTTTGTTTCCGGAAATCCGGGAATTCTCGGAATAATGGAAGTAGATACCATCTTTGCTGAAATTGGTAATTGAATTGTTCTTTACGTCGATATTTGTAGCGGCAATATTAAGGTTTGCCGGATAAGTGAGCAACACTCCGATTCCGGATTTATAGGTTCCGTTTTTGAGGGTATTGCCCTCGACTGTGGTGTTGTCGCAGCCCTTTATCTCTATGCCGTTAGATTCATCCTGAACGGACGAGGAGAGGTTAACGGAGTTCCCGACTACGGTGGAATTAACGGCGTAGTTAAGCTGTATGCCTACGGAAACGTTGCCGGTTATTTTGTTTGGCTTGACTGTACCGTAGGGGTTTACTCCGACATTAACGTTATACACCTTATAAGTTCCGGGTTGAATACCGGTCTCGAGGTCGTATTTATCATAATGCTCGCCCATTACCCTGATACCTGTCGGACGGACGTAGTTGTTATCCTTGACTCTAAGCTTGATAGTATTGTTGTAGATATAAAGCTTGGATTTTTTTACTTTTGCTTCACACTGCTCATAGCTGAGCTTGTTCATATTACGGAAGTTATAGCCTGAGCCGATTGTCATTGAACGAATATCAACACCGAGTCCGACATTGGTCATTGTGTTGCTGTAGATTTTCGAATCAGTCCAGTACACACCGTAGATTGCAATACCTCCGATATTATTAAAAGTGTTGTCGTGAACAGAGATATTGCTGAACAGCTTACCGGGTACGGCGTGATGACTGCCGATTCCGCGGAATTTATTCTTAAATGAGCAGTAGCTAACGGTTATGTTTTTAGTTGGTGTTTTGTCGTAATACACAAACTCCGGCATAGCTTCATAAGTAGCAACATCAAATTGGATTGCTTCTCTGCCGCCGTCGTTCTTAAAATTGTTTACGTTTTTTGTGTTTGAAAAAGAGCACTTGTAGATTTTTGAATCCTTAACTGCTCCGAATTCAATGTCGTGGCAATTATAATTGCCGACAAAATTGCAGTTTTTTATGGTTACGTTTTTACAATGAGCGAATCGCATTGTAGAATGTTGGATACGCCAGTTTGAGGTTCCTGCCTGTGAATAAGGTACAAGCGCGTCCCAGGTTCCTCCATTGATTGTGATATTCTTTGCACCGGAATAACCGGTTGCGGCATAGGCGTGTTTTGCGTAACCGTTTCTGAGCAGATTGCCGTAGTAACGGATTCGGCATCCTTTCGCGACTAAGGTAGTGTTGCTGTATATCTTAATAGTACGGTCAAGCGTATAGTTGCCTTTTGAGATAGTAACCTTGGCGATTTTGCTCGCCTTGCTCTTTTTGCGGGCTGTTTCCAAAGCTTCGTTGAGAGCTCTGCTGAAATTGCGTCCGTACTTTTTGGCGGTGAATTTCTTTTTGTACTTTCCGCATTTTACCGTAACGGTGCCTTTGGAGTTGGTATAAGTCACTGCCGAGGAAACAGAAATCGTCGCGACGCTGATAATAAACAGCATAATAATAAATACAGCGACATTACGGAAAATATACTTGTTCATTCGACTCAGTCCTTTACTATAGTTTTCTTATTCAACGATAGACATAACAGCGCACATTGTTCCGCGCCGACCGCTTGTAGCTCTGTGCGACCAGAGCAGCTCGCTGTTGCACTTCGTGCACAAATCAGAGATTGTAATATTCTCACGCGGTACTCCGGCTCTTTGGAGAACCTGAGAATTACATTCAAGCAGGTCGATATAATACTTTTCATTTTCGGCAGGGAAAATAAACCCGGAAGCATTTAAGTCGGTAAGGTTATAAAACTCGTCGGCGCAGGCTTTGTCCACCTCATAACAGCATTTTGAAATTGCAGGGCCGACAGCGCAGATCAAGTCCCTGGGATTAGTGCTGTAAAGAGACTGCATTTTCTCGACTACCTTCTGCCCTATTCTTCCGACTGTGCCTCTCCAGCCGGCGTGCGCAAGTCCGATAGCCTTTTGCTTTGTATCAACAAAAAACAACGGAGTGCAATCCGCGTAATACGTCACAAGGGTAACGTTCTTTTCGTTAGTAATAAGCGCGTCAACGCTCTGCATATCACGTGGTTTTGTGATACCTACTCCGAGATTTTCCCGGGTAACGTTGCGTACAAATGTATGATGGTCCTGAGCTGAAGCGACAAGCGTGTCAAAATCAAGACCAATAGAATTGCATAGACGTTTATAGTTTTCCACAACATCGTCCGGATTATCACCGCGATTAAACGCTAAATTCATAGATGTGAAAATTCCTTTACTTACACCGCCGAGACGGGTTGAAAAACCGTGTTTTATAAATTTTATTTCTTCCAAAGAATTATAGGTAAGAAACGGAACAGTATCCGCGTTGTTAAGCTTCATAGTTTTGCTAAAAAAATCCATAAAAATCACCAATCTTATTCTAACTCATATGAATAAAACTTGCAAGTAAAAATAAACTTTGATATAATAGGAAAAACTAATCAATTTGTATAATCACATAAAACTATGATAATATAATGAAGAAGGGTTCAAAATGAAAAAACTATTCGGCAAAAATATAGAAACAGCCTGCGAGTATTGCCAAAATTATAATCCCGGTGCAGAGTTTCCTTGTGAGCTCGGCAGAGAAATTAACGCTAACGGAAAGTGTAAGAAATTCAACTACAACCCTACCCTGAGAACTCCAAAGGCTGAGGCTGTGATGATGCAGTTCAGCAAGGAAGAATTTGAAATTTAACATCGCAAAGATTAAAGGCGTGCTGAGTAAACAGCACGCCTTAGTTTTATTTTACTGTGATTTTAAGTTTAAGCTTAACGCCGTTTGCGGTTACGGTAATGGTAGCTTTACCTTTTCGCAAGGCTTTTACCTTACCCTTTTTACTAACCTTTGCGACTGACTTTTTGCTTGATTTAAACTTAGCCTTGCCGACCAAGCCCTTAATCTTTATGCTAAATGTTTTGCCCTTTTTGAGAGTCTTTTTGGTTTTGTTGAGCTTCGGGTTTATAACACTGATTTTTACGGATCTGGCGATATCTCCGGAGGTAATCTTAATATAAGCAGAGCCCTTCTTTTTTGCGGTAATTGTACCGTTCTTTGAAACAGCCGCAACCTTTGAGTTGCTTGACGAATAATTCAGCGCGGAGCCGTCGGAGGACTTTGCGTTAAGGGTAAAGCTCTGTTTAACGTAAAGAGTCTTAGAAGAAGCTTTTACGTTGATCGAGCGAGGCTTGTCGCTTTTTGATGACTTGGGTATTACAGATTCAGCGTCAGATGTGTCGGATATAATAATACTTGCATTACTGATAGAATCGTTGCCCGAACCGAGATAAACCCCGTTCCACTGTGATTTGCTGCCATTGTAGAGAATTGCGCTCAGTGATGAGCAATCCGAAAACGCGTTGTCACCAATTGTTCTGATACCTGTGCCGACAGTAACTAACGCTAATGAACTACAGTTAGAGAAAGCGTTCGAACCGATTCCGGTAACAGTATTGGGAATTTTTACGGACGTGATGTTTTCTTTACCTGAAAACGCGGCAACGCCGATAGCAACAACAGGGTATCCGTTGATAGCTTCGGGAACAATTACGTCAGCGGCTGAGCCGGTATAGCCGGTAATTGTAGCGTTTCCGTTGATGTCGATTGTATAATCAAAGTCGTGAGAATCGGATGACGCCGGGGACTCCGTTGGTTCTGTTGGATTAGTGACCGGAGTGTACGGAACGGTCGGGTTATATGGAGTCGGCGGATTAGTCGGGTTATAATTCGTTGGTTGAATAAAGGGCTTTGTAGGAATATACGGAGTCGGAGAATCAGTGGTTTTTGGAGGAAAAGTATTCTCCTCAGTCGTCTGAGTCGGTAATTCTGTCGCTTCTGTGTACGCGGTGGCACCCTCTACCGGTTGTACAGGGTCGTTTAATCTCAGATACGATGAATTCATAACCGGAAGTCCCGCATCTTTTACAACAGAGTTATCAACATATTCGGTTGACATAGAGTCAAGATTTTTAATCAAAACCTCTAAATCGGCTGAGCTGAAGCCCGGTTCCGATTCAAAGTACATCTTTACAAGCTCTCCGCCGCCGGTAAAATCATACGGACTCTTAACGTTTGAGAAATTAAAATATACCTCGTTATCACTGTAGTTCAAATTATCAATAACTTTATCATCAATTATCGGATATTCCATGTCTTTAAGCTTTAACTTGGAGCTATCGTACACAACTAAAAATTCACCGTTAATAAGCTTCTCGGGAGCAGTCAGGAACATTGACACAGAAAAGGTTTGAGTTTTAAGGGAAGCTTCGTCAACAGTAAGCTTTAGTGAATTGTCGGCGTCTGCATTTGGGGATGGCTCATTGAACGTTACGGAAAAAGCATCCGTAATGCTGAAGTCCTCGGCGATTATTTTACTGTTATTAATATAATCAGTTGTTTTGGAATCAAGTGCCTCAAATATAAGGTTAATATTCGCGGTTTCGGACGAAAAATCAACCACATTAAAATCAGCGGCTACAAGCACTTTTCCTCCGGAAAAATCATACGGCCTTTTAACGGACGAAAAATTAAATTTATATTCACCGACATTGTCAATAACTGACGGCTCCACAACAGGAAATTCCCAGCTGGAAATCTTTACACAATCATCAATTTCAAAAGTACCCTGAGCGTCAACAATCAACTCGGGCATATCCATATTAAAGGTTACCGTAAATTTATCGGAAGTAACATCAAAGTCTTTGAGCTTAACGCCGTTTACGCTAACGTTTACATTCAGCTTTTTGACGTCAGCAAACGCGGTAACAGAGAAGCAAGCCGCAATCATAAGAGCGGACAAAATAATACTAATCAGTTTTTTGAAAATTTTCACAAAATCTCCCCCTTTATTTAGGTTTAATTATATACTATAACAAATATAATTTCAATAAATATTTTAAAAAAACTGCCGCACAAGGCGGCAGTTAGATTATATTACCTGAACATTTCTGCTCTTGAGGTAGGATTCGGGAGTTTCAGTGAGGTAAATCTCGGGAACAAGATTGTAAACAGTCTGTGCGTAGGAGATTTCGTTGCCATCTTCGTCGCGACCGTTCGGACGCTCCTCGCTCTCCCAGATCTTTTTGGCGTACTTAAAGAGCTCGTCGTCAATATAAAAACCGATTTTGTCGGCGTAATATCTGTCGGAAGCGCTGAGGTACGGCTTCATCAGGGATTTAAGCTTTTTGAGGTTATCCTCCTCGTACGCTTTTCTGAGGTCATCGCGCTTGTTACGGAGCTTGTACCAGATGTCGATTCTGTCAACAGAACGTCTCGCGCGGTTAAAGGTGCGCACAGTCGGATTTACGGTCTTGTTGTAAACATTACCCATCCAGTTGTTGTACTCGAGCTTGTAGTCAATCAACTCGTCGAGGGTGTATTCATCGTCGCTGATACAATCGAGGAATTCACGGTACGGCATATCAACGTCCCAGATTACGGTTGCGCGGTCTGTACCGCCGATTTCGGTACGGGATTTAACGCGCCAGTTATTTCCGTAAAGCTGCGAGAAATAAAGCTCTTCGTCCTCGTAGACCTTCATCTGTCTGCCCTCGAACTCGGTGGTTTTTACCTTGTCAAAGAGGTCAATCGGGAACTTAATGACGTTAGCCCTTCCGTCCATATAAGCGTAGCAATTTTCTCTCAGAGTCTCGTCCTTTTGGAGCTTTTCCTCGGGAATGAATCGGTTAGAGGTATAGGGCTTTGTAGCCTTGATGTTCTCCTCTACGATGTATTTTCCAAGCTCCTGTCTACTCATTTTACGCGCCTTCATCCAGCCGAGGTGGAGGTAGTTGGAGTTGTCGAGCTTGATTTTCTTCATAATGCGAGCCTTGAAGCGTCTGAGTCCGGTGACTCTGGAAAGCATTTTGTAGAAAACAACCCAGAGAGCCTGCGAGCCCTGACCGAAGTTGTCAAGCACAAGGAAACGCTCCGCTCCGCGTACATCGTTGCCCGGTTCAAATTCTCGAATCGGATAAATAGTGATGCTGACTCCGTAGGAGTTCTTGTGCTCAGAGGAACCGCCGTCAAAGAGCAGCGAGTTTTTGTCGCAGTAGCGGAACTTAAAGTGCTGAAGGCGGTAATTATCACGCCAGCTCTCGATTTCTCTTGTACCCGAGAGCTTCTTCGCGACGTACTTTTCGAGCTTTTCGATGTCGGAAAGCGTCATCATAAGCTTGAAATAACACTGCTCATCCTCAAAACGCTTGTGGTCAAGCACATAGCGAGCGGACTCGTTCGAGACAATATATTTTAAGTTTTCTTTCTCACAGATTGAGACAATCTCGTCAAACAAGGTGAGAATTCTTTCCTGAACCTGTGTCATATTAAACGCCCTTCTTCTTTATATCTAACAAAATCATACCGTCGGCTGTCTGCTTCTTGAGCTTGGTGTAGAAGCCTTCGGCGGTTTCCTTGTCGCCGTCAGCAAAGGCAATATCGCCGAGAGCCTTGAGAACTCTGTCGTTATCGGGATATTCAGCGAGAAGCTTTTCGGCAAGAGCCTTGGCTTCGCTGTCACCGTCGGCAACCTTGATTTCGAGGTTGTAGAGCTTAATCTCCTTGCTGTTCGGGTACTTGGCAATAGCGTCAGAGATAAGAGTACGGGCTTTGTCATAATCCTTGTAAACCATCGCAGCCTTAATGTCACGCGAATCAAGCACAAGCTGCCAGAGCTTGTTGAGCCTGTCGGTGTTGGGCACTCCGCACAATGAACGAATCTTCATAATCTTCGACGCGGAGGTAAAGTTGTTGTGGTTATAAAGGAGATTAAAGATAGCGGCGTAGAAGTTGTCCTCGCCTATATCAAGCAGGCTCTCCCAGTAGCGAACGCTGAACTGGAGCTGCCTGTCATAATACTCGGCAAAGATTTCATCGAGCAGCTTTTGCTTCTCAGGGTCGCTTTCGTCGAGCAGGGTGTTGATGTCGGTAATACCGAGAGCATTGAGCTTTTTGTCAATCTTATACTTGACAAATTTGCCCAGCTTATCATAAACGTGGTGGAGGTGAACGCCTACCTTGTAGCCTTCCTCAACCATAACGTGCTTAGCTTTTTGACGATCCTTTTTGAGAGATTTTTCATCGAGCAGACGCATATAATCATCCACGTAGTCCGCGCAGGAGATACCGGTGTGCGACATTTTCGAATGATGCTTCTGTTCCTTCGGCATAATATTCCAGTCGTCGCCGTAGTAGTAGTTGAGAAGCTCGGCGTACTTGCCGGAAATCGGGAACTTTCTGCCCTCAAAGTTTGCGTAGTAGACTGTATCGTAGAGGTACTTTGGCGCGTATGAAACCGGACCGTACTTTCTTGCCGAGCAGGAAAGGTATGTGTCGCAGTCGTCATAGTGCTGGTTGAAAATCTTCTTTTCAAGGTGACGCAGAACGCGCTCCTTTCCGACAAAGCGCTCCCAACGCCTGAATTTATTATACAAATCCATCTGCACCTTGCTCTTGTAGCGGTAATGACGGTAGCTTGAATTGGCATACTCGTCATAAGCAAAGTACAAGTCAATCATCTCCTGCTTTTTGACAGGGTCTCCGGGAAGCTCCATCATATAGAAAACGTCGATACACTGACCGCAGATAGGCTTCCAGAACGCGAAGTTGGAGCTGAGACGGATGCACTCGGTGTCAACATAACGTCCGAAAACTCCGGGGAAGTCTCTGTCGAGTCTGCCGTCGCTGTAAACTCGTTTGGAGTCGGTGAGCTCTTTTTTGCAGGCTTCTACCCATTTGTAGTAATTAGCCTCGGTCATATTGATGTCGATGTCGTCATCCCAGGGAATGAAGCCCTCGTGGCGGATTGTACCGAGAGTCGTACCAAAGTCGATAAAATATTCAATATCGTATTTTTTGCAGATGTCGTCAATCTCGCAAAGCATATTAAACAGATGGTTTTGTGTAGCGTCCATTGTCTCAAATCCTATCCAAGATTATAATTCGCCGCGCTTCTGCTTCAGAAGCACATACCCCTCAAAGAGGTCGAGATCCTCTTTAGTTGTGATTTTGATATTGGTCTGACTTCCTTTTGAGAAGTAGATCGGCTTTTTAAGCGCGTACATCATTGTGGTTGTGTGAGGTTCAACCTTGTTAATAACGCCTGTCCTCTCGCCTTCCTCGTACAAATCACAAATGAACTTAAAGTTAAATGCGTGAGGGGAATTCATACACGCAACAGTATCACGGTCGATATATGTAGTGGACTTGGTTTCGTCGTCCTTTAAGCCCGAGAGCAGGATAAAGTTAGTAGTCGAGATAGCGTTGCCCTTTTCCTTGCAGACCTTAATCGCGTCGGTGATCAGGTCATGCTCAACAAACGGAGAAGCTCCGAAGTGAACGAGGACAATATCGTCGTCGCTGATTTTTCCCTTGAGGTTATTTACTCCGTTTTTAACTGATCCCTGGAAAGTATCTCCGCCCTTGGTGATCCACTTTACCTTGTTGAGCTTATACTCGGCTATCATCTCCTTGAGATAGTCGATGTGGCTCTCTACGCATACTATTTCGATTGCGTCAATCTCGGGGTGAGTGTTGAATTTTTCGACAGTATACGCAAGCACAGGCTTGTCCATAATCTCGATAAACTGCTTGGGGCGGTCAGCGCCGACTCTGGAGCCAACTCCTCCCGCAAGAATAACAGCAATATTCATTTTACCATACTCCCACTTATATTTTTACTATATTAAATCATTATTATTTTATACTAAAACGCAGTAAAAATCAAACATTCTAACAACAATGTAATAAAGAGTAAAAAAGTATTACAGAAAAAGAATAGTTGTCGTTTTATTGCTGAAAATCAGCGCGACAACTACTCTTTTTTTATACTGTAACGATAGTGATTTTATCAAAGCTAATGTTAGCAACGGACTGGACTGTGGATTTTACGAGGATGTGTCTGCCCTTTTTCAGCTCCGAACCAGGAACGGTGACGGTGCAGCCGTTCTCATTGATGTAGCACAGGCACTCGGAAAACCCCTTTGCTCTCAGCGCGGATTCGATAGTATCCTGATACGTAAAGTTCTTGATGACTCCGGCAACCTGCGCCTGAGCTTCGCTTTTGTCAGAGTCCGAGATATTCTCTATCCCGAGAGTTTCCGAGGCTTTGTCGATGACTTTATCCTGAGTTTTGTCCCTGTTTGTTTTTGCTTTCGCAAAGTAATCCCGTTGCTTTTGAGTGAGGTTTTTGGAAAAGCTTTCGGACTTTGAAGTTGACTTCGAGGTCGTTTTTTCTGTCGCCTTAATCTTGGACGATGAAGCCGCTTCGGTTGAAACCGTAGCGTTTACAAACTTGCTCTCGCCGAGAGTTCGCGCAACGGACGAAGGAGTTGAAAAGCTCCAGTTGAGATAAACCGCCGCGCCGAGCGCGATTATCATCGTAACAGCAAGGATTTGTTTCTTAAATTTTTTCATTCTGATTACCTCTATTCATTTAGTTTTGTAACGCTTACTTTTGCGGTGGAAATGTTCAGAGCCTTTGTGACCGCGTCGTACACTCTTTCAAGGACAATCGGATCATCTCCGCCGGAGCAGGCGACTACAACTCCCCTGACTACCGGCTCGATTTCCTTGGTTTTGGTCGAGTGGTTGTCGAGGTATACTCCCTCGGTAGAGTTTTCTATCGTAAGAAGCACGCTTACGTTGCCGACTCCCTCGATGCGGCTCAGCATTTCGGACAATGAAGTTTGCAGGCCTTGACGGTAATCCTCGACGGACGAGCTATTGTTATTCGGATTAAACTCGAAAAAGGACGACATAAAAATAAGCGCGATTCCAAGTACGCCGACTACTATTATTATGTTTTTGAGTTTACCGTTTGACAGCATTGATTTGAAACTTAAATTATTCATATTAATCCTTTATCAGTCTGGGGATTACCTCAAACTTTTCCCTGACTTTTTCTATTATCCTCTGCGCGTTTGCCTTTTGTGTAATATATATGCTGACTGAGCTGATATATATACCTCCGTTTTCATCTGTTTTTACTTTTACCTCGCAAGCCTTATAGCTGAGCGATTCCGAGTCGAGCAGGCTTTCGAGAGTTTTGGTGAGGTTCTTTTCTGTTTGCGTGATAACCTGCCTGTCAAAGATCTCATCAGCGGACGCTCCTGCGGAGCTTGTATCGGGTAAGCCCTTATACTCAAAATTAAAACCGGCGACAGCGTTTTTTACCGGTGCAATCATAGCGCAGATCACAAAGACGCCGAGCACTGTGTTGAGTATTCTCTTTGTGCCGCCCTGCAAGGCGAGAGTATTAACAATCGAGCACGCGATAACGCACACGCAGATTACCGCTGCGACAATTCCTATATCCTTCATCCGTTTCCTCCGAGTATCAAAACCGTCGAGGTTGAAATGATGAACACAGCCGCCACGCAGAGTAAAATCGCCATAATCAGAGTCACAACTCCGGAAACGCTTTCAAAGAGAAAACATATTTCCTTGAGTCCCATAAGCTCTCCGGCGGCTTTTGAAGCCCACAACACGAGCATCCACCACAAGCACTGAATTATCACCGGCGCAAACACAACGATAACCGCAATCAGCGCAAATACTCCAATTCCGGAACGCAGAAGTCCGACCGAGCCGCGCACTGTTTTGTAGGCTTCCGACAACGCTGCGCCGACAACCGGCACAAGGCTTGAAATAGTAAACTTTACCGCTCGGGTTGTTACGCTGTCAAGTCCCGAGGACACGAGCTGTCTGAGCGTTAACACTCCGGTAAAAATCGTCATAACAAATCCGAGCAGCCACTTGCAAAGCTTTGAAATAAATTTTATAAATCCGCCGAGATTGACGTTTGGCGAAACTGCGGAAGCAACGCTAAGCCCGAGAAAAATCTTTAGAAACGGCGATATAATATTTGAGCCTGCCTGAGAGACAATCTCTCCGGCAAAGGTCATAAGCGCGTAGTACGAACCTCCGCTTGCTCCGTTACCTGCGGCAGTCATAACCGCCAGCATAACCGGTAGATATGCGAGCATAAAGTTAGCCGCGATTGTAATTACGCTGATACCCGATTGAATAACTGAAATCACTGGAGCGGTAATCGCTCCCGTAACGCATAACGTAAGGCATACGGACATCACCTGTTGAAGCGAGTTGTTATCAAATGAGCTGCGTATCCCGTAAATCAAAGAGTACAAAAGCATTACAGCGATTATTACCGCGAGAGCTCCGACAGGAGCCTTGCCGCTTTTTGCGGCTGAATTAAAAAGCTCACCGAATATCTTGTCGAAGCTGAGGTTAGAGAGAGCGTTGATGTCTAAACCGTTGAGTCCGATGCTTGAGAGCGAGTCTTTTGCTTCATCGGGCAGGCTGTCAATAATCTTATCCGCACCGTAATCGGAAGCCAAGCTGTCGCTTTGCGCCGCGCAGGCTTTAAACGGAGAGTTTAAAACTAAAAAGGTAATAATCAAAATTACAAACAACCGCTTCATCCTGTTCCTCCGGTAAGGCTCAGCACCGTGTTTAGCACATCCTTATACAGCGGCACCGCCGAAACTACAATGAGGAGTCTGCCTGCAAGCGAGACGTTTCCGGCGAGCGCTCTCTGTCCGGCGTCGATACACATATCGCACGCAAACTCTGTTAAAAAACATATTCCGAGCGCTTTCAAAAGCACTGTTATGTACTCGACCTTGATTTGCGCGGAGCTGAGAATGTCGCGCAGGGTTTCATACAGAGAAGTCATATTAATCAAAACCGAAACGAGAATCAGAGCGCAGCCGGCAATTGCGGCAATAAAGGAAATCTCGGCGTTATGTCTGCGAAGCGTAAGAGCGAGCACAGAGGTTAAAATCGCGACGGCACAGATTGAGAGAATGTTCATAGTCCGAACAGCGACTTTATCGACCCGAACAAGCCGCTGATTTGGGTAATAATCATCGAGAGCACCACAATCAGTCCGGCGAGCGTGGTCATCATCGCCTGGTCCTCCCTTCCGCTGCGAATCAGGAGTTGATTGAGCACCGCAACAATAATTCCGATTGCCGCGATTTTGAATATCATATCTACGTCCATATTTTCAGTCCTTTATAGTATCATTATCAGAGCCGCTGCGCCGACAAAAAAGCCAAGCAGTTTGTATATTTTTGACTTGGATTTATATTCTAATAAAGAATTATTATAATTTCTTCCGAGCATTTCGCGGTAGAGCCTTATGTGACTGAGCTGACCCTCAACGTCGGTTGCTCCGAGCTTTTCGCCGAAATCGCAAAGCAGCTTGTAGTCCTCCTCGCGCAGTCCCGAGGATTTCGAAACAGCCCTTAAAAAGCTCTGCCACAGCGAATAATAATCCTTTTGGTTAAAATCCATATAGCTTTTAATTATTCCCGGCGCGCAAGTCTTTATCAACGAAACAATCTCGTCGCCGCTGTACCGGATATTGGTATCAAGCGCGGACAAAAAGCAGTCGAATTCATTCAAAAACACCGTACGCCGGCGGAGCTTTTCCGAGAGCATAAATCCGATTCCTGTGGTGCACAAAACCACGCAAACAGCTCCGATTAGTTTAAGAGGAAAGCTCATCAGTGTTAATTATATCGAGGACTTGTCCGACTCGTTCCCTGTTGCCGAGGAAAACGACCTTTGAAAAATAGCGTGTGATTCTCTGTAAATTAGGCTTTGCAAGAAGCTCGTCAACACCGGTACAATGCGCGGAACAGATTATACCGACTCCGCTGTTGATTGCGTTTTCAATGCAGTTTGAATCCGAAGCAGAGCCGATTTCGTCGCAGATTATGTAATCGGGCGACAAGCACCTCAGCGCGTGGTCGAAGCCGTCTGCCTTTGAGTAGCCGTCAAGCACAAATGAGTTCCCGACGTCGTTTTGTGCTTCTCCCTTATACGTCGCGGCAAGCTCACCGCGCGAGTCTATGAGGGCTACCTTGTTGCTGCGCGAAAGATTGCGGGCCGTATCGCGAAGCATAGTAGTTTTTCCGCTGCAAGGCGCTCCGCAAAAAAGCAGACCCGAGCCGACGCTTATTTTTCTGAGCAGTAAATCAGAGCAGCCGGTATGAGCGTGGGCAATCCTGAAGTTTATCGCGCTGATGTCACGGATGTTAACGATTTCGCTGCCGTTATACACAGCAGTTCCGCATATACCTGCTCTGTGACCTCCTCTGAGGGTAACAAAGCCTTGCAGAATCTCGTTCTGCTTTGAGTACACAGAGTCGTTACAAATCAGGCGGAAAACTTCCTCCATATCCTTTTTCGTAAAAACATTATGAAGAACCTCGACTTGATTGTCGCACACAAGGCACACAGGCTTGCCGACTCTGAGTCTGATTTCCTGAAGCCTGATACGCTTTTGCGGCGGTATGGTCAGCTTTTCAAATATCCTTTTCATTTTACACTCCTAAAAACTTGATACTTCAATATATGTGTACAAGCATAAAAATAGACCTGTCCGTTTCCGAACAGGTCAAATAGTTGAATTATTGTATCATATTAAGAAGCTCTTCCTCAGATATAACCGCGACTCCGAGCGACTGAGCCTTGGTGAGTTTTGAGCCGGCTGCTTCTCCGGCGAGTACAAAATCGGTCTTTTTGCTGACCGATGACGAGGTTTTACCTCCGTTGTCCTCGATGATTTTGGAAGCCTCCTTGCGCGACATAGTCGGCAGGGTTCCCGTCAGCACAAAGGTCTTGCCGTCGAACACTCCGCTCTTTTTCTGCTCGGAGGGAGTCATTTTCAACCCGACTGATTTTAGCTGAGCAATCAGCTCAACGGTGCTTTCAAGCGCAAAGTAACGCGCAAGCGACTGAGCCATAATCTCGCCGAAGCCCTCGATTGAGGATATACTCTCAACGTCGGCTTTCATAATCTCGTCAATTGTCAGGAATCTTTGGCACAAAAGCTGAGCGGCTTTGAGCCCTATGTGCGGTATTCCGAGAGCAAACACAAGGCGGTAGAGCTCGTTCGACTTCGACTTTTCGATTGCTGCAAGCAGGTTCTCGGCGGATTTATCTTTTTTCTTATCGAGAGTAATAATCTCATCAAAGGTAAGCCTATATAAATCCACAGGTGATTTCACGAGACCGGCGTCAACGAGCTGTTCAAGCACAGCAGGGCCCAAGCCCTCGATGTCCATAGCGTCGCGGCTGACGAAATGTATCAGGTGGCGCATAAGCTGAGCCGGACAATCTGTATTGGTACAGCGGATTGCCGCCTCGCCCTCTTCCCTGCTTACGGGACTTTGGCACGAAGGACAGAGCTTTGGGAAATTAAATTCCTCGGTGTTCTCTCCGTGGCGTGATACCGAGAGTACCTCGGGGATAATCTCGCCCGCCTTGCGGATTACTACCGTGTCTCCGACTCGGATGTCCTTCTCGCGGATAAAATCTATATTGTGGAGCGTAGCTCTTGAAACTGTCGTACCGGCAAGCAGAACAGGTTCAAATATACCTACGGGCGTGAGGACTCCGGTTCTGCCGACGTTGATTTCTACAGAGATGAGCTTTGTTTCCTTTTCCTCGGGAGGGTATTTATACGCTTCTGCCCAGCGAGGGAATTTTGCCGTTGAGCCGAGCTCCGCGCGCATAGCGAGGTTATCAACCTTGACAACAGCTCCGTCGATTGCAAAAGCGTTGTCGCCTCGCGTGTCGCCGATTCGTTCAATCTCGGCAATAACATCGTCGATGTTGTCATATTTACTGTAAAAAGCGGTAGGGATATTTAGGCTTCTGAGGTAGTCGAGCGACTCCTTGTGGGATAAAATCTCCTTACCCTCAATCTGCTGAATGTTGAAAACGAGAATGTCAAGCTTTCTTGCGGCTGTGATACGGCTGTCCTTTTGTCTGAGAGAGCCTGCCGCGGCGTTACGAGGATTCTTGAAGGGCTTTTCCTCATTCTCCTCCTGCTTCTTTGTAAGCTCAAAGAAGCTCTCAAACGACATATACACCTCGCCCCTGATTTCCAAAAACGCCGGAGCGTTTTTAAGTCTGTGAGGGAGCGATTTAATAGTCAGGATATTGTCGGTAACGTCCTCACCGGTTGTACCGTCGCCGCGTGTTGAAGCGCGCGAAAGGACTCCGTTGCGGTATTCCACCGAGACGGAAAGTCCGTCAATCTTCGGCTCTACAACATAGGACGGGTTATCGACAACCTCTCTTACCTTGCGGTCAAAGTCACGCAGCTCGTCAAAGGAAAAGCTGTCGTGCAGACTTTCCATCCTCACCTCGTGAGTTACCGGCGAGAATTTTTCTCCGGCGTTACCGCCGACCTTCTGAGTCGGAGAATCGGGAGTTATAAGCTCCGGAAATTGGGCTTCTATATCCTCGAGCTCGCGCATCATTTTATCGTAGGTAAAGTCGTCAATCTCGGGGTTATCCTTGTTGTAGTAGAGGTCGTTGTGGTATTTCAATTCTTTGCGGAGCTGTTCCGCTCTTGAAATCGCTTCCAATAATATCATCTTATCACCGTAAAACTTTAGTGGTTATTATTTACCGCGGAGGTTCCTTTCTCACGCAGGAAGGTTGACTCCAAGTCCGCGAGGTGGAGCTTCACCGCGAGGGGATACATATTGTACGCCTGAGAGATTGTGTTGCTGTTTTTGTCGCCAAACTCTCCCATATGCCAGCGAATAGCCATAGCCTCGTCGAGCTTGAGCTTCATAAAACGCTCGATTAAAAACACGCTCTTCTCGCCGTGACCGAACGGAAAACGGTCGTCTACGGAATAGTAAGGAACCTTTTCCCACCTGCCGGTGTCCTCGTTCTTGACGTTACGGGAGCTGATTTTGTAGAACTGAGCCTTGCACAAATCATGGAGCAGAGCGCAGATTGCGAAGCTCTCGGCACTGTCGGTTTCCTCGTCAAAATGCTTTTCTATCATAGTATTGTACACGCTTACCGAGTGCATTACGAGTCCGTTCTCGCAGGCGCAGTGGTAGCGTGTACTCGCGGGCGCGGTAAAAAAGTCGGTTTTCTCCAGCCATTCAAGCAGCTGAGCCGAGCCCTCTCTTGTTATGTTTTCCTTATATATCTGAATAAATTCTTCTTTTGCAGTCATAAGCTTCTCCTACATTAAATTTTCATCATAAACCGCGCGTGCTCCGCCGACAAACCTCGGGCGTGTTCTCGCGCAGGAAACATTGGCTTCTCCGATTTTCTTTATACTGAGTCTCATTGGCACGGCAACCCTTTTGAGGTGCATACCGATAAGCGTTCCTCCGATGTCAATACCGGCGTCAGCCTTAACTCCGTCAACAAGCACAGGGTCGTCAAAGCTTTTGTACGCTGCGGTCGCGCTGCTCCCGCCTGCCTTCGGCTGAGGTACAGCGTTTACAATCAAAAGGTTGTGTTTTTCGGCGTACTCGCGCTCTACAACCAACGCTCTCTCCAAATGCTCGCAGCACTGAGCTGCAAGGAAGATTTTCTTCTCTCTGAGCACAGGCATAATCGCCTTGTACATAGCTTCGGCGCATTCGTACTGGGAGTCTGTTCCGATAACTGAACCGCACACCTCGCTGGTGGAGCA
>CADBTV010000043.1 GCA_902797655.1 uncultured Ruminococcus sp.
ATACCTTAAAAGGCTTACCTATCCGCTGAACCTGCACTTACCTATCCGCTGACACTTTCTACTTACCTATGCGCTGAACCCGCACAGGTCGGGCAGAGAGATTGATAAAAAAGTCAACTTCTCTGCCCGACCGAATTAATATGCTGCTTGCGCAGCAAGCATATAAATATGGTCGGGAGACGAACGCTTTACACAGAAGCCGCTGTCTACCCGACCATAATTTTCAATTTTCATTTTTCAATTTTCAACTGTCAACTGTCAATTGTCAACTGTCAACTAAATTAATAAATCCCCTGCACTGTAACCTCGCCCGAGTTTACGGTTGCGACGGTTCCGTTCGAGAGCATTACCTCGAGCTCTCCCGAATCGTTGACCGATACCGCCATTCCGCTGATTTTGCGGTCTCCGCGGCAGAACGAAACCTGACGTCCGATGCTTGCGCAAAGCTTCTGGTAATCCTCAGCGGACTGACCGCCGAGGGTGTAGTTGTTTTGGAGCATTGCGTCGTCAAGGTAGTTGAGCACAGTCGCGAGGAACTTGTTTTTGTCGATGTGTCTGCCTGTTTCAAGCAGTATCGAGGTCGCCTTGTAGGCGATGTTGTCGGGGAACGTGGTGTGACCAACGTTGATTCCGATTCCGGGGATAATGTATTCCACGCGGTCGAAGTCGGTGGACATCTCGGTGAGTATTCCGACGATTTTTTTCTTACCGACTATGATGTCGTTAGGCCATTTTATCCGGCTGTCAAGCTTGCAAAAATCGTTGATTGCCCTGCACACCGCGAGTCCGGCGAGCGGAGTGATTCCGCCGATTTCGTTTGGCGAAAGCTGTGGGCGCAGCAGAATCGAAAGAGCGATTCCGTCGTCTTTTTTAGTCTGCCAGATTCTGCCGAGCCTGCCCTTGCCGGCGGTTTGCTCGCGTGACACAACAACCGTACCTGCCTGGGCTCCCTTTGCGGCGAGCTTTTTGAGGTAGTCGTTGGTCGATGTTACCGAGTCGAGCACTATGATTTTGCTGCCGATTAGCTTTGTGTCGAGCAGGCATTTTACGGCTTCCTCGCACAATTGCTCCGGAAAGCTCTCCAGCAGGTAGCCTTTGTTTGTCACCGAGCTGATGACAAAGCCCTTGTCGCGCAGAACCTTTACGGCTTTGTTTACCGCCTGGCGCGACACGCCCAGCCGGTTCGAGATTTCCTGACCCGACACGTAGTCCTTTGCGGTGTATAAAATTTTTACGATTTTTGTTTGCATAGCTTTATTCCTGAAAAATGGGGTCAGCGGCAGCCGACCCCGTATAATTAAACTCTGTTCTTTGAAACAACCTTGACTATCTGCACGATTACCGGCACGAGCACAATGTTAACACCGAGCTCTACGAGGAAGTTGATGCCTGTGAGGGTGAAGATAATGTGATAAAGCAGGTTGCTGCCCTGACCAACCCAAGCTTCGAGCACAGGACGGAAGAAAAGCAGCATACCGATGTAGAAAATACCTGTGTTTACAATCGGAGACACTATCGCCGCCGCAGCCGCGCCGAGAATGTTGTTCTTCTTTGCGAGCAGGTTGTACACAAGACCCGCGCAGAAGCCTGCCATCGTGCCCTTTACCATACATACTACAATGCACAGAATAGGGTTAGCATTCCATACCATAGCTCCGCCTGCGTCCGCTCCGAACACACACATAATGATTACCACAACGCTGAACACAGCGCCGAGATACGCGCCTGCCTTTGGGCCGTAGAGAGCCGCGCCGATAACAATCGGAATAAGCGCGAGTGTGATTGCGAATGGTTTGGTCGGGAAGTAGGTGGTCACAACTTGGAGTACAACGATAATTGCCGTCAGCATCCCCAGTCCGACCATACGGAAAAGACCTTTGTTTGTTTTTGACATAAATAAAACCTCCTGCTGTCGCCCTCGTCAAATAAGGTGCAACGCAATTTATTTATAATTCGTAATTCGTAATTCGTAATGCGTAATTAATTTTTACCCATCCGTCTATTAACAAATTACGTATTATACTTTAACTGTTCTGTCGGGAAAACGACAATTATAATTCGTAATTCGTAATTCGTAATGCGTAATTAATCTTTACCCATCCGTCTATTAACAAATTACGTATTATACTTTAACTGTTCTGTCGGGAAAACGACATAACTCTTTAAATCAATCTGTCTGAGCGACCGTAATTACGCATTACGCATTACGAATTACGCATTGAACTACGGTTTTTCTCAAAAATAAGCCGTAGTCCTTCCAGAATCAAATCGTCGTTTACTATTATATCACATTTACAATTTTTTACAATACTTTGCGCCAAACCGCCGGTCGCGATTATGGTTGCGGCAGGGTCGCGCTCAGCGTTGAAGCGTTCTATCATCCCGTCAATCATACACGCCGTGCCGTTGATTATACCGCTTCGCATACAGTCCTCGGTGTTGGTGCCGATCACCTTTTTCGGCGAAGTAAAGTCAACGCTCGGCAAAAGCGCTCCGCCGCGGGTCAGCGCGTCGAGCGAAATCGAAACTCCGGGGCTGATTGTTCCTCCGCAGTATTTTTTGTTTTTGTCGAGGTAAAATATAGTCGTCGCGGTTCCCAGCCCGATTACAACCGCAGGACAGGGGTACATCTCCTTTGCCGCAACTCCCATCGCGAGCAAATCGGTTCCGAGCGTCGCCGGATTGTCGATTCTGAGGTCGAGTCCGGACTTTACTCCCGGGCCGAGAATCAGCGTCTTGACTCCCGAGATTTTCTTTATCGCCTTGCACAATGCTTCGGTCACTATCGGCACGACGCTCGAGATAATCGAGCCGTCAATATCTTCCGGCTCAAAACCGTTTATTTTGAGAGTAGTGTACAAATCCGCCGAGAACTCGTCCTCGGTATTGCGCGGATTGGTCGAGAACTTGAACTTCAAGAGCTGGGCTTTTCCCTTGTAAAGCGCAAATTTGATATTTGTGTTTCCGACATCGGTGCAAAGAAGCATAGGTTTTCACTCCAAATTAACAATTCTTCCAGTATTATAATACATTTTTTGATTAGTTTCAACAGGAAAGGCGTTTTTTCTAAAATCGAAAAATATCCACGGCGCAGTGTGTTATTATTTATTTAACTGTGATAATGTGAATAAATCTGTTCACATTTCTGTTTAGGGGGAGTAATTATGGCTTGCAAATCTGTAGCAGAGTTAAAGGTACTTGCTGCAAAAGCGCGCCTCGGCGCGGTTATAGGTACGTATCACGCAAAGTCGGGTCATCCCGGCGGTTCGCTTTCGGCGGCGGATATTTTTACCTATCTTTATTTTAACGAAATGAACGTTGACCCTTCCAATCCTCAGGATCCCGACAGAGACCGTTTTGTACTTTCAAAGGGTCACTGCTGCCCGAGTATGTATGCCGTTATGGCGATGAGGGGTTACTTTGACTGGGATGAGCTCAAAAAGCTCCGCCACATCGGCGCGATGCTCCAGGGTCATCCCGATATGAAGAGCACCCCGGGCGTAGATATGAGCTCCGGCTCTCTCGGCCAGGGCGTTTCCGCAGCGTGCGGAATGGCGCTTGCCGCTAAGCTCGACAACAAGGACTACCGCGTTTACACCGTCCTCGGCGACGGCGAATGCGAGGAGGGTCAGGTTTGGGAGGCTGCTATGTTTGCTTCTCACAACAAGCTCGACAACCTCGTTGTAATCGTTGACCAGAACGGACTCCAGATTGACGGTACAGTTGAGGAAGTCGGCGGAATCGAACCGCTCGACAAAAAGTTTGAGTCCTTTGGATTCGAGGTCGCAAAGATTGACGGCCACAACTTCGACGAAATCAAGGCGGCTCTCGACAAGGCAAAAACTGTCAAGGACAAGCCTTTTGCTATCCTCGCCAAGACAGTCAAGGGCAAGGGCGTCAGCTTTATGGAAAACCAGGTTGGATGGCACGGCAAGGCTTGCAACGCAGACGAGCTCGCCGTAGCAACCAAGGAGCTTGAGGACGAAATCGCGAGACTGGAGGCTGAGGTATAATGGCAGAAGTAGTATGTAAGGCAACTCGCGAGAGCTTCGGAATGGCTCTTTGCGAAATGGCAAAGACAAACAAAGACATCGTTGTTCTCGACGCGGACCTCGCGGCGGCAACAAAGACTTCTATTTTCCAGAAAGAATTCCCCGAAAGATTCAGGGATTGCGGTATTGCCGAGGGTAATATGCTCGGCGTTGCGGCAGGACTTGCCGCGGCAGGCAAGATTCCGGTAGCGGCTTCGTTCGCTATGTTCGCAACCGGCAGAGCTTACGAGCAGATTCGTAACTCCGTTGCTTATCCGCACTTAAACGTCAAGATTGCCGGCTCGCACGCCGGTATCTCAACCGGCGAGGACGGCGCTACTCACCAGTGCCTCGAGGACATCGCGCTTATGCGTACTCTCCCGGGAATGACAGTTCTCAACCCTGCCGACCATTACGAGATGATGGAAGCCACAAAGGCGGCGCTAAAGCTCGACGGTCCGGTTTACATCCGCCTCGGCAGACTTGCTATCGACAGCTTTAACGACCCCGAAACCTACAAGTTCGAGCTCGGCAAGGGAATCACTCTCCACGAGGGTAACGACGTTGCCGTTATCGCTACGGGTCTCGTTGTTAACGAGGCGAGAAAAGCGGTAGAGGCTCTCGAGAAAGAGGGCATCAACGCTCGTCTTATCAACATCCACACCATCAAGCCTATCGACCGCGAGATTATCGTCAAGGCGGCTCAGGAGTGCGGACAGCTTATCACTGTTGAGGAGCACAACGTAATCGGCGGACTTGCCGACGCGGTGTGCGAGGTAACCTCTGAGGAGTGTCCGGTTAAGGTAACAAGAATCGGTGTTTACGACCGCTTTGGTTACAGCGGCCCCGCGTGGGATTTGCTCGAAAAATTCGGACTCACCGAGACCAACATCAAGAAGGTCATCAGAGAAACAGTAAAATGATTATTTAAAAATAAACTGTCGGGAACAGCGGCTTTTTACGAGCTCTGTTCCCGGCTTTTTCTTTTAAAAAAATTGTTATAAAAGGCTTGACTTTTGCGGATAATACTGTTATGATAGATATACAAATTAAATTGTACACAATCTAATTTTAGAAACTAAGAGGTGACAGTTATGGTAAAGGATATAAAAACTAACGAATTTGAAGCAAAGGTACTCGGCTCGGACAAGCCGGTGCTCGTAGATTTCTGGGCTTCCTGGTGCGGCCCGTGCAAGATGCTCTCTCCTGCGGTTGACGCCGTAAGCGAGCAGCTCGACGGCAAGGCGGAGTTCTACAAGGTCAACGTTGACGAGGAGCCCTCGCTCGCTCAGCAGTTCGGAATTATGAGCATTCCTACTCTTATTCTTTTTAAGAACGGCGAGCTCAAGGACCAGTCGATTGGCGTTATCCCCGAGTCCGACATCAAAGCTTTTGTTGAAAAAGAGATATGAAGGACTTAATCATAGCCGGCAGCGGACCTGCCGGACTCAGTGCGGCGGTTTACGCGTCAAACGCTATGCTCGACTTTGTCGTGATTGAAAAATTCCCGATGTCGGGAGGTCAGATGCTCAACACCTACGAGATTAACAATTACCTCGGGTTTGAGCTGGTTGACGGCTTCACGCTCGGTCAGACCTTCCGCGCTCACGCCGAGAAATCGGGAGCTCAGTTTGTCAACGACGAAATCACGTCTATCGAGAAAATCGACGGCGGCTACAGAGTAATCTGCGGCAAGGGCGAGTGTGAGGCAAAGACCGTAATCTACGCGCTCGGAGCCAATCCGCGCAAGCTCGGCGCAAAGGGCGAGAAGGACTTCGCCGGCAGGGGAGTGAGCTACTGCGCAACCTGCGACGGCAACTTCTTCAGGGGCAGACCTACCGCCGTAATCGGCGGCGGCGACGTTGCGCTCGAGGACGCGTTGTACCTCGCGAATATTTGCAGCGAGGTTTACCTTATCCACCGGCGCGACGAGTTCCGCGGCGCAAAGTATTTGCAGGATAAGGTACTCAAAAACGAGAAAATCAAAATCCTCTACAGCACACAGGTTGAGGAAATCCGCGGCGAAAACAAGGTTGAATCGCTCCTGCTTGACAATGGCGACGAGCTAAAGGTTGACGGCGTGTTTGTTGCAGTCGGAATCGAAGCGAACACCGCGCTCGCGGAAGGAATCTGCGAACTTGAAAACGGTTTTGTAAAAGCCGGCGAAAGCGGCGAGACCACGGCTGAGGGATTCTTTGCCGCAGGCGATGTAAGAACAAAACGCCTGCGCCAAATCAGCACCTCTGTCGGCGACGGAGCCAACGCGGTGCACAGCGTCGAGGAATTTTTGAATAAGCAGCAGTAGTTGACAAAACAATAAGCTGTATATATACAGAAAAAGAGCTATCCGAGAAAACGGTTAGCTCTTTTTCTATTCTTACTTTATAGGAATCCGGTAAGCTTTTTTCAAGCTGTTTATTTTGTACCGAAGATTCTGTCGCCTGCGTCGCCGAGACCCGGGCAGATGTACGCGTTCTCGTTGAGGCAGCGGTCCATACATCCGATGTAAAGCTCAACGTCGGGGTGAACCTTTGTGAACGCCTCTACGCCCTCGGGAGCCGCGATAATGCACATACACTTGATGTCCTTGCCGCCGAGCTCCTTAATCTTTGTGACAGCGTCAATTAGCGAGCCGCCGGTTGCGAGCATCGGGTCAACAACAACGATGAGTCTCCTGTCGATAAGCGGCGGAAGCTTGCAGTAGTATGAGTGAGGCTCGTGGGTTTCTTCGTCACGATACATACCGATATGACCGATTTTTGCGAGAGGAACGAGCTCCAGCATACCGTTTACCATACCAAGTCCGGCGCGGAGAATCGGAACAATCGCGAGCTTTTTGCCGTCGATAATAGGCTGAACCGTATCTTCAATCGGAGTTTTAATCTCAATATCCATTGTTTTTAAATCGCTGAGAGCTTCGTATCCCATGAGGATTGTAATTTCCTCAACAAGGCTTCTGAAATCGTTGGTAACGGTGGTTTCCATACGAAGCATTGTGATTTTATGCTTAATCAGCGGGTGAGTCATAACGTGTACTTTACTCATATAGATAGCACATCCTTTCATTCTGTAGTTTAATATTACAAAAAACGGGCAGAAAAGTCAACGGAAAATGACGAAAATTTAGAATAACTGTCAATATGCAGAAAATTGTTGTATTAAGCGGCTGATTTAGGTATAATAAATAGTTGAGAGTTTAAAAACAACTCAACTTTCCAAAGGGGGAATTTTTAATGAAAATGATTTACGGCGTTAAGGACAAGCCTAAATTCGGACAGCTCATCGTGTTTGCGTTCCAGCAGCTGCTCGCGATTATGGCGGCGACTATCGCGGTTCCTATGATTGTCGGCAACGGAATGAGCACTTCCGCGGCTCTGTTCGGCGCAGGCGTGGGTACTCTCGTTTACGTTGCTTTCACAAAGGCAAAGAGCCCTGTGTTCCTCGGTTCATCCTTTGCGTTCCTCGGCTCAATGGCTGCGGCTTTTGCCGGCGGCGTTTCGGTCGGACTTGGTTACGTTGGACTCATCATCGGCGCAGTGCTCGCAGGCCTTGTGTACGTTGTTATCGCGATTATAGTCAAGGCTGTCGGTGTTGGCTGGGTAAGCAAGCTTATGCCTGCTGTTGTTATCGGCCCTACAGTTGCGATCATCGGACTTTCGCTTGCCGGTAACGCTATCGGCGACCTCGGCGCGACTGCGGTTAAATTCGAGGAAGTTGCTGCTCCTGCTACTCAGTATATATCAATCATCTGCGGTCTTGTGACTCTTGTGGTGACGATGCTCTGCTCCGTTTACGGCAAGAAAATGGGTAAGCTGATTCCGTTTATTATCGGTATCCTCGCAGGCTACGCCACAGCTTCGGTTTTCTATTTAATCGGTTCCGCTACAGGCAACGACGCGCTCAAGGTTATCGATTACACACCGCTCACTTCATTGTTTGAAAAAATCAGCCTGACCAGCTTTATCGCTGTTCCGGACTTTACATTCATAAAGGCGTTCGGCTCGTTCTCAGAGATTTCTCCGGCATATATCGGATCCATCGCGGTTGCGTTTGTACCGGTAGCTTTCGTTGTATTTGCCGAGCACATCGCAGACCACAAGAACCTTTCCTCTATCATCGAGCATGACCTCCTCGAGGACCCGGGTCTCTCACGCACACTTCTCGGCGACGGCGTAGGCTCAATGGTAGGCGCTTTCTTCGGCGGCTGTCCGAACACAACCTACGGAGAGTCTGTCGGCTGTGTTGCTATCACAAAGAACGCTTCTGTCGCTACAATCATCTGCACGGCTATTGAGGCTATGTGTATCTCGTTCATCGCTCCGTTCATCGGCTTCCTTTCTACAATTCCGGCTTGTGTAATGGGCGGCGTGTGCATCGCGCTCTACGGCTTTATCGCCGTATCCGGTCTCAAAATGCTCCAGAAGGTTGATTTGGATGACAACCGCAACCTCTTTACCGCTTCCGTTATACTTATCGCGGGAGTCGGCGGTATGGTTCTCAACTTCGGGAACATCACAATTACCGAGGTAGCCTGCGCGCTTATCCTCGGAATCCTCACGAACATTATGCTTGGAAGAAAAAAGAAAGAGGATAAATAATTTAGTATTTTAGGGAGCGCGAAAGCGTTCCCATTGTCTTTCATATATCAAAAATGTATTTCTCTGCTTCGTGCTTTTGCTGTAGACATACGGGTAAATATGTGATATAATTGCGGCATAATACGGCGAAAGCCGATATTAAGGAGGAATTGGAATGAAAAAAATCATCAAAGCCTTGGCTGTAGTTATGGCGGCGGCGCTTCTGATCGTATCGTTTGCGGCTTGCTCGGGCTCATCTGACGCAAACAGCAGCTCAGCTACAGACGCAACAACCGCAGAAACCGCGGTTCAGCAGGCTGACGACGTTGACTACTCCGACGTAGCTCTCACCATTGAGGACGGCGACTTTGACGCTATGGAAAAGTTCCTTGACGCTTGGGGTGAGAACAAGTACGACGGCAAGGTTATCAAGATTACCGGCGTCAGCGAGCGCAGAATGTCTAACTGCACCGTTATGGAGCACAACGACAAGGGCACCGGCAGAGGCTGTTCGTGGGAGATTATCGACGGAAAATTCCCCGATGATTATCCGGAGGACGACGCAAAGGTAACGCTCACAGGCGTGCTTATGGTTGTGGACGATTACGGCACACGCCTGCTCAGAGTGCCTGCCGAGAACGTTAAGGTAATAAAATAATCAGGCGATAAGCAAAACAAGCGGCAATTTCTGCCGCTTGTTTTTTTAAATCTTACTAAAGCTGCACGCGAGGGTTTTGAGAGCTGAGTTCTCGCAAATCAGCTTTCCGTTCTCGCGTATTCTGGCAAATGAAATTTGGTCGAGCATATACGCTTGCGAAAATTCCTCGAGCATTGCCGTTGTAAAAACCGAAATCGGTTTTCGTTCAATCAAAAGGTAGTATTTGCCAAGGTATAGGTACACGCTGTTTTGGGGCAGGTAACAGGTTTTTCCGAGCGCGATTCCAGCCTGAATCAACGCTTCAACGTCATCAAAAACGCAGCACAGCGAGTTGTCGCTCTGCTTTACCTTGTATACCTGCTTCTTGCGTTTTGGAGTCAGCGTCAGCAGAATCAGGCAGCCGCTTTTGTGCGGCAGAGCCTCAACCAGCATTTTTTTGCCGGTTGTGTCGAGTCCGGTTTTTGTGCAGGCGAGCTTGAGCAGTCGGCTCAGTATCCTGCGCGAGTGAGGGTCGGAAAAGCTGAGCGTTTCGTACTCCAGCAAAAAATCCTTCATATCGCCCTTGCCTAAAAGTATCATCACCTTGCTTGCGTCAATCTGTTCAATCGTCATAATCTGAATCACCTATTTACATAATATGTGACTCATGCCGGTTTTGCAAGTGATTATTAATGGGAAAAATTCAGGAAAATTCAGCCAAAACGCAAAAATCCTGTTGCAATTGTATAAGTCCTTATGTTATCATAAAAACAGAAATATGTATAGGAGTTGATACTATGCCAAAATGGTTGAAGGACGCTATATTCTACGAGATTTATCCGCAGAGCTTTTACGACTCGAACGGAGACGGAATCGGCGACATCCGCGGCATTATCCAGAAGCTCGATTACGTAAAGCAGCTCGGCTGCAACGCTATCTGGCTCAACCCGGTTTATGACTCTCCTTTCAAGGACGCCGGTTACGACGTGCGAAATTACAAAAAGGTTGCGCCCCGTTACGGAACTAACGAGGACCTTGTGGAGCTTATCAAAACTGTCCACAAAAAGAAAATGCGTATCATACTCGACCTTGTTCCCGGCCACACAAGCGACACCCACCCGTGGTTTAAGCAGGCAAAGCAGGCAAAGGTGAACAAGTTTACAAACCGCTATATTTTTACAAAATCAGTCTGGGACGCTCCGCCTGAGTACCGGCTTATGTGCGGACTTTGCGAGCGTGACGGAAACTATATGGTCAACTATTTTTCAAGCCAGCCTGCGCTGAACTACGGCTTTGCCGAGATTACCCATCCCGAATGGCAGCTCCCGATGGACCACCCCGACTGCCTTGCTACTATCGAAGCCCTGAAGGAGGTTATGCGCTTCTGGCTCGACCAGGGAGCCGACGGCTTCAGGGTCGATATGGCAGATTCTCTCGTCAAAAACGACGACACCAAGGAGCCTACCGCTACAATCTGGGCAGGCATACGCGAGATGCTTGACAAGGAATACCCCGACGCCGCGCTCGTTTCCGAGTGGTGCAATCCGCAGGTTGCGGTCAACAAAGCCGGATTCCACAGTGATTTCTACCTCGACCACTTCGGCAACGGCTATAACCGGCTTTTCCGCGCCGGCAACTGGGGAGACAAGGCGTTCTTCAACAAGAACGGCGAGGGCAACATCCGCGCCTTTACCGACGAGTACGTTCCTGCGTGGCTCGAAACCAGGGACAACGGCTTCATCAGCTTCATCACCTGTAATCACGACACTCCGCGTATGACCGCTTATCTTGATAAAGAGGCTATCAAAATCGCTTACGCGACTATATTTACTCTGCCGGGCGTTCCGTTTTTATACTACGGCGACGAAATCGGAATGAGGTACCTCGAAGGGCTCACAAGCGTCGAGGGCGGCTACAGCCGCACCGGCTCGCGTTCGCCGATGCAGTGGGGCAAGGGCAAGAACTTTGGCTTCTCGGAGAGCGACACGACCTACATCCCCGTTGACCCCGACGAGAATGCTCCGACAGTTGAGAACCAGCGCCGCAAGAAGGACAGCATCTACAAGGTCGTCAAGGACATCATCAAGCTCAGAAAAAAGAACAAGGAGTTTGCGTCCGACGCTGACTTTGAGGTTGTTTATGCCGAGGAGAACAGCTTCCCGTTCGTTTACCGCAGGGGCAAATACGTGGTATTCGTCAATCCTCTCAACAGGCTCGTTGACGTGAGCTTTGAGGAGGAGGTCAAGGGCGAGCTTTACCGAATCGGCGAGTACGTCCAGTCATGGCAGAAAATGACCCTTAGTCCGCAGAGCTTTGTGATTGTAGAGGTTTAAGTATAGTATATAGAATAAGGTCGGGAGACAAATGACTGTCTCCCGACCTTAATAATTTTATCCTTTTTTTGCGCATACCGCGCATTATATTAGTGTTAGAACCACTTGCCGATGTCTTCGCTTTCCTTGCCGATTTCGTCGGGGTCGGGCTCGACCACCAGTCCGGCGAGAAGCTTTTGCATTCGGGTTGAATCCTTGATGTTTACCTGATTGTCATAATTCGCGTCGAGCTGAGCTTCGTCAACCTCAACGTCGTAATCCGCGATGTACTTTTGCAGCGCGCTTGCGTCCTTGACCGAGAACTCTCCGTCCTTGTTCACGTCGTGCTTAACCGGAGCGGCTTCGTCGGAGGTGGCTGCGGTTGCCGCGCCCTGCCCGCCCTGAGCGTAAGCAGAGAAAACCGAAGCGCCGATTACCGCGATTACCGCCGCGAGAGCGATTGCCGAAATTTTGCCTTTTAGCTTCATATTGACCTCCTGATCAGAGGATGAATCCTATCTTCTTCTTTGCCTTTGTGAGTGTTCTCTGCGAGATTCTGAGCGCGATGTCGTCCGCTCTGCGGTAGCACTCCTCGAGGTACGCTTTGTCCTTGATCAGCCTTTCGTACTCGGCGCGGATTGGCTTGAGCTGCTCCACAACCGCTTCGCCTACAGCCGCCTTAAAGTCGCCGTAGCCCTTGCCGTCAAAGTCGTGCTCAATCTGCTCGCGCGAAAGTCCTGTGACAGTCGAGTAAATGTCGATGAGGTTGTTGATTCCGTCCTTGCCCTCGGCGTAGCGAACCTTGGCCTCGCTGTCGGTTACGGCTCTCTTGAACTTTCTCATAATGGTGTCCGCGTCGTCAAGCAGATGTACGCAGCCGTTGACGTTCTCGTCGGACTTGCTCATCTTTCTTGTCGGGTCCTGCAGGCTCATTACTCTGGCTCCGGTCTTTGGAACGTAAGCCTCGGGAACCTTGAACACGTTGGGATAAAGCCCGTTGAAGCGGTTGGCGATGTCGCGCGTAAGCTCCAGATGCTGAACCTGGTCGGCTCCGACCGGAACGAGGTCAGCCTGATAAAGCAGGATGTCAGCCGCCATCAGCGCCGGGTAGGTAAAGAGTCCGGCGTTTATGTTGTCGGCATGCTTTGCGCTTTTGTCCTTGAACTGAGTCATTCTTGAAAGCTCGCCGAACTGAGTGTAGCAGTTCAGGATCCACGCGAGCTCCGCGTGAGTGTGGACGTGGCTCTGAATGAAGAACAGCGACTTTTCAACGTCGATTCCGCAAGCGAGGATAGAGGCGTATGCGTCGAGGATGTTCTTGCGCATTTTGCCGGGTTCCTGACGAACGGTGATTGTGTGTAAATCCGCGAGCGCAAAAATGCAGTCGAACTTTTCCTGCATATCAACCCAGTTTTTGAGCGCGCCGAGATAGTTTCCCAGAGTGATTGTGCCGCTGGGCTGTATAAGGCTCAGCGCGACCTTTTTCTTTTCGTTTTCCATAATGCACCTCTTAGTTGTATGATTTAATCAGCTCGCCCAGAGCCTTGATTCCCTTCTCGAGCTGTTCGTCGGTCGGGGTTGAAAAGTTGATTCTGAATCCGTCTGATGTTTCGTTTTCGTCGGTTAAGAACGCGTTGCCCGGAACTACGCAGACCTTGTGGTCGATCGCGTTTCTGACAAATTCGGGCATATCCACGCCCTTTGGCAGCCTACACCAGATAAAGAGTCCGCCGTCGATTTTGTCGTAGGTGATTTCGGGAGCGCAGTAGCGGTCAAGCAGGTCCATACAGAACTTTGCTTTTTTGCGGTAGATTGTGCGCAGCTTTTCGAGGTGAGCCTCAAAGTCGTATTTGGTGATAAATTCGTAGCACAGCATCTGTGACCAGATGTTGGTGTGAACGTCCGAGCCCTGCTTGCAGACGGTCATCTTCTGAATAACCGGCTTTGGCGCGATTGTAAACGCGACGCGGATTCCCGGCGAGATAACCTTGCTGAACGAGCCGGCGTAGATTACTCTGCCGTCGGTATCGAAGGTTTTGATTGCCGGCAAAAACTCTCCGCTGTATCTGAGGTCGCCGTAGGGATTGTCCTCGAGTATCATAACGTTGTATTCCTTTGCGAGCTCATACACTCTTTTGCGCTTTTCAAGGCTCATTGTAACGCCCGACGGGTTCTGAAAGTTCGGGATTGTGTAGATGAATCTTACGTTCTCGTTGGTTTTGAGCGCTTCCTCGAGCTTGTCGGTGTCCATTCCGTCGGACTCAACATCCACCCCGACGAGCTTTGCGTTGTATGCCCTGAAGGAGTTGAGCGAGCCGATAAAGCTCGGAGCCTCGGTGATGACGACGTCGTGCTCGTTTACGAGCGACTTTGTCGCGAAGTCCATAATCTGCTGAGCGCCTGTGGTGATTAAAACATCGTCGTCATCGGTGCCGATTTGGTACTTGGCCTTCATATATTTTTTGAGGTGCTCTCTGAGCGGAGCGTAACCCTCGGTCACGCTGTACTGCAGGAGCCCTATCGGGTTTTCTTTAAACAGCCTTGCCGAGATTTCCTCCAGCTCCTTTACGGGGAAAGCGTCGGGCGACGGATTGCCTGCCGATAAGGAAACTACTGTCGGGTCCGCGGCGTATTTGAAAATCTCACGGATCGCCGAAGGTTTAAGGTTGTTTGTCCTGTCTGAAAATTTATACTCCATTTCTATTCACTCCCAATAAACATATACACATTTATTTTACCATATTTAAAGCGCGCTTGCAAGCGTGCGGCGGTATGAAAATAATTTGCCAAAAAACATTGTAATATAACAAGATTTGATGTATAATAAATTAGTATATATGTAAAATGCGGTTTTATTGTTTAAAATGAACAATTACCTTGAAAACAGGAGGGATTTAAATGAAAGTTGTTATCCTCGCCGGCGGCTACGGAACAAGAATTTCCGAGGAATCCAAGTTCAAGCCGAAGCCGATGATTGAAATTGGCGGCAAGCCGATTCTCTGGCACATTATGAAGGAGTATTCGCACTACGGCTTCAACGAGTTTGTAGTCTGCGCAGGCTACAAGCAGCACATCATAAAGCAGTGGTTCGCCGATTACTTCCTGCGCAACAGCGACATCACCTTTGACTTTACAAGCGGACGCGAGGAAATGACTATTCATGACCAGCGCTGCGAGCCGTGGAAGGTGACTGTGGTTGACACCGGACTCAACACTATGACCGGCGGACGCATCAAGCGGATTCAAAAGTACATCGGCGACGAGCCGTTTATGATGACATACGGCGACGCTGTGTGCGACGTTGATATTTCCGAGCTTTACGCGTTCCACAAAAAGCACGGCAAAATCGCAACCCTCACCGCTACAATGCTGGAGCAGTCCAAGGGCGTGCTCAACATCGGCGGCGACAACGCGGTCAAGTCCTTCCGCGAGAAGAACGTTTCCGACAGCGCGCCGATCAACGCCGGATATATGGTGCTCAATCCCGAGATTTTTGATTACATCGAGGGCGACTCCACAATCTTTGAGCAGGCGCCGCTGGAGAAGCTCGTCGAGCAGAACCAGCTTATGAGCTTTGTGTACAGGGGTTTCTGGCAGTGTATGGATACCTCGCGCGAGAAGGACATCCTTGAAAAGCTCTGGGAAACAGGACAAGCCCCGTGGAAGGTATGGAACGACTGATGAATTTTGATTTAAGCTTTTACAACGGCAAGCGCGTTTTTGTTACCGGTCACACCGGCTTCAAGGGCAGCTGGCTGTGCAAGATACTCTCGAAGGCGGGAGCCGAGGTTTGGGGCTACAGCCTTAACCCTCCGACCGAACCTTCGCTTTTTGAGACGGCCTCAATCGAGAAGAATATTAACTCCGTAATCGGAGACATCAGGGATTTTGAGAGCCTGAAAAAGTCTTTTGACGAGGCTCGCCCGGAGATAGTTCTCCACCTTGCGGCTCAGCCGCTTGTGCGCGACAGCTATGAAAACCCTGCCTATACTTACGAGACCAACGTTATGGGTACGGTCAACATCCTCGAGTGCGTTAGACTCTCTGACTGCGTGAAATCCGTGCTCAACGTCACCACCGACAAGGTGTATTTAAACCGCGAGTGGGAGTGGGGCTACCGCGAGAACGAGGAGCTCGACGGCTTCGATCCGTATTCCAACTCAAAGTCCTGCTCCGAGCTTGTGACTCACAGCTACAAGCGCAGCTTTTTTGACAATACCGGAGTTGCGGTCTCAACCGCCAGAGCCGGCAACGTGATCGGCGGCGGCGACTTTGCAAAGAACAGAATCATCCCCGACTGCGTGCGCGCCGCGATGAACAGGGAGGACATCATCGTCCGCAATCCCTACTCGACGCGCCCGTATCAGCACGTGCTGGAGCCGCTTTTCGCGTATCTTATGATAGCGATGCGCCAGTACGAGGATATAAAATATCAGGGCTACTACAACGTAGGCCCCGACGACTGCGACTGCTTCCAAACCGGAGCGTTGGTCGATTTATTCGTCAAGCATTGGGGAGAAGGGCTGAAGTGGGTCGAAAAGTACGACGGAGGCCCTCACGAAGCGAACTTCCTCAAGCTCGACTGCTCCAGGCTCAAAAGCACATTCGGCTGGAGCCCGACGTGGAACCTCGATACAGCTATCGAAAAAACCGTCGAGTGGAGCAAGGTCTACGCTTCCGGCGGCGACCTCGCGGCTTGTATGGACAAACAGATTGATGACTTTTTAAAATAAACCGGAGGAAAAAATGAGTAACTGGAAGAACGAAACTGAGGCTCGCGAGCAGATTAAATCGCTCGTAGCCGAATATTATCACGATTTTAAGGAGAAGAAGTCAGATTTTAAGCCCGGCGACAGAGTGAGCTACGCTTCGCGCGTGTTTGACGAGAAGGAGATGTGCTCCCTCACCGACGCTATGCTCGACTTCTGGCTTACAACAGGCAGATTCTCGGATCAGTTCGAGGAGGAGTTCGCAAAGTGGATCGGCGTAAAATACGCTCACCTCGTAAACTCCGGCTCATCTGCCAACCTTATCGCGTTTATGGCGCTGACAGCTCCCGAGCTTAAAGAACGCCAAATTAAGCGCGGCGACGAGGTTATCACCGTAGCCTGCGGTTTCCCGACAACCGTCAGCCCGATGCTCCAGTACGGGGCGGTGCCTGTGTTTGTGGACGTTACCGTTCCTCAGTACAACATCGACATCAACCGTCTCGAGGAGGCTCTCTCCGACAAGACAAAGGCTGTTATGATTGCTCATACTCTCGGAAATCCCTTCGACCTCAAGGCGGTCAAGGCTTTCTGTGAAAAGCACAACCTCTGGCTGATTGAGGACAACTGTGACGCCCTCGGCTCTCAGTACACAATCGACGGCGAGACTAAATTCACCGGAACCTGGGGCGACATCGGCACCTCGAGCTTCTATCCTCCGCACCATATGACAATGGGCGAGGGCGGTTGTGTTTATACAAACAACCCCCTGCTCCACAGAATGATTCTCTCGTACCGCGACTGGGGACGCGACTGCGTTTGCCCCTCGGGTCACGACAACTTCTGCGGTCACCGCTACGACGGCCAGTTCGGTCAGCTTCCGCAGGGTTACGACCACAAGTACGTTTACAGCCACCTCGGCTACAACCTAAAGGTTACGGATTTGCAGGCGGCAATCGGCGTTGAACAGCTCAAAAAATTCCCGGGCTTTATTGAGCGCCGTATCTACAACTGGGAAAGACTCTACAAAGCGCTGAAGCCGGTTGAGGATAAGCTCATCCTCCCCGAAGCGGCTGAAAACAGCCGTCCGTCATGGTTCGGCTTCCTGATTTCGGTCAAGCCGGAGACGGGCATCAAGCGCAACGACGTTACAAAATATATCGAGGACCACAACGTGCAGACTCGTCTGCTGTTCAGCGGCAACTTAATCAAGCACCCCTGCTTTGATGAAATCCGCGGCACAGACGCTTACCGCGTAGTCGGACCTCTTGATAATACGGAGTTCATTATGAACAATACGTTCTGGGTAGGCGTTTACCCGGGAATGACTGACGATATGATTGACTATATGGCAAAGGTAATTATTGACGCAGTAAATCAGTAAGGTGATTATTAATGTTAAAAACCATAGATGAGCTCACGCAGGCGGCGCGCGAAATTCGCAAAAACCTGCTGGAGCTGTGCTCAAAACAGGTTATCCACATCGGCGGCGACCTTTCGGTTGCGGATGTAATGACTGTTTTGTGGCAGTATCAGATGAAGTACGACCCGAAAAACACCGGCGACGAGAAAAGAGACAGGTTTGTTCTCTCCAAGGGTCACGCTTCCGCAGTTACAAGCTTTAATCAGGCGGCTATCGGCTGCTTCACAAAGGATGACGTTATTAACGAATATGCTACCGACGAGGGCAGGTTTTCGATGCACTCGTGCAACCTCGTCAATCCCTACGTTGAGGTTTCGACCGGAAGTCTCGGCCACGGTTTTCCCGTCGCGTGCGGAATGGCTGCGGCTCTCAGGCAGAAGGGCAACTTTGAAAGCCGCGTTTATGTTGTGATGGGCGACGGCGAGCAGTCCGAGGGCTCGGTCTGGGAGGCGGCGCTCGGCGCTGTGCGCTACAAGCTCGGCAATCTCGTCGCGATTGTGGACTTTAACGGTCTCGAAGCCGACGGAAAAATCAGCGAGGTTACCGCTTTGGGCGACATTGCGGAAAAATACCGCGCCTTTGGCTTTAACGTCAGGGAGTTCGACGGCAACGACATCGCTCAGATAAAAGAAAACTTCGACAGCCTGCCGCCGGCGGACAGCGAGGTTCCGACTGTGTTTATCTGCCGCACAACCAAGGGCAAGGGCGTTGAGTTTATGGAAAACCAGCCGCGCTGGCACGCCGGCAAGATAACACAGGAACAGCTCGCCGAGTGCATTCGCGCGCTTGACGGCAAAGAGTAACAAAGGCGGTTTTTGAATGGCAGCATTAACTGATGAAAAATACTTTTTAAGAGATATAATAGGCGGCTATATGTATGACCTCGGCGTAAAAAACGACAAGGTTATGCTCGTAAACGCCGATTTGATGGGCACCTGCCGCAACCGCAAATTTGCGGAGGAGTTTCCTGAGCGGTCGTTTAACCTCGGTATTGCGGAGCAGAATATGGTCAGCTTTGCCGCAGGACTCGGGCACGAGGGATTCATTCCCTATGCGTTCTCGATGGCTCCGTTCTTAACTATGAGAGCCTGCGAGCAGTGCCGCACCGACGTGGCTTACGCCAACTTAAGCGTTAGGCTGATGGGCACCTACGCCGGCTTATCCGGAGGAATTTCCGGCGCGACTCACTGGAGTATCGAGGACGTCGCGATTATGGCGGCTATGCCGAATATGACGGTTGTTGAGGTGAGCGACCCCACTCAGGCTACTCAGATTATGGACCAGACCCTCGAACACGAGGGACCAATGTATATCAGAAGCAGCGTTGAGCCTGTTTTCAAGCTCTACGCGGATGATTATAAACACACTGTCGGCAAGGCGTCAATCGCGCGCAGCGGCGATGACGGAGCGTTCATCTGCTCGGGAATCACTGTCAAGTACGCTGTTGAGGCCGCGGACAGGCTGAAGGCTGACTTTGGACTGGAAATCCGGGTTGTCGATATGCACACAATCAAGCCCGTTGACCGTGAGGCGGTTGTTTCCGCCGCAAAAACAGGCAGCGTAATCATCGCTCAGGACCACAACGTCTACGGCGGACTCGGCTCAATTGTCGCCACAGTCCTCGCCGAGGAGGGCTGCGCCGCTAAATTTAAGAATATTGGTATCGACGACAAGTTCGTCGCTATGGCTCACGCGCCGTATCTGTACAACAAATTCGGCTACGACGCTGACGGGCTTTATAATTCAATGAAAGCTATGCTCGGGGTGAAGTGATGAAGATTGTTGTTACAGGAGCTACGAGCTTCATAGGCAAGGCGTTTGTCGATGTTGCGCTCGAAAAGGGCTGGGAGATTGTTGCCGTAGTCCGCAGAAATTCGCCCAAAGCAAAGGTGTTCGAAGGCGTTGACAACGTAAGCGTTGCAGAGCTGAATATGGATGAGTACGGCAAAATCGCAGAAGCGGCAGGCAGCTTTGACTGCCTCGCGCATTTTGCGTGGGACGGTACTCGCGGAGCTCAGCGAATGGACAAAGAGCTCCAGCAGAAGAACTACGAAAACAGCGTCGCGCTGATTAAAGCGGCGATTGACTCAGGCTGCAAGAGAATCCTCACCGCAGGAAGTCAGGCGGAGTACGGCCCTCAGAACGGCGTAATCACCGAGCAGACCGAGTGCAAGCCCAACACCGAGTACGGCGTGTATAAATACAAGCTTTTCACGACAGCAAGCGAGCTCTGCGAAAAGGCGGGAGTTTCCTACAAGGAGCCGAGGTTTTTCAGCCTTTACGGCCCCGGCGATTTTGAGAAAACTCTCATAATGTCGATGATAGACAATATGCGCAACAACCGCCGCTGTGAGCTCACCGAGTGCGTCCAGATGTGGGATTTTCTCTACGTCAAGGACGCGGTCAGGGCTGTTGCGGCGCTCTGCGAGCTTGACTGCGAGGACGGCGCCTACAACCTCGGCAGCGGAGATGTCCGTGAGCTTAAAGCCTATGTTGAGGAGCTCTACTCGCTTCTGAACAGCTCGAGCGAGCTCGTTTACGGAGCTGTGCCGTACCCCGAGACCGGAATGGTCAGCATCACCCCGTCTGTCCGGAAAACTCAGACCCTGCTCAACTGGAAAGCCGAGTACAGCTTTGCCGACGGCATTGGCGAGATTATTGCCGCAAAATAATTTTTCAAGAGGTTATATATGAAGAAAATCAGTATTCTGGTAGCTTGCTTCAACGAGGAGGAGAACGTCCGACCGCTTACGGCAGCTATCGTGGATGTGATGAACAAGCAGCTCCCGAGCTACGACTACGAGCTGGTTTACATAGACAATCATTCCACCGACAACACGCGCAAGATTCTCCGGGAGCTCTGCGCCGAGAATCCAAAGGTCAAGGCGATTTTCAACGCCGCGAACTTCGGTCAGGAGAACTCTCCGTTCTACGGCTTGCAGCAGACTACCGGCGACTGCACGCTCAAAATGTGCGCCGATTTTCAGGATCCTCCGGAGCTTATTCCCGAGTTCGTCAAGGCTTGGGAGGAGGGCAACAAGGTTGTCATCGGAATCAAGAACAAAAGCAACGAAAATCCGCTTATGTACGCCGTGAGGACTATGTACTACAAGCTTTTCTCCAAGCTTGCTAACGTTGAGCACATAGCTCACTTTACCGGGCTCGGACTTTATGACAAGACGTTCCTTGATATTCTGCGTCAGGTAAACGACCCGGTTCCGTATTTCCGCGGGATGGTCGCCGAGTACGCCAAGGAGCGCAAGGAAATCTACTACACCCAGCCTAAGCGCGCCGCCGGCAAGACCCACAACAACTTTTTCAGCCTTTACGATTTGGGAATCACCGGACTTACAACCTACTCCAAGGCTCTTATGCGCCTTGCTACCTTTGCAGGGCTGCTCTGCGCGCTGCTCAGCTTCCTTATCGCAATCGGCTACTTTGTATACAAGCTCACCCACTGGGCTACTTTCTCGGCAGGCTCGGCTCCAATGGTTATCGGAATGTTCCTGCTCGGCGGAATCCAGCTTATCTTCATCGGAATACTCGGCGAGTATATCCTCACTGTCAACAGCCGAGTCAAGGGCAGACCGCTCGTTGTGGAGGAAGAAAGAATTAACTTTGACAAATAGATGAAACGAGGTAATCGTTTTGAGTTATCAGGATTACAACAGAAGAGGGCGCCGACCGCCCTCAAGACGCCGACCGCCCTCAAGGCGTCGTTCGCGCAACAACAGAATAAGAATCTCCCGCAGAACAAGAAACCGCGCGATTATTATTGCGGGCGGACTTTTGATATTCACCCTGATTATTGTGTTGATTTCCTCGGTGTTTAGCTGTATCTGTTCACCGGGAGAAAGCGCGGCGCAGATTGACACCGCGACAAAGGGCACAGCCGCAGCCAAGAAAGAGGTTGCAAAGCAGGATACTATCTCATTTAAGGAGCCCGACATCCCGATGGACGAAACCATCGGCCCGGGCGTAACCGTCAGCAACCAGCTCTATGTATGGAACCAAAAGGCGTTCGAGCTGTTCTACGGAAGCGAAAAACGCGCCAAGGCTTACGCAAGCTTAATCAACAACGCAAAGAAAGCCCTCGGCAGCAAGGTAAACGTATACACGATGGTGATCCCCAACCACACCGAGATGGGGCTCCCCGGTCAGTACAAAAACACCGAGGACGGCATCATTACAGAGTCGCAGGCGGATTACATCAAGAAAGTCTACGTTAATTTGAACGACAACGTTGGTTACATAAACGCGTACAACGCGCTTTCGAATCACTGCAACGAGTACATCTATTTCGACTCCGACCACCACTGGACGGGGCTCGGAGCCTATTACGCGTACAAGGCGTTTGCTTCTCTTACCAAGCAGCCGGCTGTCAAGCTCACGCAGCTTGAGGAGAACACAATCGAGGGCTTTACCGGCTCGTTTACGAATATGACCTCGATGAGCCTCAACGTTGATACAGTTCATTACTGGGATTTTCCGTATAAGATTTCCGACACAATAACCTACGAAAGCGGCGAGACCGAAAAATTCGACTCCTGCTACTACAAAGCGGAGTCAAGCGGCTCGACGAGCTACGGAGTTTTCCTCTTCGGCGACAATCCGATTGAGGTAATCAAGAGCAACAGCACCCAGGCAAAAAAGAAAATCGCGATTATCCACGAAAGCTACGGAAACGCGCTTGTGCCGTACTTTACTTATAATTACAAAGAGGTTTATTCCATTGATTTCAGAACCTGGAAGGGCTCGCTGAAGCAACTGTGTAAGGAAAAGGGAATCGACGACGTTCTCTTTGTGAACGGAGTGATGAGCTCCGCAACGCCGGTTCAGGTCAACTCGATTAAAGGAATCATCAATTAACAGAAAGGGGGATGGGAATATGCTGGCAGATAAGGTAAGCGTCAATATTTTCGGAAAACTGAGCCGGGATTTGTACTCCGGCTACATAAGCTCAGACGGCTCCAAGGCAAAAAAGGCGTATGTCCTGTCGCCCGAGCCTGTCAACGAATATTTCAAGGGTATAATTATTGCCTACGCAACCTTTGACGGCGACGACGAGAGGGTTATCGTCGCGCACGAGGATATGCCCTACTACGAGCCCGACATCAGAATCAGCTGCTCGTTTCTCAAAAACACCGCCCTCACCTCAATCAAGTGCCTTTACGAAAAATCCTGCGGCGCGGTCATCTTCTACAACGGCAAGTCCAACACACGGATCCTGCTTGTAAAGAACAACAACGGCAGGTATTGGAGCTTCCCAAAGGGGCACATCGAAATCGGCGAGACCGAGCAGGAAACCGCTATCCGCGAGATTAAGGAGGAAACCTCGCTCGATGTTGAGATTAAGGACGGCTTCCGTGAGGTCAGCGATTACTGTCCTTTCGGCAAAATCCGCAAGCACGTTGTGTTTTTCCTGGCGCAGGCGTTTACCGATAACGTCCGTATTCAGGAGGAGGAAATCGCCGAGTACATCTGGGTAGACTTGCAGCAGGCGCGCAAGCTCTGCTCCTACGACAACGACCTCAGAATTATTCAAAAAGCGGAAACCGCAATCAAATTGATAAAATAAAGTTAATAAAAAAACAACGGGGCTGTTTTCACAGTCCCGTTTATTGTACTCCGGATTTGATATAATAGTATTGTAATAAAGATGAAACGAGGTAAGTTTTATGTTGACAATGGTATTATCTCCCGAGTTTTTAGCAGAAGAAAAGGTAATCGCTCCCGACTTTCGCGCGTCCGCGTTTGAAAAATTTCTCGCCAACGGCGGAGTAAACAGTCCCGACCTCTATATGTGCCGCGAGCCGGAGGATTTCTCCTTTGAGTCTGTGCTGGAAATCGAGCCGGTTATCGCTTCCGCCGAGCCTGAGTTCTACGGCAGACCTGCCTGATTAATTAATACCTGCGAAAACCCGGTGTGTTATTTCAGCCACACAAGGTCGGTGTCTGTCGCGAAGTTGTCAATACCGTATATTACGAGCACGCGGTCGTATTTTCCACTCTTTACAAGCTCGGACACGTTGTTCTTGTAGTAGCGCATATCCACGAGCGTAACGGTGCGGAAGCTGTCCGCCAAAAACGGAGCAAGACTGTGGCAGAAGCTGTCCTTGACTACAAGCACCCTGCCCCTCTTTACGTTCTTGTTTTTGATGGTTTCGAGCGCGTGGTTGCCGTCGATGAAAACGGGGTACTTGTCGTCCTCGTCGAGGTGGTTTTTGAAGTAAAGCGAGTCGTAGTCCTTGCTCTCCTTGCCCTCGGTGATGGTGAGCCTGATGTCGCCGGGCTTGTGGTTTGAGTTGTTCCAAACCTCGATTTTGTCCGGCGGAGTGAGCCAGAATCCGCTCGTTGAGTAGGTCGTCCCGTAAAAATTGTCGTAGCTCTCGACTTCGTAGTCGCTCTCCTCGGCAGGCTTGATTTTTAGCGACCTGCACAGCTCCTCGTACGCTGTCCACGCTCCCTGAGTTGTCCAGTGGTGGTCGGTTTTGTAGTAGAGCTGGGAGTCGGCTTTTTTGAACCTTGAGCGTAAATCCACAAAGCCCACGCCGTTCTTCTTGAGCTCACTCTTGATATCGCCGAAAAAGTAGTCGTCGAGGTACTCTCCGTGCACAGCCGGCAGAACTTCGTCCATAACGTAGCCGGTGCTCGGCGCGAGCATCACGGTTACGGGCACATCCACCGCGGATTTGAACTTGGTTACGGTCGAGATGTTGTTCTTGATTCGGTTGTCGGAGCCGGTCGGCTTGTTAATCAGGTAATTGTCAGAGCACTTGTACACTCCGTCGTTGGAGTTGTTGCCGATGAAATAGTTGTAGTACGCGTTGAGCCCGACCCACATATTCCTCAGTGGAAAGTGGTCGGCGAGAAAGCTCTCGAAGCCTGACTCAAACTCGCCGTTGGTGACGGTATTGAGGTTGGTTTCGGGAAAATCCTCGAGGTAACGCTTTTCGGAGGAGCTGTAGTTGGTTTTGGGCGTGATGATAAACAATGCAGTCATCACAAGGATGAAGCACAGAAAAACAAACATCGGCGCAAGCGCAAGCTTTTTCTTCATTTTTACAGCTCCTTTCTTTTAGAATCTAAAGTACAGAAACGGGTTGTAGCTCTGGTTGACGATTGCCGCGACGGAAATTACCATCACAACCACGCAGAACACCGTCTCCAACACCCACATAAAGCCCTTGTCCCTGAGCTTTAGGTACAAAGTCGTCATCAGCGGAGTTGACGCGAGCACCGCAACCGCGAGCAATACGGCGTAGCGGCAAAGTATCACAAGCGCGTCCGCGCTGATTAAGCCGTCGGAGAAGTTGAACAGGCCGACGATAAAGTCGCCCATCTTGCCCATATCGTCAAAGTAGAAGATTACCCATCCGAATATGAAAACGAAAATTGTATACACGTGCGAAATTGCGGACGGAAGCTTGTCCAGCAGCTTTTTGAGCACGAATTTTTCAATAATCAAAATCAGCCCGTAGTACATACCCCAGAGTATGAAGTTGTACGACGCGCCGTGCCACAGTCCGGTGCAGAACCAGACAATCAGCAGGTTGATAATCTGCCGCGGCACACCCTTTCGGTTGCCGCCGAGCGGAATGTAGACGTATTCCCGAAACCAGGTCGAAAGCGAAATGTGCCACCTTCGCCAGAATTCGGTGACGGATTTTGAGATGTAGGGGTAGTTGAAGTTTTTGAGAAACTCAAACCCGAGCATATTGCCGAGTCCGCACGCCATATCGCTGTAGCCCGAAAAGTCAAAGTAGATTTGCAGTGTGTAGCCGATAATCCCGACCCAGTTGCCGAGCACGCCGTTCGGGGTTGTTGTGGCGAGCATTGCGTCCCACATCGCGCCCATCTGGTTGGCGATGATGACCTTCTTGCCGAGTCCGACCATAAAGAGCTTAACGCCGCGGTTGAATTGTTCGAGCGTTTCCTCGCGGTGCTCAAGCTGATAGGCTACGTCCTTGTAGCGGACAATCGGACCCGCGATAAGCTGCGGAAACAGCGCGACGTAGGTTCCGAAATTAACGAGACTCTTTGAGACCGGAGCGTCATCGCGGTAAACGTCAATGACGTAGCTCATAGTCTGGAAGGTGTAAAAGCTGATTCCGATAGGAAGCGAAATCTCCGGCACGCTGATGTTCATAAACGGCAGCAGATTCAGCGTTTCGCAAATCAGCGGAGTGTACTTGAAGAAGGCGAGGATTCCGATGTCGGCAATACACGTCAGCGCGAGCGGCAGCCGCATCCGCCGCTTGTCGGGCTTGCGTTTTTCGACAAAATATCCGCCGATGTAGTTAATCACAATCGAGACGAGCATCAGCGTCACAAGCACCGGCTCGCCCCAACCGTAGAATAAAAGGTTTATGAAGAAAAGAAAGATGTTCCTGCCCTTGCGCGGTACGATGTAGTACACCAGCAGCACGAGCGGCAAATATCCGAACAGAAAAATCAAGCTCGAAAATACCATTTTATCTCTCCTTTCCGTTAATACACGCCCAGCAAAATGCTGAGCGTGTTTTGCGTACTATCTAATTATATGCCCCAAAGGGTCTAAAGTCAAGCTACTTGTCAACTCTCGGGATTTCGGTGCGGTCGTATTCGTTCAGCCTGTTGCCGTAGAGATAGTGGTTGGTTTCTTTTACGACAACATTCGACAGCAGTATTATCGCCACAAGGTTCGGAATCGCCATAAGCGCGTTGAAAATATCCGACAGCGACCACACGATGTCAAGCGAGATAACAGGTCCGATTAAAAGCACAAATACGAAGATAAGCTTGTAGGGAACCATACCCCTCCTGCCGAAGAGGTACTCAACGCAGCGTTCGCCGTAGTACGACCAGCCGAGAATCGTTGAGTAAGCAAACGAGAGTATTCCGATAACGAGTATCGGGGTTCCGACAATCGGAATCTGCTGGAAGGCGTTGTATGTAAGCTGGCCGCCCTCCGCGCCTGCAAAGTGAGCCGGGTGCTTCAAAATCGAGCTTACGAGCACAAGGCCTGTCATCAGGCATACTACAACTGTATCCCAGAATGTGCCTGTGGATGAAATCAACGCCTGACGAACCGAGTTGCGGCTCTGAGCGGCTGAGGCTACAATCGGAGCCGAGCCCATACCGGATTCGTTGGAGAAAAGTCCTCTCGCGATTCCGTAACGCGCCGCGAGCATAATAGTCGAGCCGATGAATCCGCCGCCTGCCGCAGTCGGGGTAAACGCGGATTTAAGAATAAGCATAACCGCGTCGCCGAGGTAGGAGAAGTTCATAACGAGTATAATGATACAGCCGATTACGTAGAACGCTGCCATCGCCGGAACAAGCAGCTCGCATACTCTCGAGATTACCTTGATTCCGCCGAAGATAACGATAGCGGTAATAACCGAAACAATGATTCCGACGATTGCCGAAACCGCCGAAACCTCGTAGCCGAAGATGTTCCACACAAGCTCGCCGGAGCCGTTGAAGGTGCTGTTCATAATGCTCGAGATAGCGTTGACCTGTACTCCCGAGCCGATTCCGAACGAAGCCACAAGCGCGAAAACCGCAAAAAGGATTCCGAGCCATTTCATCTTTAATCCGCGCTCCAGCGCGTACATCGCGCCGCCAAGCATACGCCCGTCCTTGGTTTTGACGCGATATTTTACCGCGAGCAGGGACTCCGCGTATTTTGTCGCGATTCCGAGCACGCCCGTAATCCAGCACCAGAACACCGCTCCCGGACCTCCGAGCGCAATCGCGGTTCCCACGCCGATGATGTTGCCGGTTCCGATTGTTGAGGCGAGCGCTGTCGCGAGCGCCTGAAACGGGCTGATGTCGCCGTCGGATTCCGGGTCCTTGGTGACGGAAAGCTTAATCGCCGTAAGGGTTTTGCGCTGCATAAACTTTGTTCTGATTGTAATAAACAGATGCGTTCCGAGCAGCAGGATAATCATAAACCAGCCCCACAGAAAAGAATCTGTTTCGTCAATTATTTTTGTTATCAGTTCCATTGTTCATCTCCTTTGTAAGCTTTATCAGTTCATTAAGGCTTCGCAGAACCTTGTATACTATTTTAATTGTGTCCTCGTCCGGCTCGTCCATATCGGGTATCATCACCGGAACGCAGCCTGCCTTGTACGCGGAGATGATTCCGTTGGGGCTGTCCTCAACCGCAATGCAGTTCTCCGGCTTTAGGGAGAGCTTTTCGCACGCGTAAAGGTAAATATCCGGCTCGGGCTTGCCGTGCCCGACCATATGAGCCGACACAACCTCGTCGAAGTACCTGAGCACCCCGGCTCTTTCGAGATAAGCGCGAGCCTTATCCTCCATTGTCGCGGTCGCGAGCGCGATTTTGAAGCCGCGCTCTTTGAGTGTGCTGAGAGTTTGCTCAGCCTCGGGTTTGGTTTCGATTCCGTGCTCCGAGATGTAGGCGTTCATCAGCTCGATTCGCCTGTTGCGCACCTTATCGTAGTCAAAGCTCTCGCCAAAGAAGCCCTTCAGCCGCTCAATCGCGTACGGACGCGCAAGGGAGCGAATCGCAAGCGAGTGCCTCTCCTCCCACGGAAAGCCGCACTCCCTGCCGGCTTGCTTCCAAAAGCGCACGTAGAGCTTTTCGCTGTCGAGGATAACTCCGTCCATATCAAATATTACGCCTAGGATTTTCATTTTACCACCTATTAACTAGTACAATTCCGCCGGCAATTAATAGCAGCGAAATTAAATTTTGCACGCTGAACACGCTCTCGCCGAGCAGAATCCACGACCACAGCGTACCGAAAACCGGCACCAGCATTGTGAAAATCGTGATTTTGCTGACCGGATGATACCTAAGCAGCGCAGTCCAGAGCAGAAAGCTCACCGCCGACACAACCGAAAGCCAAACTAAAATCGCAACGCCGCCGGGGTTTGCGAGGTTGAGCCTTCCGCCGAGGATTAATCCGGCAAAAATGAGCAGAACTCCGCCGAAGAAAAGCTGCCACGCCGTTACGGTTACGGGGTCTCGGCTCGGGGTGATTTTCTTTGTTATGATGTTGCCGCCTGCCGCGCTGACCGCCGATAAAAGAACGATTATATCGCCGAGGAAGTTCACCGCGTCGAGCGAGAAATCCGCGATATTGACAACGAAAATTCCGATTAAACCCACAACGCAGCCGAGGATTTTGAGCACAGTCATACGATCGTCCCTGAAGAACACAGCCGCCAACACGACCGAGATTATCGACGCCGTACCAGTGAGTATTGAGGTGTTTGTCGCTGTTGTAAGCCCTACTCCGATGTACGCGAAAAGGTACTGCAGGGTAGTCTGCACCGCTCCGAGCAGGAGAATAGGGAGTAAATCCCTCCGCTTTGGCAGGAGGATCCGCCTTTGCTTTATTATTCCGAACAAAAACACAAGCACGCCCGAGAACGCGAACCTGAATCCGGCGAACAGCAGCTTTGAGCCTGCGTCGCTTTGTTCAATCGCAAATCCGGCGTAACCCAGCTTAATCAGCGGAAAAGCGGTTCCCCAGAGCATAACACACAAAAGCGCTCCGAGCACAGCGATTATTGGTGATTTTATAGTAAATTTCTTCATAGTATAATACAAAAATAAAAAGGACTGCTATTACTCTAACAGTCCTTTGGAATATTGTCAAGTTAAAATTCGGTAATTATCTCCGCAAGATACTGCTGAATCCGGGTCGCGAGCTTGACGGTTGGTTCCTCGTCAGCGCCGATGCCGATTGCGCGCTTTTGCTTTTCGGAGAAGGTTATGATTTTCGCCGCGCACTTCTGTACCGCGGTGGCGTCCTTGATGTTTAGCTTGCCGTCCAGGTTCGCGTCGCCCCTGAGGACTTCTTCCGGAGTCGTCGGGAGAGTGGTCTCGGTCTGCGGCGAGGTGGTGTCGCTTGGAGGCTGAGTCGTCGCTTCTGTCGGAGCTGTCGGCTCGGTGTAGCCTGACGCGCTTACGTTGTAAATCGGGTAGCGCATATTGTTCTGCCTGCCGGATTGGGTAGTCGGGGAGTAAAGCGTTGAAACGGCAACGTCAATGTTTACCGTCTGCGCTGCTTCCATACCGCCGTTGAAGATGATTTTGTCAAGAGAGGAGGAGATAGAAGCCTTGTAGATGTCTGCTCCGTTTGCGTCGGTGCCGACCTTTTCGGCAAGCTCGCCCGGCCAGTTCATCGGGGCGTTTCCGCTCGTCCACGCGTAGTAGTACACGTTGTCCCAGTTAAGCGAGTTTTTGAAGTATACTGTGGTTGAGGATTCGGGCTGAGAAGGAGCCTGAGACTCGTTCTGAGAGCCGTACTGAGAGTTCATCCAATCGGCGCGCGCCTTTGTCCAGTCCTTGAGGTAATTAAGCTCGCCTGAGTAATCGCGCGAGTAGCTGCCGGAAAGTCCCGACCTGTAGCGCGAGCAATACCACATAAAGTCCCACATTACGTAGTTGTTGTAGCTCGCCTGAGTAATCGCGGAGGCGTAGTCGTCGATGCTTTTGAGCCGTCCGCCGTCGGCTTCTGCCGAGCCGGTGAGGATGTTGATTTTCGGAACGAAGCTGTTGCTCCAGATAGCTTTTACTCTGTCCTCAAAGGTCTTACCGCCGGAGTCCGTTCCCTTCATATTGAATGCCTGACCCAAGGGGTTGACGGTGGTGATTCGGGTGTCGCTGCGGTAGGTTGCTGTTCTCGTTACCCAGCCCTGATAGTTGCAGGTCGAGGTGGTGCAGCCGTCGCGCGTGCAGTCAACCGCGCCGAGGTCGGAGTCGCAGTCCCAAATCGGAGCGGCGTAGAACTTGCCCTCGTCCGCGTTGTAGGTAAAGTAGGTCGAGGTGTAGCCGCCGTCACAGTTTTTGCCGAATTCCTGAAGCAGGTACTGGCTCGCGAGGCTGTCGAGGTCGCAGATTTTCTCCAAATCCGCTATGGTGCCGCCGTACAGCGCGTCCTCGAGCTTCTGGTAGGTCTGCTTTATGTAGTTGTAGCGCAGGGTGTAGTCCTCGGTGCCGGCTTCAAAATCCTCGAGGTCGGGAGTTTTGAGCACAACGTGGTAGCCCTTGTCGGTTACAAAGTAGGTGTCGTTTTTGTAGTTCCACACATCAACCTCAACAAGAAAGCTGAAATCGGAGGTTTTTGTGTCGGAGTTGTCCTTGAGAGAAACAACCGAGCTTTTGCCCAAATCTATCTTTTCGCAGGCGATGTAACTGCCTCTGTACTCGCCGTTCACAAAGAAATCAACGAAGCTCTGGTCGGGAGCGTAGGGCGAGCCGGCGTCGTTTGCGAGGTTGTACATAATCGTGTTTCTCAGCAGGGTCGAATCCTTCGCGTTTGACACAAAGGAGAATTTCTTGCCGGCAGTATGACCGATAGTGACCGAATCGTTGAATTGCAGGTTAAAGGGCTTTTTGTCGGTTTCTGTCCAGTTGGTGTTGCCTCTGCCCTTGATTTTTTTGAGGGTGGTGTCGAGCACCGCCGAGCCGCCGGCTATCGCGCAGTCGGAGCCCTTGACGGAGTTCTCCTTGTTCTGAATCAAAAACGAGTACAGGTCGGTGTTCTGAACCTTGCCGTTTACGTCGGTGTAGGAGTTTTTGGTGTCGTTAACGAATACCGAAGCCTCGCTGTCGCTTTTGTAAACGGTAAAGCTGTAGCTGCGGCTGTTGACCGAAACGGTGTAGGCTGTGCCGTTTTTGTAGGGCACAAACGCGCTGGTGTACGGCGCGATTGTAACGGAGCCGATTGTCGCCGGGGTGCTGTAGTTGTTGTAAATCTCGACCCGGCTGTTGTCCGCGGTGTTCGGCAGGAAAAAGTACCGCATACCGCTCTGCGCGTTAAGACCCGAGTAACCGCTTCCCCAGCGCTGCCACGCCTGAGCGCTGTCGCCGCCGAGCGTTGCGTGAGCGTAGAGCGCGCCGGCTGACGCGTCTGCAAACGCAGGATATGCCTGAGGGTTAACCGCAGGTTCATCGCCCTCGGCTGACGCTGTGAGCGACGCGGTTATTAATATACATAAGGTAAGCAAAATTGCGAGCAATCGCTTTGAAAAACTTGTCGGCTTCATATAATCACACCTTATTAATTTTATACATTAATCATAACAAATATCAGGAACAATTACAATAAAAATGACAAAATTAAGGTTGAAAATTTCCGCACAAAAACACGCCTCCGAAAGAGGCGTGTTAAAAATGTATGATTATTCAACTTCGGAGAGCTTCTTAGTGATTCTTGCTTGAACCTTAAGGTAGTACGCCGCGTCGGCTGCGGATAATTCATCTTCATCTATGTCATTGAGCTTATCCATATAGTCTGAGTATTTACTCATATAGTCTGAGTATTCATTAAGCAGGCTGAGGTCGCTCGGGTTATCATTGTACTTCTTCATAAAGCTGATGTACTCGTCGAAGAACTCTTCATAGCTGTCCATAGTTGCTTTGAATTTGGAGCTTACCTTGCCGGACTTGCTACTCTTAGAACTGCTTTTTGATTTACTCTTGGAGGTTGTTTTCTTGGCTTTTTTAGAGGATGACTTTTTTGAGTCGCTTGAATTTTTATCCTCCGAATCGTCGGACGGAGCATTCAAATCGATACTCATAGTATTTTTATACCCTTCAGAATCGTCATCCTTATAATACTCAAGAGTCAGGCTGTATCCATCCTTGTTCTCTGCGCTGTAATGGGGGTTTTCGTCTGTGCCGCTTGTTTGATATTTATCCTTTGTGAAGCCTTTTTCTTTGCAAGCATCTAAATACTGATTGTATTGCTCGTCTGTTGTGTTACCGATCAACACTGTGAGCGAATCATCTGTTTCTAACTCTATCGCTCCGACGGTTGACTCCGGCGTGGGCAAGAGCTGCGCGAGCTTGCTGTCAGGCCATTTAATGGTTGTGAATTTTTCCGACGCGTATTCATTGCCGCAACCGCTGAATATAAAAACGGACGGAAGGACTAATAAGCCTGCGAGTAAGAGTGAAATAAATTGTTGCTTTTTCATATCGGATTCTCCTTTATTAATAATTTATAGCGTTGAAAACGCTGCAATTGCTATGAACAATATAAACCCTGCCGCCATAAAAAGCGTGGGGAGCTTTATGGCTTTAAGCCTGATGTAGCCGGAAAGATCGATAATCTCTTTTCTTGTCAGGTATGACATTAGAAACAGCGCCGCTTGAATAAAGAAGGTTACAGTTCTCAGCGCTGTCGGCAGACCTGATATTTGGTTTATGGAACCGGCAAAAAGAACACTGCAAATAATTGCGAAAACAAGAGAAACCTTTCCGGATTTGCTGTTTTTGTAGTTTTTATGCTCGATTTCCTGTTTTTCTTTATCCTCGCGCTCCCACTCCAGCAGCTTTGTTTGCTGTTTTATTTTTTCGTCGCTTTCGACAATCAGCTCTTCCGCTCCGCAATACGGACATACAATTACGTTTCTCTCTTTGTCAAGTTTAAGTGTACCGCCACAGGACTTACACTGCATATTTAATGTGCTGTGAGTCATTCTAACCTCCGAATAAAAAGAGTAATTTACCATACGATAAGTATAACATAACATCATAAATTACGCAAGTGCGTATACGCAGAAATGTAAATTTAAGTAGAATAATTTTGAGGTGGTGGTATGAGCGTAAAGGATCTTGTATCAAAAAGATTTCAGGATATATGCGCAGAGAGAGGAATCAACACCAACGGGCTTGCGACGCTTTCGGGTGTGACCCCCTCTACCGCGTATAGTATGATGGACAAAAACCGCAGAGACATTTCCATAGTTACAATTAAAAAATTTTGTGACGGCTTGGATATAACACTCGGCGAGTTTTTCTCCACTCCTGAGTTTGATGCTCTTGAACAGGAAATTAAGTAAAACAAAGAGTAACTCTGCATTTATAATACAGAGTTACTCTTTGTTTTTGGTCAGCCGGCAGCTGACAAATAAATATTTATTTGTGTTATAATGATCCCGGTGCTATAATTGTCTTGCAAAGTAAACCCCGAAGATCACCAGCGCTATGCCGAACACAATGCTCAAAATTCCGAGCAGGCGGAGTATGTACTTTCCGTTTCGGGGGTTGTCGGGGTTGATTCTCTCGGACAGTCGGAACATATCGCCGAACAGCATATACGGCAAGGCGGTCCAGAATATCAGAAAATCCGACCAGAGTATTATCTGTCCGACTCTTTGCGAGGGAGTGGATTTAAACAGCAGCCCGAATCCGTTTATGAACACAAACAGCATTAAGCACCAGAGGGTGATAAATACCGAGGATAAAATTTTCGGGAAAATCCGGTCGCTCCTAAAGCCCGGCAGCGGCTGAAAGGTTCTCCGGGTGTTGAGCTTTTTGCCCTGCAAGGTGCTTTTCAGTTCCCCGGCAGATGAGAAACGCTTTCTCTCGTCGATTTCGACGCATTTTTCAATTACGGTTTTGAGCGGACCTTGGTGCATTGCTTCGTCGGGAAGCTTGCCTGTCAGCATAAAGTTCAGCAGAACTCCGCAGGAGTAGATGTCGGCTCTTCCATTCGTCTGAGCAAAACCAAACTGCTCCGGCGGCGCGTAGCCCTCTGTCCCGAGCACGGATGTGTCCTTGGTTTTCTCAGGCTTAATCAGCCTGGTTATGCTGTAGTCGATAATCTTAACTTCTCCGCTTTGAGAAATCATAATGTTCTCGGGCTTGATGTCGCGGTGGACGATTCCGTTTTTGTGCAGAGCGCTGAGCCCGTCGCAAACCCTGCAAAGAGTACGCTTTGACTCGCTTATGCTGTAGGGTCCGTTGTTCTCTATCTCATACGCCAGGGTGTTGCCGTTGATAAATTCGCAGAGGCTGACGCAGATTCCGTCCTGAGTTTTCACGTCGTAAACCTTCATCAGATTATGGTGACTTATACCGCAAAGCGCACGCAGAACAGGGTAGCTTTCCCCGGAGGATAGCCGCCGTATCATAAGCTGACCTGTTTTGTTGTTGCGAACCAAATCTATGTTTCGGTGAATCGCGCTTAAAACGGAATAATCCCAGAGCTGAGATTGGTTGAGCTTCATAATGACCTCTGCTGATTTTGATACTTGTATTCTAGCACAAAACAGAAAAATATAAAAGACAGTGAAAAGGAAATGTTGAAAAAATGAAAAAAAGTACCGATGAGCTTATGAACATTTTGAGAAACAAAAGAAGCGTGGACGAGTATTTTGACGAAAATGACAACGAAATTTTCTTCGGTAATCTCAGCGAGCAGGTGAACTCTTATATTGCGCGCAAGGGCTTGACGAAAGCTGAGGTTGTCCGCAGGTCAGGGCTTAACCGCGGTTATTGTTACGAGATTTTGTCCGGCAAGAAAACGAAGAACATCTCGCGCGACAAGGTGATTCTGTTGTGCTTTGGGCTGGAGCTTTCGGTTGACGAAGCCCAGCAGCTGCTCAAAAAGTGCGGCTACGCTCCGCTCTATGCCCGGGACACGCGCGACTCGATAATAATTTTTTGCATTGAAAACAGCATAAGCGTTATCAACACAAACATCAAGCTCGGGGATTACAACCTTGAACCGCTTGAGTAAAAAACCGGCGCCCTGAGGTGCCGGTTTTATCGTTACATCATTTTCTTTTTTCTTAATATAAACATCGTTATAATACAGATTATCAGCGTCGCCAGACACACTATCCCGAAGCCGTGGATCGTGTTCGCGAACGGGAGCCATTTGAGGTTCATTCCGTATATTCCCGAGATAATCGTCGGAATCGCCATAACGATTGTGATTGAGGTGAGGTACTTCATCACGTTGTTGAGTCGGTTGTCCATTACCGCCGAGATGAGCTCTCGGGTGGAGTCGATGATGTCACGATAAATCGTCGCCATCTCAATCGCCTGGTTGTTCTCGATGATTGTATCCTCGATTAGCTCCTCGTCCTCGGGGAACTGGTTGTTGCGCATCAGGCGCGTAATAACCATATTGTTTGCTCTCAGCGAGGTTGCGAAGTATACGAGCGAAGCCTCGAGCTCATGCAGAGAGATAATATCGGTGTCAACCGTTTCTCTCCCGGCTCGTTCTTCAATCTCGGTACGAGCCTTGTCAATGTTGCGAAGGTCGTAGAGGTAGAGCTTCGCAATGCTGAACAGCAGGTGATACACAAAGCGCATCTTTTTCGCGGTTGAGAAGTTGCGCATCTTAAAGCGCAGGTTCATACCGAACACCTCGACCTCCTCGCGGCATACCGTCAGCACAGCGTCCTCTGTGATGATGATACCGAGCGGAATGGTGGTGTAATACTGCTCGTCGTTGCGGATTTCGGTAATCGGAATATCGACAAGGATGAGGGTGTAATTGTCCTCAAACTCAATACGGGAGCTCTCCTCGTCATCCAGCGCGGCAACAAGGTCGCCGAAGTCGATTCCGTAATGGTCAACAATCAGCTGGTTTTCCTCCGCGTCAGGCGTAGTCAGCTTTACCCACACATTAGGCTGAAGGCTGTCTACCTCTTTAAGCACGCCGTTATCTGTTTTGAAAATACTCAGCATAACTGTCACCCCATTTCAACTAAATGTATTATTATTTTACACCATTTCACCGCGATAATCTATAGTCAAATTTGTTAAATATCCTTTTGTCAAATGCTAATTTATGTCAATTACAGATATTTCCGCCGCGGCCGGTTCGGGGCACAGAAAGCTTTTTGGTTTTTGAATTTTGAATATCCGCATTTATTTATGTTAATAATGTTCAAAAACCTATGTGGACTTTTTTGCAAAATGGATAAATTATAGCGTATTATTGACTTTTTCCGCGCTTTTACTTATAATTGTATGGAATAAGTATGTGAAATTGTGTCTGCGTATAGACAATTACGGGGGATAACGGAAGATGAAAAAATTTAATATCAGAAAGCTTATCCTCGCGATTGCCGATGTGTTCATCATTTGCGTGGGTACCTTGATTACAAATTATATATTTACAGCCTTGCACAAAGGCTACGCTCAGCCGCTCAGGGGACTCGGCTACATTATGATTGCCGACGTGATTCTCAGCGTTTTGGTGCTGTATTCGCTCGGCTGTTACTCCAAGATGTGGCGTTATTTCAGAGCGCGCGACTATCTGCTCTGCGCGGCGGGAATGTTTATCGGCCAGTTTTTGGCGATAGTAATCTTCTTTGCTCTGGGCAAGAGCTTCTCCAAGATGTTCTTCTTTGTGAACTTTTTGGTAACTGCCGCCGGCGCGGTGCTGTTCAGGCTCGCGTTCAGGAAGTCGTTCCTCTTGCTTACCGAAACCGGCAAGTACGACAAAACTCAGAGGACGCTGATTATCGGCGCGGGTCACGCCGCGATGATGATTTTAAGCGAGCTGCAAAGCGCGAGGTACGACCCCAACAACAAATGGAGTCAGTTTGTGCCGGTGGGTCTTGTGGACGACGACCCCGGCAAAATTCATACAAGAGTCAACGGAGTGCGCGTTCTCGGCACTACCAACGATATTATCCCGATTTGCGAGAGTATGAAAATCGAGCAGATTATCTTTGCGATTCCGTCGTGCAGCGAGGAGCGCAGGGTTGAGATACTCGACATCTGCTCCAAGACCAAGTGTAAAATCAAGGTTATCCCGTACCTCGGAAACCTGCTCTTTGACGACGAGCACACCGAGCTTATCAATCAGGCTACCGATATTAAAATCGAGGATTTGCTCGGCAGAGAGCCTATCTCGTTTGACAAAACGGAAATCCGCTCGTTCATTGCAGGCAAGGTTTGTATGATAACAGGCGGAGGCGGTTCAATTGGCTCCGAGCTTGTGCGCCAGATTGCAAAGTACAACCCCAAGCAGATTATTGTGGTTGATATTTACGAGAACAACGCCTACGAGGTTCAGCAGGAAGTGCTGATGGAATTCGGCAGCGACCTTAACTTTGTGACGCTGATTTCCTCTGTACGTGATTATAAGAAGATGGAGAAAATCTTCGCCGAATATAAGCCTAACCTTGTGTTCCACGCGGCAGCTCACAAGCACGTTCCGCTGATGGAGGTTGTGCCGGAGGAGGCAGTCAAGAACAACATCATCGGTACCTACAACACCGCGACCCTCGCCGAAAAGTACAAGGCGGACAAGTTTGTTATGATTTCCACCGACAAGGCGGTCAACCCGACTAACGTAATGGGCTGCACCAAGCGCGTGTGCGAGATGATTATACAGAACAAGGCTCAGACCAGCACCCACACCGAGTTCGTTACTACTCGCTTCGGAAACGTTCTCGGCTCCAACGGCTCGGTTATTCCGCTGTTCCGCCGTCAGATAGAAAGCGGCAAGCCCGTCACGGTAACACATCCCGACATCATCCGCTATTTTATGACAATTCCCGAGGCTGTCTCGCTCGTGCTTGAAGCCGGAGCGATGGCTCACGGCGGTGAGATTTTTGTGCTCGATATGGGCGCGCCGGTCAAGATTGTCACCCTCGCGGAGAACCTCATCCGGATGTACGGCAAGGTGCCTTACGAGGATGTCGAGATTAAATTCACCGGACTCAGACCCGGCGAGAAGCTGTTTGAGGAGCTTTTGATGGACGAGGAAGGACTCAAAAAGACCTCCAACAAGAAGATTTTCATAGGCAATCAGATTGAGATTGACCCGGACAAGCTCAACGCTCAGCTCGCGGAAATCGAGAAATACGCCAACGAAAACAACAGCGAAAGGGTTGTTGAGATGCTGGCTGAAATGGTTCCGACCTTTAATCACAAATCAAACGCTGAATAAATTGCAAATTAGAATCAACGCAAAAGTAAAAGCAGCTCAAACGAGCTGCTTTTTTGCTTTATAGGAAACTGCTTTGAAATGTGCAATATAATAAATATGGCAGATTTACTGATAATTGTAATATCAGAAGCTCCTATAA